>CAWIUZ010000374.1:0-8906 GCA_963838915.1 uncultured Acidobacteriota bacterium
CTCAGAGGAGATCACCTCCAACACCGGCCCTTGCTTGCGCGTGCAGGATACCAGGCAACCCGGCTTTCCGGACGCTGTAAGCGAGACGACAATCAAAACGACCCCATGGCATCCTGTTCGGCTGTACTTTTCGACCGCAGCGGAAACCCGGTCTGTGCGGGTCTCACTCTGGAGACCTCGCGGCCGGGTTTATCCCACCGAAATCTCCGGAAGCTTCTGGTTAGATGCCGTTTCACTCCAATGCATGGATTGTCCTGGCGGGAAGAGCGCCCTGGAGAGTCAGCTTTGAGAATGGAGTTTTCCCCGATGCCGCCGGCCGACGCAGTCATGCACGGGGAGGTTCACGCCAAGGCTAATAGGAATCCGACGGGGATCAGCGTAGCCCGAGTTTTGGTTGTCACTGCTCTAATCGGCGCGCCATTGGCCATCGGGGCTGTAGATCCTTGGGCCTGGACCTTGGTAGGCCTACTAGCTTATGTCGCCCTCTTCCTGTGGGCATTGGGAAGTGTTCAGCAAGGCGTACTGAGATTCGTCTGGTCGCCCCTTTATATACCCATCATCGTGTTTCTTCTTTGGGGACTCGTTCAATATTGGGGGCGACTCACGCTCGACCGATCGGCCACCCGCGAATCACTCGTGCTGTTGGCGGTTGATGGGACATTGTTTTTCCTCACCGCCCAACTTTTCGCCACAGCGGGCAAGCAAACCTGGCGCGGCTTGGGTCTGGCGGTGGTGGCCTTCGCGGGCCTGTTGGCATTGTTCTCCATTCTCCAGTTCGCTTCCGGGACGCACAGAATCTACGGAAGGATCGACACACCCGCTTATCTCTTTGGCCCGTATGTTAATCCCGACCACTACGCGGGCTTGATGGAAATGCTTATTCCGGTTGCGGCCCTCTACCTTGTCGGCCAGAGGAAGAGGCTCCCTTATGCGACTCTGGCTTTGCTGCTCTTTGCGGCAGCAGTCGCGCTCGCCTCGCTGCTGCTTTCTGGTTCTCGTGGCGGCCTGATCGCACTCTCTGTAGAGGTCGCGATACTACTTGTCATCTTCGGCTTCTCGAGTCATCGGAAAACTGAGGGCGCCAGACTGGCGATGGTTGTTGCCACCACACTCTTGGCGGGCGCGCTCTTGTTCTCTTGGGAGGACCCCGGCTGGGTCTTGAACCGCTTGAGCCTGCTCGCTCACGTCAAGGGTCACGCTTGGGCCGATGAAATGGCCACGCGCAGAAGCTTCGCAAAGGATTCACTGCGCATGTTGCTGCGTCACCCTGTGTCGGGTGTTGGCTTGGGAAGTTTTAAGACCGCTTATCCAAGCTATCAGAGTTACCCCGGTGATTGGTGGGTTTATCACGCCCACAATGATTACGTAGAGGCTGCGGCTGAAACCGGGATCATCGGCGTGGCCGCGGTGCTGACAGCACTGGCGCTCTTCTTCCGCACTGCCTTCGCAGGTCTGGCTCGCCGGGTGGGAACTGAAGACGGATGGATCAGGCTCGGCGCCGCCCTAGGATGCTGCGGTTTGCTCGTACACAGCTTTTTCGATTTCAACCTGCACATCCCGGCGAACGCGGCCTGGTTTGCAGTCCTCGCCGGACTGGCCACTGCAGCAGATTTCTCTGGAGCGAAGAAATACCCTCGGGATCAGGAGCAACACTATGCGGGGATTTGAGGCAAAACACAAAGATTGCACAAGGGTCGGCCTGAAGACCTTAGCTCATTTAGGCTGGGCTCTGCTCGTGGGTTGCTTGGCTTGCCAAGCCCCTCTCTGGCCGGCGCAAAAGCCCGGTTCCGCTCAAGCCGTATCACCAGTACAGGCGTCGGGACCTGCTGCCCCTAAATCGTCACCAGCCAGTCGTACAGGTAGCAGTTACGTCGTCGCCAAGGACGACCTCCTGGATATCTACGTGGTCGGAGTCCCGGAGCTTTCCCGCGAGTATCGCGTGAACGCCGATGGGCTGATCACCTTGCCGATGGTTCAGCATTCCGTCATGGCCGCCGGATTAAGTCTTGAAGAGTTAGCCAGGGCGATTCGCAAAGAACTTCTGGACGGCGCCATACTCACCGACCCCGACGTCGTTGTCACCGTGAAATCGTCCACACTGAATTCCGTGGTCCTTTCCGGAGCGGTCAAGAAACCCGGGGTTTACCCCATTTACGGTCACACGATGCTGCTTGAATTGCTGACACAGGCTGAAGGGCTCAGTGACGACGCCGGCAGCATAGCGATCATCACGCGCGGTGACAGAGCGTTGATCGGACGCAGTCAGGACGCCGCCCAGGCGGAAGGTGATACTGCTCACGCCAGTCCCCGCACGGTGGAAGTAGACGTTTGGCGGCTCTGGCAAAACGGTGACGCCAGCCTCGACCTCGAGTTGTTCCCGGGGGACCGAGTCCTGGTCCAACATGCAGGAATTGTGTATGTCATGGGCGCCGTGAACCGCGCCGGAGGCTTTGTCCTGTCCAACGACCAGGAGAAGATGACCGTACTGAAAGCCGTGGCTCTGGCAGGCAGCCTCACGCGAGATGCGAAACCCAGCAAAGCGGTGATCATGCGGAACGCGATGCAAACGACGGGAGGGGGGAAGGAAGTCCCTATCGACCTCAAGCTCATCCTGTCGAAACACGCTCCCGACGAACTGCTGCTGGCGAGTGATATTCTCTACGTTCCCGAGAGTGGGGCTAAGAGAACTCTTCACAGCGTCATCGACGCCGCAGTCTACACAACTCTCTGGCACGTCCCTTATTAGGTGAGTCAATGCGCGGCCCCCGCGCATGGGGCGCGCGCATAGAAGGAAGCTACACATCAATGTCCAAAGAAGAGCGTCGAGAAGCATGGGGAGATCGGAGAAACGAAATGACTGCTCAAGATAATAAGCCAGTTCCCACCAATCCAAACGTGCCCGCCCGGCAAACTCAGCTTCGATCCCCGGTCTTCGACATGGTGGCTTCCAGTTCCGAGACAGTCTCCTTGGGAGCTTACTGGGAGATTCTCAGGAAGCGCCGGGCCACCATCCTCGCCGCGACCGTGATCACCACGGGTCTCGTGGCCCTGGTGGTTTTCCGCATGAGACCGATCTACCAGGCCACCGCCCGCATGGAAGTTCAGGCCGAAACACCTCAGCTCCAAACTCTTAATAATCTAAACCAGCCTTCTGCGACCGATGACGCGTTCCTGCAAACCCAAGTGGACCTGCTGCAAAACAACAACCTCGCCTGGGAAACCGCCGAGCAACTCAAGCTGGCCACATTGCCGGAGTTCCAGCGACCGACAACGATTTCCTCGTTACAGCCGATGCCCGCTTCCACGGAGGCTCAAGCAGCCGTCATTCGAGCTCTCAAGAGCCGCCTGAAAGTCAATCTACTCCCCAATAGCCGCCTGATCGAAGTCAGTTTCGAAAGCACTGATCCAAAGCTGGCGGCAAGTATCGCCAATACTCTGGTGAGCAATTATGTCGAGCTCAGTTTCCGCTCAAAATACGATGCCACCCGGCACGCTACATCGTGGATGGAACAGCAACTGGACGAGCTAAAAGCCAAGGTGGAGAAATCCCAGCAAGATCTGGTCGATTATGAGCGCGTAAACTCCATTGCTGAAGTCGGCGACAAACAAAACATCGTGCAGGAACGCCTTTCGGACCTGAGTAAAGACTTAACGGGAGCAGAAACCGACCGGGCCAACAAGGAGTCAATCTACGACTCGATTCAGAGCAACATCGCCGATGCCGCCCTGGTGACCAATGATCCTCTGTTACAGCAATTAGATTCCAAATACGCGGAACTCAAAACCGAATATGCCGCGTCGACATCTCAATACGGCCCCGGTTTCTATAAGGTCAAGGAGCTCAGCAATCAGCTCAGCGAGGTTGAATCGCTCATGGATCGGGAGAGGAAGCATGTCGCGGAACGGATTGGGAGCGACTACAGAACTGCTCTCCGCCGAGAGAAGCTTCTTTCCCAGGAGGTGAGCCGGCAAAAAGCAGAGGTTGAGAAGCTCAACCAACTCCTTATTCAGTACAATCTGCTGAAGGGGGAATTCGAAACCAATCAGGAACTCTACCGGGACCTTCTGAAGCGCCTCAAAGACGCAACCATTTCCGAGAGCTTGCGTGCGACGACCGTCCGCCTGGCTGACGAGGCCCTGGTGCCCACTGCCCCCATCCGTCCGAACCGAAAGGCGGACGTGGCCACGGGGTTGATTGTGGGGTTGATTCTAGGTGTGACGCTGGCGTTTATTCAGAACAGTCTGGATCGCTCCATCAAGACGGCACAGGATCTGGAGCGGATTGTTGCCCTTCCCACCCTGGCCATGATTCCGCAAGCGGCCAAATCGCGGAGGCGGTATGGCCACCTTTTCCCGCGCGGGCCTTCGAACGGCACAGGAGATGCAACCGTGGCGACGATGGTTCTGAACCAACCCTCGTCGGAAATTGCGGAGTCTTTCAGGATCTTGCGGACCTCCATCCTGCTATCCACGGCCCCGCGACCGCCTCAAATGCTGCTGGTCACCAGCTCAAATCCTCGCGAAGGAAAGACAAGTACGAGCGTCAACCTGGCTTTGGCGCTTGCGCAGCGGGGAAGTCGCGTTCTCCTGGTCGACGCCGATCTCCGCAACCCAGGCGTCTCTAGAGTTCTGGGCTTGAACGGAAGCGGTGCTTTGGGCTTGAGCAGCTATCTCACCGGGGCGCATGACCTTGACTCCGCTATCCATCCCCACGAAACCCTGCCCAATATGTGGGTGCTTCCCTCCGGGCCTATTCCTCCCAATCCGGCCGAATTGCTTTCATCCCCAACCATGGAAGGGTTGGTGCGTGACCTCCGAAGCCGCTTTGACCACATTGTGATTGACTCTCCACCGCTGCTGCTGGTTACGGACGCGACCCTGCTATCAGCGTGGGTGGATGGCGTTGTCCTAGTGGTTGAAAGTGGCGTGGCGTCGCGTGGGGGAGTAAAATGGGCGCGCCGCATCCTGGATCAGGCTGGAGCCAGGGTCCTGGGTGTGGCTCTCAACAAGCTCGATCAAAAAGTCGACGGGTTCTACGGCTCGCGTTATCGTTACTACGGCTATTATTACCACCGCGGGTTTATGACTTCTGAGCTCCCTGGAAAGCCGGCGTCACAGGATCACCCGCCCAGCGTTGCGAACTGAAAGACGAACCGATGCAAAGATGCGATATCGCAGTGGTTGGAGCAGGCCCCGCGGGATTGTTTGCCGCCTATCGCCTTGCCGCTGCCGGTTTTCGTGTAGCTGTGTTCGATGGACAGATGCGGATCGGCGAGCATGCCGTCTGTTCCGGGGTGATTGGCGAAGAGGCGTTTCTCAGGTTTGGCCTGCCCTCCCGTTCCGTCTTGAATCGGATCTTTTGCTTCCAGGCTATCTCGCCTGCCGGCCAAAGGTTGGAGCACCGCTCGCCGGCGCCCCTGGCGCGCGTGGTGGATAAGGCGGCGTTCAATCAGGACCTCGCAGATCTGGCGAGGTCCGCCGGAGCAAATATCCATCTTGGCTCGTTCGTCGCTGCACTCAGGCGCGAGAGAAACGGGGTCACCCTGGTCGCCTCGGGCCGGGATGGAACCACGAGCGAACTGAAGGCGAGGGTGGCGCTCGTCGCCTCAGGCGTAAACAGTGGCCTCAACGCGGATTTGGGCCTTGTTAAACCTCGGGAATTTCTTCGAGCCATGCAAGCGGATATTCCGCTGGGCCAAGATGGCGCCGCCAATCCCACCGAGTTGTACGTGGGGCGGTCTGTGGCGCCCGGCGCCTTCGGATGGAAGATTCCGTTGGGCCAGGGCCGCGTCCGGCTCGGATTGATGGCCGACCGCGATCCTCGCCCGTATTTCGAAGCCCTCGCGCGGCGCGTTGCCCCTGAACTCGACCTGCACCGCATCACCCCCAGACAGAAGGCCATCTGCCAGGTGCCCGTTGGCGGATGCGTGACGGACCGAATCGTGGCCATCGGCGAGGCCGCTTGCCACGTTAAAACCTCGACCGGCGGTGGGATTTATTACGGTCTTCTGTCAGCGGAAATGGCGGCGGATGTCGTCATGGGCGCCTTTCGGAAGGGCGACTTCAGCATTTCGACGCTGGGTCGGTTTGAACGTCTTTGGCGCTCGGCGTTCGGAATCGAATTGACGGCCGGTTATCTCGCCCGCAAAACTGCCGCCCACTTCTCAGACAGCCTCATCGAGAAAACCTTTGAAAGCGCCAACACCATGGATCTGATCCGGCGATTGAACGGGCGCCTCAAATTCGACTGGCACCATCAAGCGATCCTTACCTCCATTCGCAGCCTCTTCGCTCGTGAAAGCACTCTCGGCTAGTACCTGCTGACAAAAGTCCGTGTCATATTGCGGAATCCTAGGAAGGGCGGGGCTTTAGGCCCGCCATGGAAAAACCGCTTATCATCGGGGCTTTAGCCCCTGAGGCCACGTGGCTTCAGGGCCTAAAGGCCCAACCCGTCACGCTCGCGAAGACGGCGGGGCTGAAGCCCCGCCCTTCCACAGCACCCCGTTATGACGGCCATTCCCGTCATTAAGTACTAGGTGTCCTGCCCAACCAAGCTCTTGGCAATCCCCTCTCCCCCTTGGGGGAGAGGGTGGCGAGCCTAGCGAGACGGGTGAGGGGGTCGGCGGGACACCACATTAGGTTTCTTCAGCCATCAAAAGGAAATTCCATGCTGAAACGGGGCTTTGATGTTTTACTTTCAGCGCTTGGTCTGATCGTGTCGCTTCCGCTTTGGGCCGTCATCGCCCTCGCAATAAAACTTCAAGACAACGGCCCTGTCTTCTACCGGCAGCAACGGGTGGGGAAGGACGGGCGCCTGTTCACGGGTTTGAAGTTTCGCTCCATGGTCTCCGACGCGGATAAGAGGTGGGGCGCGGTTCCCGCCAAGCAGAACGATCCGAGGATTACCAAGGTGGGCAAATTGCTGCGGGCAACCGCCATGGACGAACTTCCGCAACTGTGGAATATTCTGCGGGGCGACATGAGCTTTGTCGGTCCCCGGCCGGAATGGATCGAGTTGGTCAAGCAGTTCCGTCGCGAAATCCCGCGTTTTGATTTGCGCCACAAGGTCAAACCCGGGCTCACCGGCTTGGCCCAGGTTTACGGCCACAGCGAAATATCGCGCCGGCACAAGCTTCGTTATGACTTGCTGTATGCCCGGCGGCAAAGCTTCTGGCTGGACATCCGCCTCGTGCTCTTGTCTTTTGCGGTCACTTTCGCTGGCAGGTGGGAGCGCAGGGAAGGAAAAGCCCCGCGCCGGCGTCCGCTATTGCGCGCAAAGAAAGCTGTCGCCCGATCTGTCTGGGCCGCCCAGACCTCGCTCCCCAAAGGCGCCTCCGAACTGCCGCCGTCCCTGTAGCGCTGGCCTTCAGCTTCTTCTCGCGCCGCGATGATTTTTCCTGCGCGTTCTGTGAGGTTTTTTCTTGAATTTGGAATCTTGAGTTTTGAATCGCGCCGCCGCGCTGAGGTGCGCATGCCGATGACGATTCACAATCATCTCGCGGTCACAGCCGATGCCTCTCACCGGGATGTCCGTGAGGCTCCGAGCGCCCGCATCATTCCTCCCCCTGACGACAGCACGGCCAACATTCCCTGCGCCCGCGTCCTGGGCGTTCCCGTGCACGTGATCGACGCGCCGGGCGTGGTGCGGCAAATGGATGCGTGGATTCAAGGACGGTATCGACAACGGTGGATTGCGGTGACCAGCTCCCACGGCATCGTGGAAGGATTCAAGCATCCCGAGTTCAGGCAGATCCTCGAATCTGCTGCCCTCTCGGTTCCTGACGGCGAGTGGACCGCCCGCGTCGCCGCCGCCCGCCTCTCCCTCGCGCCCCTCCGGGTCCGGGGAGCTGACCTGATACTGGCGTTCTGTGCGCTTGCTGCCCAGCGGGGCTATAGCGCGTATTTCTTGGGTGACACCGTCGAGGTGCTGGAGCGTCTCACCTCGAAACTCCGCAGCCAGTTCCCGGGCATGCGAATTGCCGGCGCCTATTCCCCTCCCTTCCGTCACCTCGGCGGCGACGAGAACGACCTGATCGTCAAGAAGATCAACGACGCGAAGCCGGATGTCGTCTGGGTGCTTCTGGGCCTGCCGAAACAGGAGCTGTGGATTTTCGCCAACCGGCCCAGGCTGAACGCGCCCATTGTGGTCGCCGCCGGCGCGGCCGCCAAGTTTGTGAGCGGCAACGTCACCGCCGCTCCCGCCTGGATCAGCCGGCACGGCCTCGAGTGGCTCTGGCGCCTCGCACGCGAACCCCGCCGCTGCTGGCATCGCGCCATGGTTTACGGCCCGCAATTCGCGCTCTACACCCTCCTCGAGCTGAAGGGCCTGCGCCGGTTTGACTAACGAAGATGCCAGGCTTGTCATTCCCGCGCCGGCGTGAATCCATTCTCTGGAATCTGGCATCGAGCACGACAGACCACGAGCACAGGACGAAAAGTAAAAGTGAGGAATAGTCAATTGAGAATCGCCCATCGAGCATCGAAGACGAACCCGCTCCTCCCTGCACTTTTTTCCTTTGCCATTTGCCTTTTGGCTTTTGCTTTGATTCTGGGCGCCCATCCAGCGCCCGGCCCTCGTTCCGACGCGTCCGCACTTGCCGCACGCCACATGCATCTCGGCCGAGACGAAGTCGCCCTCCTTGACGCTGGTGACCTCATCGCCGAACGCGGCTACTTCCCCGCAGAACTCATGCCCAGGAATCAGCGGGGGATGAATGCGGTTCTGCGCCCAGCGGTCCCAGTTGTAAATGTGCAGGTCGGTGCCGCAAATTGACGCGACTTTCGCTTTTCACCCCAGTACGTCCGTGCGTCCGAAGCCCGGAATCTTTACCTCGCGAATCTCTGCTCCCGGCGCCGCTTCTGGCTTCACCACCGCCAGCATTGTTGTAGCCATGATTGCCACCTAG
>CAWIUZ010000375.1:0-10059 GCA_963838915.1 uncultured Acidobacteriota bacterium
GCGTTGGTCGGGTCGGGCCCCTGCGTCATGCCGCGAGGAAAGGTAAAACTGGCTTGCGAGCTGTTGAAGGTGTTCTGGACACTGAGGATTCCCATGAACCCAAAGTTGATGGTGTGAGCGCCGCGCACCTTGGTGAAGTCAATGGCCAGACTCTTCGCTTCGCGAGGTGTGGAGTTCAGGCCGCCGCTGCCCAGGGCGTTTCCAGTCGCGGGGTTGTTGTACTCATCGATGCCGATATAGGGAAACGCGTTGGCGAAGTCGATAGAACCCGGAAGTCCCACTGTTGAAGGCGTGAACGGCAACCCCTGGGTGATGCGCCCCTCGACCCAGCGTGCGTATCCAGCATTAAGGCTTACGATAAAAGTGGGATTGATGGTTCGAGTAGCGCCCAGAACAAAATCTTCCCGGCTGTCGGGAGCTATCGAGCCTGTCCCTCCCACATCTTTGGTGCCGTAGAATTCCGCTTCCTCCGTCTTCTGCTCGGCCTTGTGGGACCAACGGAAATACGCACGCGTCGCATCGTTGATATTGAAATCGGCCCGCGTGGTGTATTCGGTTGAGCTGACTGGCGCCCCAGTGGCGGTGCTGAAGTTGTTGAGGTATCCGCAACCCGTGCACGTCGGCTGCGGCCAAAATGCGAAAAGATTCTTGGAAACCGGGTTGAGCATGGACGCCGGGATCACGTTCATAGTGGAAAAGGGATCCCGGATGTAGCATGAGGCAGCCCCTCCCGGGCAATTCGCCGTCAATCCGGTTGCAGAATCTGTCGCCCCGTTTGTGAGTTGCCGGGTTGTGAAAGGATTATAGATTTCGCCCTGGTAAACCGTCCTGCCCAGCGCGTCAGTTCCGGCCGCCGGCCCCAGCAGGCTCGAGAAATCGCCGCTCTCAAATGTGCTCGTCGGCACTGTAGCCGTCAGCGATTCCGGAGAGGTTTGGCGCAATGCCTCAGCATCGACGAACCAGAAAATCTTGTCGGTGTGTTCGAAGTACTTGGGAATGTACAGGGGTCCGCCCACCGTGCCGCCGAACTGATGCCGGTGGAATTGCTCGCGCGGCACACCGTTAGCGTTGTTCCACCAGAAGTTGGCGTCCAGGTCGCTATTCCTGGCGAATTCGAATAGATCCCCGTGAATACGGCTGCTTCCGGACTTGGTGACGGCGTTCAAAACGTTGCCCATGCTCCAGCCGTATTGCGCACTGAAAGTCATCGTCTGGATCTTGAATTCCTGCGTGGCGTCCACGGACGGAACAAAAATGATCCCATCCCAGTCGCCCGCTCCGTCCCAGGTTCCATCGAGCAGATAGGCCGTCGTGCCAAATCGGCCGCCGCCGAAATTGAAGAAGGAAATGTCCTGGTCAGCGGTTTGGACGGTGTTGGCAGGGTTGAGGGCCTGCATCTGGGCGCTGTTGTTGACACTGGAATCAATGTTGACGAGACCGAAAATGTTGCGCTGGTTGAGCGGCAATTCGGTTGTCCCTTGCTCGGTAACCGTGGAAGAAACGTTGACATCGCTTTGATCGACGATCGGAGCCGATGCCTCGACGGTTATCTGCTGCGTAACCGAGCCAATTTGCAGTTTGAGATCCTGCGTGGCTGTCTGCCCGACCTCGAGCACGATCCCCTTCTGCACGTAAGTTTGGAAGCCTTCCTTTTCCACGGTGAGAGTATAGGTTCCAGGTGGTACCAGTGTGAATGAGTAAAGGCCTGCCGAATCGGTCGTAAATGTGCGCACAAAGCCCGCACCCGGATCAGACAACGTCACCTTGACGCCGGGCGTGACCGCTCCCGAGTTGTCCATGACAGTTCCGCTTATGGAAGCGCTGGAGACTTGCGCCTGCGCGAACAATGAAGTGGTGGAGACGCAAAGAGAAGCCCATCCGAGAAGTAGCGCACACAAACATGGCTTGATGCCGCCGAACAAGCGCGCCACCCCATTAGTGGTGGATCCGGAAATCGCACCCATGACGTGCCCTCCATTCCTCGACGATATTAACTACCCTGTAACTTAACGGAAACTTTACACTATTCCGTAGCATTGAATTTGTCAATCTGTTTTTGACTTGTCTCAGTTTCTTGCTTGCTGATGTCCCTGTGCCTGTGCGAGAAACCGTGGGTTGCGATTTCCAGGTTCTCATTGCGGTCGTTGAAACTAGGCTATCGTACTTGATATACTCTATCGCGGCCAATACCCTGGGCTGGCGAATCGTCAGCTCCAGGTTTAGACTGAGTAGGTCGGGCGAAGCAAAAGTTGGCTGTTCGGAAGCAACGATTGCGAGGATATTCTTAAGCCCTAACGGGGCGGTCTAACAAAGCCCGGGCCAGCGGCCTGGGTGAGGTATCCATGTCGTACAATTGGCCAGCCCTGAAGGGGCGTGATGAGCCGATCGAGGCGGCGGAGGCGACGCTGTGCGGAGGCCAACGCCTGGTTATTTCGCCCTTGCAGGGCTTGCTCCCAGAGAACGAGGGTGTCTCGGTCGCGACCCAGGCCGTTGGCCTGGGCTTTGTTAGCTCGCCCCTTCAGGGCTCGAAGCAATTGAATCGTCGAATGTCGCTTCGTCACATGTTGCGGTTGCGATCAAGTTCTCTTCTCCTGGCCGGTTGTTTCGTTGTGGCGGCCGCAGCTTCTTTGTTCGGCCAGTCTGCCGACCTGGCCAAGGACTCAGAGCGTGCCAAAGAATTCGTTGCCTCCGGGCAGCCTGAAAAGGCGATCCCGATTTATCAGCAGTTGGTCAAAGCGGTTCCAAACAACCCTGGTCTGATGACAAACTTAGGCATAGCCCAGGAGATGGCCGGGCACCACCGCGACGCCATAGAACAGTTGAACGCCGTGCTAAGGATGGAGCCCGAGTATCTGAACGCCAGGCTTTTTCTGGGATTGGCCTACCTCGATGTAGGCAACCTCCAGGAGGCGATCGGGCAGCTACAGAAAGTGATCGATCGGCAGCCGGGAAACCAGTTCGCCCGCTGGAAGCTGGGCGAAGCCTATCTCTCAACCGGGTACAATGTGCGGGCCGCGGAGGAGTATCGGGCCCTGTGCAACTCGGATCCAAGGAATCCCAAAGGCTGGTATGGATTGGGACGCAGCTATCTTTCCCTTTCACTCGACACGGTGGGCAAACTCCGGCGACTTGCACCCGATTCCGGATACACGCTCGCGCTCGCTGCCGAAACAGAATCCCGGCATCGTCAGTACGCAGCCGCCGTCCAGTACTACCGGCAAGCCATCGAGAAGCTCCCAACCTTACCCGGGCTCCACGCCGCAGTCGCCGAGATCTATCGAACCACGGGACATCCGGACTGGGCGGCCCTCGAAGAAAAGCGTGAACGTCTTCCGGCTTCGCCCTGCAACACCCAACCGCTGGCGTGCGACTTTGAGGAGGCTCGCTATGATCACTTGGTAGAAGCGGCGATCCGAGAAGCCACCGCGGAATCGTACTATTGGGAAGCAAAGGCTTATGAACGACTGGGCTTGGCGGCCTTTGACCACTTGAGGGAGTTGCCGCCCGGAGTTGAATTCTACGAGATGATGGCGGAAACCGATCTGTCCCAAGGTGAATTCCGGCAGTGCGTGAAAGATTGGCAGGAAGCGCTCAAGCTCGCGCCGAACAATTCCAAGATCCAAAGGAACCTCGCCATAGCCTACAGGCAGACCGGCGAGCAGGAAGATGCCCGCCGGCATCTGGAAGCGCTGGTCAAGAGCCAACCGGAAGAAGCGGATCTGGATTATCTACTGGGAGACACACTTCTCAGTCTTCATCAGCCCTCCCAGGCGATTCCCATCCTGGAAAAAAGCCTTCGCCTGGACCCTGGCTTACTCGTTGCCGAGAGCAGCCTCGCCAAAGCATACCTCGAGACGGGCCGGCCCAAGGAGGCTATCCCCCACTTTAAGGCGGCCCTGCCTGCGGACCAGGATGGGGCGCTTTACTACGACCTGGCCCGAGCCTATCAGCAGGAGGGGCAACCAGGATTGGCGGAGGAAATGATCAAACGCTATCAGGAAATTCGAGGAACGCAGGCACGGCCGAAGCAATTACCGGAACTTCAGGCTCCCCCGCCCTAGCAGGTCTGCAAATGGCCGCCTAGCCTCGCCAATTCTCCACTTTCGCGAACCGCCAGGACTTGATCGGCGGGCACGTCCCGGAGAACCTGTACGGTTCCGCTCGGCCAACGGATCTCGATCTTGGCGGCCTTGCGGTTCTTCCCCAGCCCAAAATGCATTCCAAAATGACTGGAGGACGAATAGCCTACAGCGCTCGTCATGTGATTGGTTTGGCCGTCGAGCGTGATTATCGCTCCGATTCCGTCACGGTTGCTTCGCGTCCCCTCCAGCCTGATCACCAGCCAGTGATGGCCGTCTTCGCTGGCATTCTCCCAGAGCTCAGCCGGACCGCCAATCGAGGACGTGACCACATCAATTTTGCCGTCGAGGTTAAAATCCGCAAAAGCAGAACCACGGTGCGCCCTGGGCGGCTCAAGTTCCAGGCCGGATTGCGATACCTCGTGAAACGTACCCTCGCCGGTGTTGAGAAAAACGCTGTTGGGGAGCTTATAAGCGGTCGCAATAAACTGTTCGATGTTGTCGTCCACGTGTGAATTCGCCGTGAAAATATCCTTCCAGCCGTCGTTGTCAAAATCGAAGAATCCGTTCGAGTAGGCGCTTCGCTTGGAAGTCAGCGTGGCCAACCCACTGGTCTCCGTAGCATCCTCGAACAACCCCTTCCCCAGATTACGGAACAATGGGAAGGTCTCGCCGAATAACGCCGTGACCAGCAGATCCGGGCGGCCGTCGTTATCGTAGTCGCGAAAGTCCGCACCCATGCTGGATATGGGGTGGCCGTTATTGGGCAGCGCGACCCCGGCAAGGAGTCCGACTTCATCGAAAGTGCCGTCGCCGCGATTGTGAAAGAGGAAGTTCGGCACCGAATCGTTGGTCACAAACACATCCATGAACCCGTCGCCATCGTAGTCCGCGAAGGCGACGCTCATTCCCTTCCCGACGTGTTTCGAAAGACCCGCCTCCGCCGTGACGTCCCGGAAGGTGCCATCCCGATTGTTGTGGTACAAGGTGTTGGGAAGCCCTTCCAGGTACTGCGGGTCGCAGTACATGCGGACGTTCTTGGCCGGGTTTCCACAGAAACGGTTGAAGGTAAGAGGGTCCTTGGTGTAATTCACAACGAACAGGTCCAGCCAACCGTCATTGTCATAGTCAAACCAGCCCGCAGCCACCGACCACTGGTCGCTCTTAATCCCGGAATGGGATGTAACGTCCTCGAACTTGCCGTTCCCCAGATTTCGGTAAAGGGTGTTGCGGAAAACGCCGGCCACAAAAAGATCCACGTGGCCGTCGTTGTCGTAATCACCCGCCGCCGCCCCCATCGAATAGCCTACACCTTGCACGCCAGCCTGCTCGGTGACATCGGTAAACTTCATTCCTCCCTCGTTGCGGTAGAGACGATTGAAGTACTTCGGGGAGTTCTTCTCGAGAGATGGGATCGCGGCTCCGTTGGTGAAATAGATGTCGGTCAGACCATCCCCGTTATAGTCAAATGCGGCTACGCCACCTAACATGGTTTCGATCTCGTGCTTCTCGGGTGTGGCGTCGTTCTCGAGCACAAAGTCGAGGCCGGCCGCAGTGGCGACATTTCTAAACCGGATGGGACTGCGGGCGCCGGGCAACACCAATCCTGCCTTTTGCGGCGTGGGCCATCCCAGCCCCATAGCCAGAGACATGCGGTTAAGAAAGGTTCTTCGGTTCATTTGCTAAGGCGCCGTAGGGGCGGCCCCCATAAGCGCCAACTTAAGATTCCGGGAGTTCGAGAGCCGCGGAGCGGCGCCAGAAAGTGGCCCACGGCGTGAGCCGTGGGACGGAATGTGGCGTTAATATTCACAGCCCCGCAAGGGGCGAAAGGTCTCGCGCGGGAGCCACTGCCGCCCCTCCGGGGCTGAAATAACCAGGGGTGGATCCTGGGTCCCACGGCTCACGCCGTGGGCTACTCCCTGTCGGCCCTCCGGGCCTGTAATAGCGGTGAGCGAGACCTGGATTCCCACCACTTGAGGCGTTAAGTTAACGCCTAGAGGGGCAGGCCTTGTGCCCGCCCGAACGACCGAATCTGCCGGATATGGGCGGCCACAAGGCCCGCCCCTGCCTCAACCAGCTATGGTTCCCCAAGCCCGTCTGCCTGCTTCGAGAGGTGCAAGGCCTCTTCCAGATTCTTTTGCCTGGTCTCGAGCGCGCCTGCCCGCAGCTTCTGTGATTGCTCTAACGCCGTCTGTGCCTGCCCCGCCATCCCCTGCTTCTTATAGAGCAGGTAGAGTTGATAGTGAAGGTCGCCTGTCTGATCCGTCGGAAGGGCCTTTAAGACTTCGGCCATCGCTCGAGCTGTGTTCTGCCCGGCGATGTAGACTTTCGCCAAGTCAGCGTGCGCCGGCAAGAAGTCTGGCCTCTCGTTCACCGTGCGTTCCAGATAGGGCGCGGCTTCTTCAAAGCGGTGTTCCCGCACCAGCAAATCCCCCAGCTCGAAGTTGGTCTGGGGGTTGTCGGCGTCGATTTTGAGTGCCGTCCGAAGCGCGGATTCCGCCGGGCCGTTCTGCCCGTTCTGCCAGTAGACCGTACCCAGCCCCAGCTCCGCGGCTGGGCTCGTGGGCATCAGCTTTGCCGCGGCGGTATATTCCGAAATCGCGAGGTCCCATTTGCTCTGCTGCCGGTAGATGTCTCCCATCAGGACGCGCCCTTGCCACGAGTCGGGGCTGATCGACAGGGCCTTCTCGAAGGCGGATTGAGAAAGCTTCTTCGCCGCTTCCGCTTTCCAGTAGGTTCCCGGGACGCTATCCGCCGCGCCTGCCAAGAGGTTCTTGGCGGCGTCATAAGCGACGAGGTAATATCCGGAAAGGAAAGCGCACCTGGCTAAAACCGAATCATCCGATGACTTCAAGAATGAAGCCCCGGCAAGCGTCTGAGCGCACAACGTGTAGTGCCCGGCTGCGAATTCAGCACGGGCTTGGGCCCGCCGGGAATCCTCGTTGGAACCGCTTCCCTGGGCGACGGGCCGCGGTATTTCGAAGGCACGGCCAAGTCCCGCCGTCAGTGAGGTCGGGCCCAAGGCAACCTTCAGGTCCTCGATGGCGGCGCTGCACGACGCGGGAATCCCCGCTCCTCCTAAATAGTCGGCAAACGCCGATTCCGCGTTGCTCCCTAATGAGGCCACAAGAGCCGTCAGGTGCGATTCGTAGTACCCGGCATCCGTCGCATCAATTCCGCAGAGGGACGCAGCCGCCGCCGCGAAGTCTCTTTTGGCCAGGGCCACCTCAACCAGCCCTAACTTCCCATCCAGGCTGCCCGGGTAAGCGCGCAATTCCGTTTCGAATTCTTTGCTTGCCTGGGAAACGTCCCCAGCCTTCAGCAATGCAAACCCCAAGGCTGCATGGAATCCTTCCGCGGCGTCGCCGGCGCGCTCGAGCGCGCTGCGCAGATCTTTCTCGGCATCGATCGCGGCGGCTTGCTGAGCGCTGCCAAGATCCTCACTCGTGAGAAACTCACCCACCAACTCGTGGTAATAAGCCGATCCTTTTTCCATCCCTCCCAGCCGCCGGGCCGCATCCTCCGCCACGTGCTCGAACGAGATTCCGATTCCATACCAGGCATTGGCGGCTTTGCCCTCGAGCTGACTCTCTCGCCTGAAGACGTCGGCAGCCTTCTCGAATTGATGTGTGGCGAAAAAAGCGCTTGCCAGAGCCGATAGCGCGTCGCCATCCGCTGGTTGCAGTTTCAGCACCAACTCCAGGTGGGGGATGGCGCCCTCAGGTTTCCCCAAGCGGACGAGTTCGATCCCGAGCATCAAATTGGCCGATCGTAAGGAAGGGTTCAACTGTAAAGCCTTCTCAAAGATTTCGACGGCTTCCTGATGCCGGCCCTGCATCGAGTATGCCACGCCAAGATCGCTCCACACTTCCGGCGAGTTGGGATCGAGCTTCAGCATTTGGCGGAATTTTTCGGCAGCTGCAGAGTAATTGCCTTTCGTGATGTCGCTTTGAGCGGCCTGATACAGCTCGTTCATCGCTTGTGTGCCCGGCGAATCAAACACCAAACCGTGGGCACGGAACCGCGCAGCGCCGCCCAACATGGCGATGCAGACGGCCATGAGCGCCGCCCCTTTCCAAGTTAGCCTTATACCCCGCATGAATGCCTGATTGTATCCATTGACCGGCTTGCCCGCGGGCGCGGGCATTCCGCACGCTCGGCGCAATTGCCGGCGGCGGGCGGCTGGAACCCGAGACCGGCGCGCTCTCGCCACTACCCTGGTGTCGTGTCTCAAGACTTCTCGATATAAGTCGAGACAACACGGCCACGCGCCAGTAGCCCCGTCAGGGGTGCCAGAAAGTAGCCCAGGGCGTAAGCCCTGGGTTGGACGGCCCTCACCCCGCCTGCGGCTCCCCTCTCCCGCGCGAGCGGGAGAGGGGCCAGGGGAGAGGGGGGCTTCACGAACCCACGGCTTACGCCGTGGGCTACTCGCTGACGCCCGCTCCGCGGGCTGAAAACTTCTGAGACACGACACAGCTTAGCTCAGCTCTGTTTCTAAACCGTAGGGTAAACTGTTTTAGTGCGTGGAGCAAGCGAGTGCGTGGTGAAGGTGGTTGTCCAGACCCAAGAGCGCCGCTGGCAAGGGAACCCGCATGGGGTGTGCAAAATTCTGAGACTGTTCATTTTCTCTGCGAACCCCGCAGACTCTGTGGTACGTTAAAACTCCGGCTACAAGAACCCCAAAAAGTGAAGTCGGGGATTACCCTCCACCCTGGAGCTGATCAGGCAACTATGAAAATCACTAGATTCATCGCTGCGCTTGCGCAGTTAACCCTCCTGACGCTGTGTGTACGCGGCGAGTGCGCGGACTGGCCGACTTTTGGCCACGACCCGCAGCGCTCCGGTTGGGCCGACCAGGAGGATTCCCTCACCCTCAAAAACGTCTCCGGCCTGAAGCTGCTTTGGAAAACTCAGGTGAAGAACGAGGCGCGGTCTTTAGCGGCGCTCACGGCGCCGGTAGTCGCTGAAGGAATCACCACGCCGAGCGGCATTCGCAGCCTGGTTTACGTGGCGGGAAGCTCCGACAATATCAACGCCATCGACGCCAAGACGGGTGAGTTGGTGTGGAGCCAGACCTTTGAAACTCACGTACTGCCCAAGGACCAGGGCATGTGGCTGTGCCCGAACAACCTGAATGCCACGCCCACCATTGATAAAGCCCGTGGTTGGATCTACGTCGTCGCCGCGGACGGCAAGTTCTACGGCCTGGACCTGGGCACCGGCCAGACGCGCTTCGGTCCCGTCCAGTTCGTGCCGCCTTACGCCAAGGATTGGAGCCTGAACCTTTCGAATGACATCGTCTACACGTCAATCTCCCAGGGTTGCGGCGGCGCGACGTCTAGGAATTTATTCCATCAACATTCGGAAACCCACACAGCCGGCGATTCACGATTTGCTGGTGGCCAAGGGCGGGGCCGGGATCTGGGGCCGGGGCGGAGTTGTTGTCGGCAGCGACGGACGGATCTACGCCTCCACGGGAGACGGGAATTTCGATCCCTCGGCGGGTGAATACGGCAGCACCATTTTCGAGGCCAGCCCCGGAGACCTTAAACTAGTTGACTATTACTCGCCTTTGAACCACGAGCAGATCACGCAGTATGATCTGGACATTGCCGCTTCCAGCCTCCTATGGCTGCCGTATCGCGGCCACCGGCTGGTGGCAGGGGGCGGAAAAGAAGGCGCCCTATACTTGCTGGATGCTGATGCGTTGGGCTCCGAGGATCATCAAACGCCTCTTTACCGCCAGAAGCTCGCCAACGACCAGCTGGAATTTCAAATGATGGGCATCTGGGGCGAGCTCTCGACCTGGCGTGATGAAGAGGGACACACCTGGATTTATGTGCCGATCTGGGGGCCGATCTCCAAGGAGGCTCCGCGGTTCCCGGTGACGCAGGGTCCGAATCCCCACGGTAGTATCCTGGCATTCAAACTGGAGACGAACCCCACGACCAACCTGCCGACGCTCGCCCCGGCCTGGGCT
>CAWIUZ010000376.1:0-38158 GCA_963838915.1 uncultured Acidobacteriota bacterium
CAAGCTGGTGGCCCGCGCCGTAATGCAATCACCCAAACTCACCGAGGACGAAGTCGAGAAATACGCCTCCATGAAAGATGTCTGCGAGGATGCCCTGCGGGTGATTACTTTGAACCGCCGATTCATGAAGCTCTACGTGGTCGTCCGGGCTCTGGTCAACAATCCGCGAACCCCGATTGATGTAGGTTTACACCTGCTCCAGCGCGTCAACGAATTCGATCTGAAGAAACTGGCCTTCAACCGGGATGTTTCCGACGTGATCCGTCATACCGCCGAGAAGATCGTCCGGCGGAAGGAAGAATTGGCCAAGCCGAAATTCCAGGGAGGCAAATTCTAAAGTCAGAGCGAGCGCTGATCGAAAGGCCGGGGAAAGAGCTCGGCAAGATGATGCAATTCCTTCACGCCTGAGGCATTGCCTAAAACGACGTCCAGATCGCCGCAGAACTCCCAAAGCAGTTGCCGGCAGGCTCCGCAAGGTGCTGCCGGCAGTTCTCCTCCCGAGCCTACCGCGATCCGTACGAAAGACCGCTCTCCTTCTGACAGCGCCTTCCACAGCGCCACCCGCTCTGCGCACACGGTCAGCCCGTAGGTGGCGTTCTCGATGTTGCAACCCGTATAAACTCTGCCGTCCGTGGTGAGGAGCGCAGCGCCAACTTTGAAATGGGAGAAGGTTGCAACTGCGTTTTCTCTGGCCTTCATCGCGTGCTGGAGCAGTTCTTCCGCCGTCATCGCTCATTCACCTTCTAGACTCCCCTCCTCCGCTCAGGAAGGATGGGGACTTCGGCGTTAGATTAAGGGCGCTCGCCGGGTCCCGAAGGGACCCAATATCATTAGCCGTAGGTGAAACCTACGGGCGGCGGTCGCGCGAGACATCAGTCAACCCCGCAGGGGTTGAACCCAAGGCACATTCGACCCCTTCAGGGTCGCCGGAAATCAAATCGCGAGGGCTTATAGCCCGTAGGTTCCACCTACGGCTAATGATATTAATGCCCTTCGGGCATTTACAGTGCATTCGTTGCGCTTAACTTAAGACTCGTATACCCCTGGCCCTTCCTCAGCAAGGAGGGGAGCAGCGGGATTATGGAATCCTCGCCTCGGCTGGCAGGATCGCGCTAATAAGGCGCGCCAAATCCCGCGCCGCGGCCTGCCCGGTCGTCATTACCTCTTCGTGGCTCAGAGGCATTCGGCTCAACCCGGCGGCGCGGTTGGTGATTGTGGCCACGGAAAGCACGCGCACTCCCATTTGCCGCGCGGCGATAACTTCCTGCACTGTAGACATCCCGACCGCGCCGGCGCCAAGCGCCTTCAAGACCCTGATTTCCGCGGGCGTCTCATAACTGGGACCCAAAAGAGCGGCGTAAACACCCGCGAAGCACCTCAGGCCCAGAGCACGGGCGGACTTAAGTGCGTGCAGCCGCAGCCCGGAATCGTAGGCTTGGCCCATGTCCACAAATCTTTGCCCCCAACATGGGTCGTGAAATCCTGCCAGCGGGTTGGCCCCTTGAAAGTTGAGATGGTCAGAAAAAACCATGAAACTTCCCGGCGTCGCGCGCGGCGCAATGCCGCCCGCGGCACAGGTGGTGATGAGGCAGTGAATCCCGGCGAGCGCCAATACTCGCACGGGAAAAACTACTTCGCCCGCTTCGTAACCTTCGTAGAGGTGAACGCGCCCGGCCAGCACCGCCACAGGTACGTCACACCAGAAACCAAGATGCAAGCCGCCGCTGTGGCCGGCTACTGAGGGCTGTGGGCAACCGGGAATTGAAGACCACTCGACCCTGCGTGCCTTGCTCAGGTCCGGCATGGCCTCGCCTAAACCTGAGCCGAGTACAATTCCAACGCGTGGGGCCGCAGGCCAGCGCGCAGCGAGGAATTTCACGGCACGTATCGCTTCGGGATATCCTGGAGTGTTTTTCCGCCTTCTCGGTACCATATGCGTTATCTCGATCATGAGCGTAGGGGCGGTTCGCGAACCGCCCCTACTCGACTCACGTCAAGAGAAGGCCCGCGATCGCAGCCGCGAGGTAGTTCGCCATCGTTCCCGCCACCACCGCCCGGAATCCCAATCGCGCCAGGTCATGCTTGCGCGACGGAGCGAGAGCCCCAATGCCTCCGATTTGGATGCCGATGGAAGAGAAATTTGCAAAGCCGCACAGGGCGTAGGTGGCGATGGTAAAGGATCGCTCCGCAATGTGACCCTTCAACGGGCCGAGCATGGAGAACGCCACAAACTCGTTCAAGACCAGTTTCGTTCCCATCAGGTTGCCCACGGCCTTGGCATCCTGCCAGGGCACGCCGAGAACCCATGCCACAGGCGACAGCAGCGAGCCGAACAAGGTTTGGAGATTGGTATGCACTAGACCGAGTATGCCATTGGCCAGATACACGAGAGCGATGAAGGCGATCAGCATGGCCGCCACGTTGAGGGCAAGATACAGGCCGTCCGTAACGCCGCGCGACGCGGCATCCAGGACGTTGACGGATTTTTCCCCCGCCGCCATCTCAATCTTTCCCGCTGTCTTTGGCGTTCCCACTTCGGGAACCAGCATCTTGGAAATCAGAATCGTCCCCGGCGCGGTCATGACCACCGCCGTCAACAAATGGCGGGCTTCCGCCCCAAACAACACGTACGCCCCAAATACCGAGCCGGCGATGTGCGCCATGCCGGCGGTCATGACCGTCATCAGTTCGGAATCGGTCAACTCATCGAGGTAGGGCCGGATCACCAGCGGCGCCTCCGTCTGGCCCATCACGATGCTGGCCGCCACCTCCAGCGACTCCGCCCCGCTCGTCCCCATGAGCTTGAACATGAGCTTTCCCGTCAGAAGAACCAGCGCCGGAAGCACGCGCAGATAATAAAGTATCGACATCAGGGAGGCAACGAAGATGATCATGGGCAGGGCCTGGAAAGCAAACACAACTCCGAACGGTCCTCCCTTTTCGCCCAGCGGGCCGAAAACAAAAGACGAGCCCGCAAAAGAGTAATTGAGCAGCTTAACGAATGCGCTCGAGACCTTTTCCAGCAGCCAGTAGCCGGCATGCGTGCGAAGAACAAAAAGCGCCACCGCAATCTGCAGCCCCAGCCCCCAAGCCACAATCCGCCAACTTATCGCGCTCCGCTGCTTCGAAAGCAGGAATGCGACGAACAGGATCGTCGCGATACCCAGCAGAGGTATGAAATGCGTCAGCATGATTTTGAGTATTCAGTCGTCGGTAAGCACTCAGCGTTCAGCAATCAGGTACTATACCTGATAACAGCGACAAAGAACGATTTCTCAGACCCAGGCCGCTGGCCCATGGGCGGTAACCTGAGCCTTGAGGACTTCTGGAGCCGCGGAGCGGCGGCAGATAATAGCCCACGGCGCGAGCCATGGGACCCCATGCGGCGTTAATATTCACAGCCCCGGATGGGGCGACAGACATCCCGCGGGAGGCTCTGCCGCCCCTCCGGGGCTGAGACAACCCGGGGCCGCTCCTCGCTCCCACGGCTTGCGCCGTGGGCTATTCTCTGTCGGCCCTCCGGGCCTGTACGGGCTGTGGTATCTCACCCTATGGGTCTCTTTTTTGTGCTGTCTATTTCTTTGCTTCCGACCGGAGGCGCAAAAGGGTGATTTCCGGCGGACAACCGTAGCGCACCGGGACAAGGACTTTGCCGATACCCCTGCTCACGTAGATCTGCGTTCCATCGAGCCGATTCCAGCCTTCCACAAACCGCTCACCCAACTTTGAGCGGCCGTAAACCGAGCCAAACATCGGAAGCCGCACCTGCCCTCCGTGAGTATGCCCGGAGAGCACCAGATCAATCCCGTGCTTTGCTGCCATGTGGATTCCCAGCGGGTTATGGCAGAGGAGAATCTTGGGGTCGCGCGCCGGAACAGATCGCAGGGCGGCGTGGATGTCCGCGGCTTCCCACCAAAGATCGTCGACACCCACCATCCAAAGCCTGGCCGAGCCGCGCCTCAAAGCGCAGTGAGCATTGCGCAGCACGCGGATGCGCTGCGAGCGAAGCGCCTGCGTGATTTCCTCCGCATCCACCCGAAAATCGTGGTTGCCCAGAACGGCAAACACCCCTAGCCTGGCGCGGAGTTTCCCGAGCGCTCTCGCGACCGGCCAGATATAGGTGGGCGAAAGGGTTACGTAATCGCCCGTCAGCGCCACCACGTCCGGCCGCAAATGATTGGCTAGATGGACGGCGCGTTGGATTTCTTCGAGAGGGGTAAAGAGGCTGTGATGAAGGTCCGTCAGTTGCGCGATCTTCAACCCGTCGTGGGCGGGGCTAAGTCGGTCGAGCCAAATGTCGGTTTGCGTAATCTCCGGATCAGGCGAAAAAGCCGAGGCCAGCGGAGGAGCCTCGCGGCCGCTCAGCGATAACGTTATCAGCCCCCTACGCCGAAGAAATCGGCGCGGTCGTGCGGGTCTGACCAAATGCACCTCTCGAGGTCTTGAATGGGCGTGATCTAAGCCCTTCTGCTCTTCCTCTGGCCCTGAGTGTCATTCCGAGCACATCGAAGAATGACTACCGACAAGAATCCCGCGTTCCTCAAAAGCGACCGCCTGCGCCGCCGCTTCGCTCCAGAACTTCTTCGAACACGGCGGCCATCTGATCGTGAACCAAGCCGTTCGAAACGAAAATATCATCTCCAAGCAAGGCGAATGGCTTGCCGGTAATGCCGCTCACGCGCCCCCCCGCTTCCGTAACGAGCAAGGTGCCCGCCGCTTTGTCCCAGGGGTTGAGCTTCAGCTCCCAAAAGCCATCAAAGCGGCCGGCCGCGACCGAGCAGAGGTCCAAGGCTGCGGAACCGGCGCGCCGAATCCCGTGCGAGAGCTCGGTGAACCGAAAATAGAACTGGACATTTAAATCGTGATTCGAAGCGAAAGGCGGAAAACCAGTTGCCACCAGGCACTCCGACAAGTTCGCGTTCTTTGAAACTGAGAGCCGCTGCCCATTCAGAAACGCCCCTGACCCGCGTTCTACAGTGAAAAGCTCATCGCGGGTGGGATCATAAACTACCCCTGCCACCACTTCGCCGCGATATGCAAGACCCAATGTGACGCAGAATATGGGAAACCCGTGGGCGAAATTGGTTGTCCCATCGAGAGGATCGACGTACCAGCAATAATCAGAGCCGGTTTTTTGCCCTCCTCCCTCTTCCGCCACGATCGCATGGCCAGGGAAGTGGCCTTGCAGCCGTTCCACAATCAAGGCTTCCGACTTCCGGTCTGCCTCTGTCACCAGGTCAGACCGCCGCTTGTACGTGATCTGGAGAGGCCGGCGGAAATGTTCCAGAAGCAGATCGCCTGCCTCGCGGGCGATATCGATTGCGACTTTCAGGCTATTCTCCATAGTGTACCCGGGATCTAGAAGCTGTGCTGAAATTCGGGATGTGTCATCCTGTGCGAAGCGAAGGATCTCTGCAGTTGCTCGTAGGGGGTTGAACCGTTGGAAACTGCGAAGATCCTTCGCTCAGCTCAGGATCACAGGCGTTTGGTTTTTTTCACAGCTTCGTGTTGTTTTGGCTCAGCACACGTTCCCGCCCCTCCCCTTCCGCCCAGACGGAGCCGTCTTCGAAATATTCCTTCTTCCAGATCGGAACAATCTGTTTTAACCGGTCGATGGCAAATTGGCAGGCGCCGAAAGCGGCGCGCCGGTGGGCGGAAGTGACGATGATGGCCACACTGGTTTCGCCGATCTCCAACCGCCCCAGTCTATGCATCATTCCGACGTGATCGATTTCGAATTTTCGTCTTACTTCTACCCCGATTTCCTGCATCTTGCGGATGGCCATCGGTTCGTAAGCTTCGTACTCGAGGTAAAGCGTTCTGCGCCCCTTGGAGTTGTTCCGCACAACGCCTTCGAACACTACGACAGCGCCATCTTCGCAGGCCTTTTGTTGCCGCACCAAATCGGCGGTGGGAATAGAAGAGCGAGTCAGCAAATAATAATCCTGGTTCGAGCCGCCGCTGACCGGAGGAAGAAATGCCACTTCATCTCCATCTTGTAAGACCCGGGCACGGGGCGCGATCTCCTGGTTCACGGCCAGCAAAACCGCCTGTGACAGCTCGTTTAGGCGTGGGAAACGCCCTGCATACCGTTCCCAAAGACCAGCCAGGCTGGCTCCGTCGGGAACCTCCACCACTTCTTGTTGAAACCCTGCCAACTCGTGCGTCAGCCCAAAGAAGAGCACCCTGATCTTCATCATAATCAGTATACACGGCGGGAGCATTCGGAGTGTAGCACAGGCACTCCTGCCTGTGCTCACCGCAATCTGGACTTCCCACCGGCGCAGGCAAGAGTGCCTGTGCTACACAAAGCCGGCTACCGTCGCCGTTCCAGCGCGGCCAACTGCCTGCGCACGCGTCGAGCATCGGCGAAGCACGTCAATCGACCGTAGGCATCCAGGAACACCATGACAACGTTCCTGCCATCCACCTGCGCATCCATTACGAGGCATCTGCCGGATTCATTGATGAAGCCCGTTTTCTGAAGCTCGATCGCCCAGTCCGGACGGCCGACTAACCGGTCCGTATTGCCGTATTGCAGCCGCATTTTGCCCAATTTGCCTACGTAAACGTCGAATTGAGTGTCAGTGGAAAATTGCCGAATCAGCGGATACTGGCAGGCTGCCTTTACGAGTTGTACGAGGTCCCGCGCAGTCGAAACATCCTCTGGGGAAAGGCCGTTGGGACTCACAAAGTGGGAGTTGTCCATGCCCAATTCACGCGCTTTGCGGTTCATCGCGGCAATGAAAGCCGGCCGCCCTCCTGGGTAGTAGCGGCTCAGGCATGCCGCAGCCCGATTCTCCGACGACATCAAGGCAAGGTGCAGCATGGCTTCGCGCGTCAAGGTGGTGCCTACAGTCAAGAACGACCGTGTGCCCTTCAGATCGTCAACATCGTCATCGCTGACTGTAACCAGGTCGGTTAGCGGGAGCTTCGCATCCAGAGTGACGATGGCCGTCATCAATTTAGTGATAGAGGCGATGGGCGTGATTTTGTTCGCATTCTTCTCGTAGAGCAACTTGGACGAATCAGCATCAGCGATCGCAGCAATGTTGGAGTGAACGTCCAAGCGAAATGAAGTTGTTCGAGAACCCCCTCCTCCCTTTGAAGAAGCGGGCTTCGACATGGAATCGGCCGCGCCCGGCGCGAGAGCCGCATTCCAGATTCCAGATGCAAGATTCAAGAGTGCCCCCGTCAATGCCACTCCAATCATCAGTTTGACTACTTGTCGAAAAACTTGACGGCTTCGGTGTGTCGAAGAAGAATCCATTCGGCTTATTCCTTAACTTCAGAGAGGGTCAAATATCCACTTCCCATCTGCCTGCCCACTTGCCCACCCGCCTACTGCCGACCTGCCGACCTGCCTACTGCCGATCTGCCCACCTGCCTACCTGCCTAGCCGCCCATTGCCCGCTTCTTCCCCGCGCTCGCGTTCGGCCAGGTACACGCCCACGAGAATCAGCGCGCCGCTCGTGATCACGTGCGGCGTGATCTTCTCTCGGAGCAGCCACGCCGCCAGCAGCGCGGCCACCACCGGCTGAAGATAGTTGAAAGCCGCCACGCGGGAGGCGGCAAGCTCGGTAAGAGCGAAGGCGTAGAAAAGGTAGGCCACAACCGTGCCCAATACGACCATGAATGCCAGGCCGCCCCAGGCGCCCATGGTCACCTTGGCCCAGCGGATATGCATCACCGAGCGAGCGGCAAATGGAATCATCAGCAAGCATCCGAGCGCAAAAGTCACGCTGTTCAAGGTAAGCGTATCGTACTGATTGGCGATTTCCTTAACCTGAATTGTGTAGTAAGCAAAAGAGGCGCTGCCGGCCAGCACAATCAAGTCGCCCTGCCAGTGCGCGGTGCTTCCCGCTTCCTGCCCCCCTAGGGTAAGCATAGCAACTCCCACGAAAGAAATCAGCATACCGAGGAGCTTGGAGAGGGTTAATGGCTCGAGCCGCATTAAACAAGCGAGCGCCAACGTCATCACCGGACCCAGCGCCACGATGAGGCCAGTGTGCGCCACGGAGGTCCGGGCCAAACCGTTTATAAAACATATCTGATTAAGAGTGAGCCCATTAAATGCGACTCCCAGAAGCCCAAGCCATTCGCGCCTGCGTAAGTGCAACTCCGGCCAACCGCGCCATGCCGCGAACAGGACAGCAAAAAGCGCCGCGGCGCCCGCCAGACGCAGTTGCGCCAGTCCCATGGCGCCAAAACTGCTCACCGCCTCTTTTCCCGCCACAATATTGGACGCCCAAAACACCGTCGCCCAAAGCATCAGAACATGCATCAGGGCGTGGCTGCGGCGATGGGGTTCGGCTGAAGCGCCGGATGGAGCGTGTTGGACGTTTTTCGCAGGGATGTTAGTTCGGAGTCCCAACTGATTCCTTACAGCCCCGAAGGGGCGACCTACCACGGCCCTGGCCAGCGGCCCATAGGCGTTAACCTAAGGTGCGAGGCCTGCGAGAGCCGCGGAGCGGCGGCAGAATGTGGCCCATGGCGAAAGCCATGGGATAAGGCATAAGCGTCATGAGCAAGCCCCGTTGGGGCGACAGAAGAATTGGACGGAGCGCGGGAAGTCTGTCGCCCGCTGACGCGGGCTTGTTCGTTAACCAACATCGGCCATCCCACGGCTTTCGCCGTGGGCCACAATCTTTCGGCCCTCCGGGCCTTGAGAGCAGCAGCGGCAGACACCTCTAAAGCGTGCCAATGCGAGAACGTCGCCCCTTTGCACCTGAAACACGCTAGCTAAACTGCTCCTTTCGTGTAGTCACTTTTTCGATTCGATCGAGGTCGGGCTCATAACCGAGGCCAGGGTTCTGCGGCACGCGGATCGTTCCGTGAGCGCTGACAGTCACCTCTGGGGAGATGATATCCTCCGCCCAATACCGCCGGCTGGCTGAGACGTCACCGGGAAGAGTGAATCCGGGGAGCGAGGACATGGCCACATTGTGGGCACGCCCGATGCCGGACTCGAGCATTCCGCCGCACCAAACCGGAATGTTCCGTGTGCGGCACACTTCGTGAAGCCGTCGGGCGGAAGTAAACCCTCCTACGCGGCCCAGTTTCACGTTAATGATTTTGCAGGCGCCCAATTCGATGGCCTTGCGCGCGTCGTCGGCGCTGTGAATCGATTCATCCAGGCAAATCGGCGTGGAGAGTTCCCTTTGCAGCTTGGCGTGATCGATGATGTCGTCCCAACCGAGCGGCTGCTCGATCATCATAAGATAGAATCGATCGAATTCCTTCAGGTGGTCAAGATCGGCGAGCGTGTAAGCCGAATTCGCGTCCGCCATCAGGGAAATTCCCGGAAACTCAGTGCGGATGCGCTCCAGGACATTGACGTCCCAACCCGGCTTAACCTTTACCTTGATCCGTTGATAGCCGGCTGAAACTTCCCGCGCGATTTTCTCCAGCAGCACCGCGACGCTGCTTTGAATGCCGATGGATACACCGCAGGGAATCTCATCGAGCGTGCCACCCACGGCTTTCGCCAATGAAATGCCTTTCTGTTGCGATTCGATCACCCAGAGCGCATTCTCGAGGGCGGCCTTCGCCATGTTGTGACCGCGGATGGGGCGGAACCGCGCTGCAAGTTCGGAGGGCGATGCCCAATCCTTTTCGAGAGCCCAGGGAACGAGGAAATCCCGCAAAACATGCCATGCGGTTTCGAAAGTTTCGTGGCTGTAGAGCGGCGATTCCCCCGCGGTCACCTCGCCCCATCCCGTGAGGCCCTCCGCATCGACGCGCACCAGCACGATTCTGCGCAGGGTCGTCTTGCCGAAACTCGTCTCGAACGGATGGACGAGAGGCATTTGAATCTCTCGAATTTCAACTCTGTTAATCTTCATAACGGTCCAATAAGTAACGGGCTGACCCAACGTCGTATTCGAATCCAGTGATGGCCAGCTTCTGAGCAAAAAGCTCTTGCAACTGCTTGCGAACCGACAACTGGCGTCGGCGCGCCTCCGCGGGGTTTGATTGCCTTAATCGATCAATATCGGCCGGGATCTCGAGCATTGCTGCAGGCGCCGCTTTGCCCGGGCGTGGCCGCTTTCCCGCCAGCGCCCGTTTGACGCGCGTGGAACTCAGCCGCCATTCCGCAATCAAACGGTCACTCGGCAGTCCGCGCTGGAAACGGCTCTCAACTTCACCGTAATAATCCGGCTGGTACGAGCGGGCGACGGCCCCCAGCCGGACGATGTTAAGGAAAGCGTTCTTTGCACGCAGGGGATCGAAAGTCCACTCGATAAGGCCGATGCCTGCACGCAACGCCTCGCGCCTTTGCGCCATTTTTAGCGCCCTGCCCAACCCCCGGTTCTCGTGCGCGCGCAAAACTCCAAGTGAAAGCGAATGATAATAACGCTCGGCGCCGTGCCAGGCGGGCAAGGAAGCGACGAAGCCTACCAGCGCGCCGCGCGGCGTGAAAGCCCCAAGCACCTGCCCGCCAATCTTCCGCAAGGTTACAAATAGCCTAAGCGGATAGACTTCGTGTTCCGCGTATCCCCAGATTTCCTTCTGAATCTTGACGAGGTCGGCAAGCTCTTCCAGTGTTTTGCAAGGCCGGATGGTGTATTTCACTCTTTCGATTTCAGCTCGTTCCAAAGCGATTCCATCTCCTCGAGAGAACACTCGCGCAGCTTTTTTCCCCGCTCCGCGACTTCCCTTTCGAGCGCCTGGAATCGGCGCACGAATTTTTGATTGGCTTTTCGAAGGCACGTTTCCGGGTCAGACCTCACGAATCGCGCCAGATTCGCTACCGAGAAGAGGAGGTCGCCGACTTCCTCCTCCAACCGGGATCGAGGCGCCGGCGTCTCCGCTTTTGCAGCCTGAGATCTTAATTCCTGTCGGATCTCTCGAATCTCCTCTTCAACCTTCTCGAGCACATCCTCGGCCTTCTTCCAATCGAAACCAACCTCGGCGGCCCGCATTCCCAGTTCATAAGCGACGAGCGTGGCCGGCATGGACCCGGCAATCCCGTCCAAGATGGATTTCGCCGCATCCTTGTTTTGAGCCGTTGCGGCGCGTTCCTGCTCTTTTACATTCAGCCATCTCTTCAGGGCTTCGCCGGCATCACGGGCGCGCAGTTCGCCGAAAACGTGCGGGTGCCGCCGGATGAGCTTTGCCTGCACGGCCTCGATCACGCCGTCGATGTTGAAGCGCCCTTCCTCTTCCGCCAGACGCGAGTAGAACACCACCTGGAAGAGCAAGTCGCCCAGTTCATCTTCAAGGCCTTTGAAATCGCGCTGGTTCACCGCATCAACGACTTCGTAGGCCTCTTCGATCATCAGACCTTTGAGGGTATCGTAGTCCTGCTCGCGGTCCCAGGGGCAGCCTTCCGGTCCCCGCAAGTACGCCATCAGTTCGACAAGCTTGGAGAGTTTCTCGCCGGCCAGAGTCTCTCCCGTCCGAGGCAGATGGAAAACTGCACCCTGCCATCGTTAGGTCTAGTTAATTTATCAAGGGAAGCGGACTTACTGCAACTGGGCAGATGAGGCAGATGAGGAGTGCGGCAGCGCCAGCTGCCGCCGTTCGCTCGTATTCCACGGCGGCAGCTCTTCGCTGCCGCACTCGATAACGCTTTTAATCAACCAGTGAATCCAACACCTCCGCCACCTGGGCGTGCAAGTCAGGCGGCGCCCCGAACACCACTCGCGCGGTCTTTCCCGAACGGTCGAACAGGTACATGGTGGGCACGGAAGTGATGTTGCCGAACGCTTCTGCCGTGGCAGGATCAGTGATGGCCACTCGCAGATCGGGGCTCAACGACGCTGCGACGGAATGTATCTTATCTTCGGGTGACTCGACAGCAAGCGCCAGAATGGCAAGCTTGTCGCCGTATTTGCTCTTCAGTTGGCCCAGCCAGTCAAGCGTCGAGCGGCACGGGGGGCACCAGGTCGCCCAGAATTCCACCAGCACCGCGCGGCCGGCGAGTTGTTCGGACGTGAGCGGCTGCCCCTTGAGATCCGTCAGTGCGAGTTTGGGGAGGGCTGCAAGTTGTTTGAGAGCCTCACCTCGTGCCGGGCTTTCGCTAAGCGCTGCGTCCTTCTTGCCCGCCAGAATAAGGTCGATCATGCGGGTGAGGTCGTCCTTGAACTTCGCCTGGTTATCGGCATTCTGCCAGGGGGCATAGCGGCCAAGCCCTATCTTCTCCCGGAAATACCCGAAGTCCCTGGGGCAGGCCACCAGGACATCATCGACGAACACGGCGGGGTAGCCCTTCACACCAAGGCGGTCAGCGAGTTTGGATGTGCCGAAATTCTCGCTCACAAGAGTCACCTTGCCTGGGTACCTGGCTAAAACCTCTTGGACCAGCAAACTTGCTGGATCGCAGAGGCTTCAAGTGTAAGGCCAGCGGACCAGGGTGATCTCAACCACTTTACCGGAGGCCCCCTCTGGCGCGGCCAGCGGGTGGTCGGCGGCGAAATACGCAGGCAGCACTTGGTCCGCGGTGACGGCGGCGCTCTTCCAGTCGTCCGCGCTGGGAGCGGAACCGTCAAGGTGCGTGACGCTCGACTCGGCCCACTCCAGGAAAAGCTGCGCGATGGACTCGTCGCGGCCGGACGCATCAAGCCGTCTGCGCGCCTGAGTGAGGGCGTCCTTCAGCGCCGGTTGCCGGGAAGGTTCGACCGGTTTGGCATCGAGCATCCCAAAATCGTGCATAGCTTTCAGATACTGGCACAGCGCTCCGGCGTAAGATTTCGATTCGTCAAGTTCGGTCCCCTGCTTGAGCGCGGTATTAATGAGCATGAACTGCACGTGGAGATCGATAGAACGCGGCGGCTGGAAAGCCGCGTTCACCTTTTGCTGGAGGCTTGCGAGTTCCGGCAGGAGCGATCGAAGCGGGTAGGCCGTGCCTTTGCGGGGAAGGTGCAGGGAAGCGACGAAGGCCGCGAATTCCGCCTGGCCCCGCGCTTCACCGACATTGAAAATGCCGTCCTTCGGCTCGTTTGCGACCGCGAAACCACGACCGCCCTCAAGCAACGGCATGGTCATGGACTGGGCTGTCTCGGATAACGCCTGAAGGACCGCCGGTGTGTTGCTCCAGTTCGTGGCTTGGGTCTGCCGGTTCAGTGCCGTAACGCTCGCGCTGACTTTCTCCCATTCCGCCTCGAAAGCCGGCACGCTGTCTTTCACTGCCTCTGCTTTGTCCATAGCCGTCCATGCGCCGTAGATGAAGTCCGAGACCTCACCGAGTTCATAAAGGCTCAGGTAGAGCCTGCCGGCGGCTTGGTCCTTGAGCGCCGATTTGAGCGCGTCGCCCGCCCCTCGATTCGCGTCGGGGTTGTCCGGAAAAGAAATGGGTTTCTTGGCCAGCGCCTGTTGAAGGCGTTCCACTTCGGCCTGAACCTGCGAAGCCGCGTCCTGCCCTGAGACTGGCAAAGCCAGCATCACACCGGCCAAAGCAAGCGCCCACCACGCGCCCCAGAACACAAATCGCCGGAGACGCTGTTTCCTCATCGATGTCATGACAGTACGGTCGCGATTATTCATCGAACTTCCCCCCTTTCCAGCAAACGCGCTCGCGCGAGTTTACACGCATACACTCCCGCGCCTACACACTAATGCGAAAACGATGTGCGGAAAAGTTAACATGAGCAGAAAAATGTTGGGTGGCGATAATTGCGGACAAATTCCGGAGACAACGGGTATCGACTATCATCGCGTCTCAATAATTCACGATATAGGTCGAGACGATTCGACTACGCGTCATTTGCCCCGTCAGGGGCGCCGTAAGGTAGCCCAGTGCGTAAGAGGATGTGACATAATCAAACGCCTGTCATCCTGAGCGCAGACTTCATGATCCTTCGGCTCACCACTGTGCATGAAAATGGCTCTTTGGAGGTAACTCCTGTATTTTCAACAAAAGCTTCCGCCATTTTCATAGCAGCGAAGGATCCCGGCATTTTCCGTGGCTCAGCGACTCATGAACAACTGCAGAGATCCTTCGCTGCGCTCAGGATGACACATTTCGGGCGGCGCGCCGGGGCGAGGTCTGAATTTCCACTCATTCATATCGCAGGGCGATGATCGGATCGACCCTGGTGGCGCGGCGAGCGGGCACGTAACTCGCTAAAGCGGCAACCCCGGCCAGGAGAAGCGATACAGCGGCGAAGGTCACGAAGTCGGTGGGGCGAACGCCAAAGAGCATCGACGACATCAAGCGTGTCAGACCCAAGGCGGCCGCCAGTCCTGCGCCAATCCCGATCAGAGACAGCCGAAGGCCGTGCCCAACCACCATTCTCAGCACGTCCGCCCGTTCGGCGCCCAGCGCCATGCGGATGCCGATCTCGTGCGTGCGCTGCGTAGCCGTATACGAGATCACTCCGTAAATCCCCACCGACGCCAGCACCAAGGCCAGTCCCGCGAAGACGCCGAGCAGCAGCATGGAGAAGCGGCGGCCCGCCACGGAATCCGTGACTCTTCTATCCATCGTCTGAACGTCGAACAAGGGCTCCTCGCTATCTTTCTCTGAAATGCGGCGGCGGACCGCGCTGACCAGGCTGAGCGGGTCTACGGAAGTCCGTACCATCATGGTCATGCCCCCTGCGACTAAGGGCAGGAGCTGATCCGGCAGTTGGACCAATGGCAGGTAAATCTGGTACTGGACCTTGGCGGAGGCGTCAGAGTCGAGCCCGAAGTGCTTGACATGGCCCACGACGCCCACAATCTCGATCGGCCCGTCGAGGCCCGGACCGAACCCGTCGGGCACCGCGATCCGGATGCTTTGCCCGATCGGATCCTGATGCGGAAAGAGGCCCTTGGCCATCGTCTCGTCGATAACTACGACTTTCGCGGAACCTTTGACGTCAGTATCGCTGACGAACCGCCCGCGCAACAACGGGATATCCAAAGCGTGGAGATACCCAGGTGTGACGTCGTAGAGCAGTGCCCACAGCATCTCACTCTGGGAACTGGGACGCGGACGGCCCGAAACCCAAAATGGCAATTCGGAGTCGTTACCGGACAACGGAACATCGTCGCCCAGCCCTGCCGCTTGCACTCCCGGCAGGGAGAGGACGCTCTGGGTAAGGTCGCGGTAAGCGTTTCGAATGTGATCGGCCGAAGAGCGATTGGCGGGACTCAGGCCCATGGAGAAAGTGAGCATGCTTCTCGGATTGAAGCCCGGCCTCACCCGGCTGAGCTGCCACATGGTTCTGAGCATCAAACCCGCACCGACCAGAAGGACCATTGACGCCCCCACCTCGGCGACCATCAGAGCCGCGCGCAGGCGGTGTTGCCCGCTTGTGGAACCGCGACTACCTTCCCTCAGCGTGGTGTGCAATTCCATCCGCGACATTTGGAAAGCCGGGGCCAGCGCGAAAATCACTCCCGTAACCACGGACACCGCCAGGGTAAAGGCGAGCACCCAAACGTCCACACCGATCTCCTCCATGCGCGGCAACCCACCGGGAATGGCTGCCACCACCGCTTTTGTTCCCCAGTGGGCGAGAAGTAACCCCAGGGCGCCCCCGGCCAGAGCGATCAGCACGCCTTCAGTAAGAACCTGCCGCATCATACGCCCTTGGCTAGCGCCCAGGGCGGCGCGGATGGCCATCTCGCGGCGCCGCGTCGCGGAGCGCGCCAGGAGCAGGTTGGCCACGTTAGCGCAGGCGATAAGAAGCACAAAGCCGACTGCACCGAGCAGCACCAGCAAGGCAGGTCGCACATTCCCCACGATGTCCTGCGCCAGCGGGATCACGTTGACGCTGTGGTGGGCATTCGACTTGGGATAAGTCTGCGCGAGCTGCGCAGCCACGCTGTTCATGTCGGACGCAGCCTGCTCACGGGTGAGCCCGGGCTTCAGGCGTCCCATGGCGCGCAGCCCGGGATGCGCCTCGCGCGAGTGTGCAAGCACGTCGTCCCATTGGCCGAGCAGGGTGAACACGTCCGCGGAGCCCCAAAAACGGAAACCAGCCGGTACTACGCCGATTACGGTGTAGCCTTGCCCGCTCAGGGTGATCATCTTTCCGATGATGTCGGGACTTTCGCCGAATCGGCGTTTCCAAAGACCGCCACCAATCATCACCACGCGGGCCGCGCCGATGTGATCCTCCTGGGCCTCGAAATCACGACCGCGTATGGGCTTGACTCCAAAAGTAGAAAAGAATGAGGCGGACACCATTCTCCCGTCCAGGTGCTCCGGCATGCCGCTGCCCGTGAGGTCATAGTCGGTCCAGCGGTGTCCGGCTAGAGTCGAGAAAGACCGGTTCTCCTTTTGCCAATCTTGCAAGTTGGGGTAGGAGATGGACATATTGTCGAACTCCGGCGTCTTCTCAGACAAAATCATGAGCTGGTTGGGATCCTGGTAAGGAAGTGGCTGAAGTAAAACTCCGTTGATAACGCTGAAGATGGCAGTGTTGGCGCCGATGCCGAGCGTTAGCGTCAGGACGGCGACGATCGTAAAACCGACATTGCTCGCCAGCATACGGAGGCCATAACGAAGATCTTGCCAGACCGTTTGCATTGTAAGCGCCCTCCGGTTTTGTCGGAGACTCTCATCAATTGAGAAGCCCCCTTAATGACCAAAACGCGAAAGCGCTGTCCTGAGTTCCAAAAAGAAGAGGGATGGTGGCGCAAAGCCATGTCGAATGACAGCCCTCTCCCTTGGGGAGAGGGTGTCGTGCTCCGGCGTTTTCATCAGCCGGAGCGCGACGAGTGAGGGGTTACTTGCCTGAGGCCGCGCGAATCATGGACCGGACGAAACCTCTGCCCTTTCGGAGCATCACAAACCTCCAACCTCGAGGTCTGCGCCAGCCCGCGAAAAACAGCCCACGATTTCGGGATGTGTCATCCTGAGCGAAGCGAAGGATCTCTGCAGTTGTTTGTAATCCGCTGAAACATAAGAAACTGCGGTGATCCTTCGCTTCGCTTAGAATGACAGCCGTCGGGTTGGCTATTTGCCGGTCCAACAAGCTTGCCGCTTTCCCAAGAAGGCCGAGATGCCTTCCTGCGCGTCGGCGGCGAGCGAGTTCATGCTCATGATTTCTTTGGCGTAAGCGTACGCCTTGGGCTGATCCAAATCGACTTGAGCGTAGAAGGCTTGTTTACCTAATGCCACGGTGAGGTTGCTTGCCGCGGCGATCTTTGAGGCGAGTTCTCGGGTTGCGTGGGCCAAATCAGTATCTGCGACGACCTGGTTGATCAAGCCCCACTCGGCAGCCGTAGCGGCGTCGATCAGATCACCTGTCAATAACATCTGGAGAGCCCTTTTGCGGCCTACGGCGCGGCTCAATGCCACCATGGGTGTGGTGCAGAATAATCCGATCTTCACGCCCGGCGTGGCGAAAGACGCCTGGTCCGATGCCACCGCCAGATCGCAGGTCGCTACCAACTGGCACCCTGCGGCCGTAGCGATTCCTTGCACTTGAGCAATGACGGGCTGCCGTATGGACTGCACCTTCGTCATTAATTCCGTGCAGACGTCGAAGATGCGCCGGTACTCATTGATATCACGCCCCAGCATCTGACCCAGGTCATGACCGGAGCAAAACGCCTTGCCCGCCGCTGCCAGAATAACCGCGTGAATATTGCGGTCGCCGCCAATTCGCGCCAGGCAGTCAATCAGTTCCAGCATGAGTTCGAGCGACAACGCATTGCGGCGGTTGGGCCGGTTCAACGTAACGACCGCCAACGGTCCTTCGATATCGAAGCAGATATTCTCATATGACATGGTTTTTTCACCCTCTCACCTGCGCGGGCTTTTTCCGGAGCCCCGTCAGGGGCGGCATAGCGTAGCCCAGGGCGTGAGCCCTGGGTTAGGTGGCCCTCACCCCGCCTTCGGCGCCCCTCTCCCGCCGCGCGGGAGAGGGGTCGGGGGTGAGGGCGGGGTCTTAAGACCCACGGCTTACGCCGTGGGCTAAAGGCTGCCGCCCGTCGGCTGACGGGCTGAATCCGATTACGCCGTCGCACTAATCGCGGCGACGGCTTCGCCGATGCGCTTCGGATAACTTCGCAGCAACTGCTGCTTTCTCTTCACCCAGGCTTGGTTTGACGCCATGACCTTTCGCGATTGCGCGATGGCGGCTTGCATCCGCCTGGGCGCCGGCCCGCCCTCGACGGTCCTGATTTCGACGAAGTGCCTGGGGTCGAGGGCCTTCAAACATTCCCGGTCAGAGATCTTCAGTCGGCGCCCAATCACTTCGGGCGCCCGCCGTTTGAGGGCAACGACCAGCCGCTGATGCGTGTAGGCGCCTGCTACCTCCTCGACCGCTTGAGAAACAAGCTGGTGTGCCTGGCGGAAACTTATGCTTTCCTTCCGCACCAGTGTATCCGCCAGTTCCGTCACGGTCAGAGGCCTGTCCGAGACGCTGCGGCGCAAACGTTCTTTGTCAACCTTCGCCGTAGAGATCACTCCCTCGAACAATCGCAAAGCCCTCAAGGCATCATAAAACGCGGAGAGGATCAAGGGCTGCAAGTCATCTTCAGCGTCCACGGTGTCGCCAAACGGCGTGTTGTGCGCGCAAGTCAGTACGGCCTGAGCTTGCCCCAGCGCCTTGCTGGCCAGCACGCGCGTGTGCTCGAGCGCCACGGGATTACGTTTTTGCGGCATGATGCTGCTCACCTGCACAAACGCATCGTCGAGGCGCAGGAATCCAAACTCGTCCGAACACCACAGGAGCAGGTCTTGCACCAGCCGTCCCAGGTTGATCATGGTCGCCGCCACAACCCCGGCGGACTCAGTCAGGTAATCGACGGCGGCGATTGCGCCGTACGAATTGAGCTGAACTCCATCAAAGCCCAGCAGTCGGGCCGTGTAATCGCGATCGATGGGGAAGCCAGTGGTGGTGATGGCGCAAGCGCCCAGCGGGCTCCGGTTGACCCGATCAAAGAGAGCCTGCAGGCGCGCTGCGTCGCGTTCGAGAAACTCGACGGCAGCCATCAGGTAATGAGCAAGGGTCGTTGGCTGGGCAGGCTGTGTGTGCGTGTAGGCAGGTATGAGCGTGGCGACGTGGTGGCTCGCGCATTCCAGAAGAACCCGCGCGGATTCCACGACGGCTGCCACAAGTTTGAGAATCTCTCGCCGCAAGACCATACGGTACATCGTGACGTCAATGTCGTTGCGGCTGCGCGCAGTGTGCATCTTGCCGGCAATATCACACCCGCACTCTTGCTCGAGGCAGTGCTCGATATGGTAGAAAAGATCCTCGCACGATCGCTCTCGCTTGGCCTTGCTGAGCGCGTCGCGGTCGAGAAGGGCCAGAGCCTCCAGACACGCCTTCGCTTCACGGCGCCGTATGATTCGCTGCCGGCAAAGCATTAAGGTGTGAGCGCTGTGAATCTCCAGCAAGGAGTCGAGAAAATACTTCTTGGCATCCTCGAAGTTGACCGCCAGGACGGTTTCATCGTAGATCGGCGCTGGGAATTTATCATTCATCCTGATCTGTAGACTGCAGGGGCACCCCTTGTGGTTGCCCAGGGCGGCTGACGCCCGGCTTTGGAGTGCGGCAGCTTGCTGCCGCTCTCCCCGGGCGCTAGCCTGCTCGCGCCTGCCGGTAAGGCCTCAATTCCCGGCCAGCAAGCTGGCCTGAGCAAAAGCGGCAGCAAGCTACCGCACTCCAAAGCGCCTGCGGCGACCGTCAATTTCCTAGAACCGGAAGTGCAATCCGAACTGCATCTGGCGCATCGGCGTCGCCGCATAGGTTATCTGGCCGGCGCCTGAAACGTCGATGGTATTGGCAGGCTGGCCATAGTTGTCAATGTTGAAAGCGTTGTAATTCTCCCAGCGGAACTCCAGGGTCTTCTGTTCGGTAATTCTGAAGGTCTTTTCCAGAGCCAGGTTAAAAACGTACTGCGCTGGTCCCCAGAGCGAATCGGCCGAAGCCGTGCCGTCCCTGTAAGGTGCTTGCGGGTCGGTGTAGGCTGCCACGTTGAACCACTCCGCCGTGCTCTGATTGGCGATGTGGGGGCTGCCAATTTTGTCGGCGCGAACGCCATTGAAGTCCGCATTCACAGACGCCGTGTTAGACACCATGGGCGAGAAGGGACGTCCGGAATAGAGTGTGGTGATGCCGTCCAGACTCCAGCCACCGAGGATTGAATCCAACGCCTTGCTATTTCCAGATCCCCAGCGCATTCCGTGACCATAGGGAATCCGCCAGACATTGGTAAACGTAAGCGAGTGGGTGGAATTGAAACTCAGAGGCCCGTAAGAAGCTCGTATGTCGTAGTTGTTGTCAAAGCCACCACCGCCGAAGTTGCTGATGCCCAGCGCCCTCGAGTAAGTGTAATTGAGCGTGAAGTCGAGGCCGTGGGAGGCATGTTTCTCCAATTTAGCTTGCAGGCCGTTGTAGTTGCTGGTGTTGCAGTTGCACGTATAGTAGATCCCCTGTTCGAGGCCGAACTTGGGATAGAAGGGCCGGCGTGGGTCGAAGTCGCCGGGGCCTGGAACCGCCTGGTTGATATTGGGGTTCTCGTACAGGTGCCGTCCTACGTTGCCGACATAAGCCACCTGGAAGGCAAGCCCACCCCCGAACTGGTGCTGCACGGTGGCATTCCAGAAATTGGCCATCGGGATCCGGTATTTGTTCAGGGGCCAGAACCAGTTATAGACGCTGATGCCGTCGGGAAGAGGATACGTGCCATTCGAGGCGATGGGTGGGTTAACCGGCAGGGGGGGACCCGTCAACAGATTGAAGTCTGGGCTGTACGGGTTCGCTTGGGGAATCGTCTGGCCATTGAGAATGGGAGGGTTGTACTCCAGTCCCTGACCAAAGATCGCGCCGTAGCCTGCCGGGGTGAAACCCCAGCCGTAGCCGGCGCGGAGCACGGTGCGTGGCTGCAACTGGTAGGCAATGCCAAGACGAGGCGCAAATCCCAGGTTGTAAGGCTTGACATTTAAGGAGAGGGAATTGGACCCGAGACCGGCGACGAGGACATCTCCAGTTAGCGGATCGAAGCTGCCCGCGCCCCCGGGTTTGGCGGCGCCCTGAGGCAGGTAATTCTCCCAACGCACGCCGTAGTCAAAGCTCAGCTTGCGCGTAACCCGCCAGGTGTCCTGCACATAGAGGAATATGCGCGTTTCACGCAGGCCGGGATACAAACCGATGCCGGTGAAATAGCGCCCAAACGAGGACGGTTGGCCGAGCAGGAAGGACGCCAAGCCGGCGCCGGTGGTGGCGTTTCCACTAGCGAGCGCGTCTACCGTGGCGTTGCCGGTAATCGACGGCGCGAACATGATTTCGCCCGAACGGTGTTCGTCGCTGGGGATGCGCTGCTGTTCGTCGCGAGGAATCTCCGCCCCCCACTTGATGGTGTGATTGCCAAGTTCCTTGGTCCAATTCGTGATCCAATCAAATTGATTCTCAGTCTCTTTCAGCGGGCAATTGCAACCGTTCACGCCCAGAGCGTATCCGAAATTAAAGCCGCCATTGCCTTGGATGTAGAAGGCGGGCATGCCGCTGGTGGCCTGGGATCCGAGGTTCAAACCGGGAAGACCCGCCTGCGTGGCCGGATCGGTACCCACTCCGAACGGTTCTACGCGAATTCGATAACGGAAGGTCCCAAAGCGAAACTCCCCAACCAAGGTGGGGCTGAAGGTGTAAGTCAATCCCAGCGCCAAGCTCTGGTTGCGGTCCAGGGATTGGCCGGCGAAGTTGAAGAAGGCCGGTCCGCCCGCTTCCGTTCCAAAGGCCGCCGGCGCTTCAATCGTGAAGTCCGCCAGAGAGTAACGACCGAAGAAGATGGCTTTCGGCGAGATGTTGTAGTCCACGCGAACATCCGGCTGATCGACATCGAAAATCTCGGAGGCGGAGGCGATGTAGTTGTTGAAGATCGCCCCCGCAGGGCCGCTATTCGGCGCGGGGAGATAAGACATGATATTGGCTAAAGGCGTCGGGACGGTGAGCATATTCACTTGACCGTTCTTAGTGATGGCCTCCCGTCCGGTTCCATCCGGATTTCCCGTGGTAGGATCAAACACCATGCCGCCCTGCGCCGGCACGGAGCCGCCCTCAGTAGTCGGCACCATCAACGGGTTACCGCAGGCGGTGGCGGAGACCGAACCGTCGGCGCAAATGTAATTCCCCAGCAGAGCCTGAAGATTGCCGCTGCGCTCGGCCGTGGTGGGGACCGTGGTGATCAAGGACTCGCCATTCCGCTGGCGTGATCCCTGGTAATCCCCGAAGATGAAAAGCTTGTTCTTGATGATCGGCCCTCCCAGCGAACCACCAAACTGATTCCAGCGAAGGGGCGGCTTCAACTGGGTGAAGGGATTGGCTGAGTTAAAGATGTCGTTTTGAAGGTACTCGAATCCCGTTCCGTGTATCTCGTTGGTCCCGGACTTCGTCGTCGCTTGCAGCAGGGCGCCCGCTACCGCGCCGAACTCCGCGTCGTAGTTGCTGGTGGTCACCTTGAATTCCTGAAGGGAGTCGATGTTCGGGTTGATGATGGCGATGGCCAGCAGGGGATTCTGATTCTCCGTGCCGTCCAGCAGGAATCCGTTGGCGGTGAAGCTCTGGCCGTTATAGTCAACCTGCAATCCTTGTTGCGGGTTTTCACTCGCGGCAACCTGAAAACTATCCTGGAAAGATCCCGGCATGACCAGCATGAGGCTCGTCATGTTGCGCCCCAAAACCGGAAGGGCGGCCAACTCATTGGAGGAAAGCGTGTCACTCAACTCCGCGCGGTCCGTCTTGAGCAGGGGAGTCTCCGTCGTAACAGTCATGGTGCTGCTGGCTTTGCCGATCACCAGATGAGCGTCGACGCGGGTCGAGGCATCCACGTCCACGGTTGCGTCGGCCACAAACGTCTCGAAGCCGGGCGCTTCAATGGTCACTCGATAGTGCCCGGCTAGCAGGTGCGTCTGCACATAGTTCGCATCAGGGTTGGTTTTGAGTTGGTAATCGACCCCACGGTCCAAGTCTCGAATGGTCACGGCCGCGCCCGGAACTGCCGCTCCGCTGGGGTCAGTGACCGTGCCGAAGATGCTGCCGGAAACAGCCTGGCCGAAAGCGCATCGGGCCGCGGCGAGGGCAAACACGAGGAGCAGCATCAGTAGGGGGACGGCTTGCCGTCCCCTCGTCGAGGGTAGGGCAAGCCCTACCCCTACGTCCCTTGATTGCAACAGCAAAACACTTTCTTGCCTATTCATCATTGGTCTCCATCCCGATACACGGGCTCTCCGCCTCCCGCGCCCCCCGGCATGTTCTTACTCAGCCGTTTGCGAGAAGCAATGATCTTAAATTCTTGTAAGCTTCCTTCCCCTTAACCCGTACGCAGAAACAAAAAAACCCGCCGGCGGATTTGGTCCGACGGTGGGTTGGGATCAAGTGCACTTTTTAGGTCCCTGCTAAGTACGCCCTCCACACGTCGGCCCTCAGCGTCGACAGCAACACTCAAGGACGACGAGGTGGACGAATATAGCCACGTTGATGAGGCGAGCATATGACAATTTGCGAAAGGTTGTCAAGGAACGTACCCTGCGCTAGTCTCCTAAGTTGAAAACTTGTGCCGGACTTTAGCCTGCTCGAGACGAGGCTTTTCAATTTCGTGCGAGCAGTGGTGGCCGGACAGAGTTGGGACGGAAGGAGCTTTTCCGCGGTGCGCTGCGATGAATCCAACACAAATTGATACCTTGGCAAAAACTATCTGGGACTACATGCGGATGAACCAATCGCTCGCCCCGGCGGACTGCATCCTGGTCTTCGGCAGCCACGACCCGCGAGTCGCGAAGTATGGCGCCGAGCTTTTCCTGAGGAAACTGGCTCCTCTGATTCTCTTTTCAGGAAAGCGCGGAGGCCTTACCGGGAAGTGGAGGAAAACGGAGGCTGAGAAGTTTGCTCAAATCGCCGTCCGGGCCGGGGTTCCGAGAAGCAGAATTCTGATCGAGAAAGAGTCGACGAACTCCGGAGAGAATGTAGCGTTTACCAAAAGGCTGCTGGAAAAACGCGGTCTAGACCCTGCTACCTTCATCGTCGTCCAGAAGCCTTACATGGAGCGGCGAACCTGGGCCACCTTCAAGAAAGTGTGGCCGCAAAAGAGAATCACCGTCACCTCGCCCCCGATTGCGTTTGAAGATTATCCGAATCGGTCGATCTCAACGAGAGATGTGATCGCGATTATGCTGAGCGATTTGCAAAAAACAGCGCTCTACCCCAAGAAGGGGTTTCAGATTCGACAGAGAATTCCAAAGGAGGTTTTGGACTGCTACCGGCGGTTGGTTAGGCTTGGCTACACGGAACACCTGGTTCGCGAAGACTCGAAAATCGTCCCCATCTAATGCGATTCGACCGGTCCTGGCGACGGCTATCCATGGGGCGCACGGTAGCCAACATGAAGACATCGGCGAGCGCTACGACTGGTGTCGAGCTCGACTCGGAGAAACCTGCAAGCCTGTCATCCTGAGGAGTCCGATCTGATCGGAGCGAGGAAGGATCTCCGCAGTTGCTTAATTCTGCTAGTTACGTTCACAAAAGTCTGTAGTATATGTCAGCCCTTCAGCGAAGGGACGTACTTGATCCGTGGTTGGGAATGCTTCGAAGCCCCAAAGGGGCGAGCTAACAAAGCCCAGGCCAACGGCCTGGGTTGCGAACGAGACCCCATCGTTCTCTGGGAGCAAGCCCTGCAAGGGCGAAATAACCAGGCATTGGCCTCTGCGGACCGACGCCTCCGCCGCCTCGAGCGGCTCGTCACGCCCCTTCAGGGCTAGCCAATTGCGTGGTATGGATTCTTCACCCAGGCCGTTGGCCTGGGCTTTGTTAGCTCGCCCCTTTGGGGCTTAAGAACATCGTCGGCACGTTAGCGGGGCTCGCGACATACCATCGAATCGCCCAAGTTACTTCACGAATCACTGGGACAGGACGCTAGCCCAAACGAACTGCGGAGATCCTTCGCTACGCTCAGGATGACACCAGGAGGCACGAGGTCAAATTTCTCGGCCCGTATGTACCACTGCTCGCATCTAATTTACGGATGCAGCCGGAGCCTGCGATCCCGGTGCGCGAGTCGAGCGTCCGAATGGGGGTGACCATGGCGACCAAAAAACACCAAACACATGAGCACGCCAGAAGCAGGAAGAGGACAGGCAAGAGCGCGGCCCCGGGCAAGCGTGGACCGCACTCGAGTCCGCCGGTCAATGCCTCAAAGCTGAAAGCGGACTTCGACGCTGACCCCCTGGACCTCAAGCCACCGCAAGCAGAAAGGGCGGCGGCGCTCGAGCGTGAGGAAAGCGAGACGCGCTCGGCGGGCCAGTCAGGGAGCTTAGAGGGCCTTTCCGATCTGCCCGGCGCGGACTCCGAAAGCGTGGATGAACTGATCGAGGAAGGAAACGCCTTCGAGGCCGGAGTAGTCAAGGGCGTGGAAGACGCTCCCGACGCCGATCAGGGGGAGATCAAAACACACGAAGTCGCGGAAGACGATGTCCCCGACGAGTATTTAGATAACGAGCCGTAATAAGAGAACTCACGGAAGATCTCTCGCGCAACGGAAGCCGATGGGGATATCGTTTCCCTCCACTTCCTGCTCTAACCGGTGCGAAACGCGAAGGCCCACGGAATCGCTCTCCCAGAATCCCCCCCGCGCCACTGCGGTGGCATTTGGAGCGAGGGGCTGATCAACATCGGGGCCGGTTGCTGCCGAGTCATCGTAGTATTTGAGGTAGTAGCGGTCCAGAACCCATTCCCAAGCGTTACCCAGCATATCGTAAAGGCCGAATGCGTTGGGTTTCTTCTTTCCCACTGCATGGGGCGCATCTTCGCTGTTCTTTGCATACCAGGCGATTTCGGAGAGCACCCCATAGTAGGCCTGAGGGCTGCCCGCTCGCGCTGCATATTCCCACTCCGCCTCCGTCGGCAGGCGTCCACCCGTCGCGGCGCAGTAGTTCTTTGCGTCGGCCCAGCTTACGCCGCAGACTGGAAGATTTCCCTCACTGGAGGGGTCATGCGGGACGAATTTGGGGTTGAATTTCTTGTAAGCCGCGATCGTCACTTCGGTCTGCCCCATCCAGAAGCCCTTCTCGATGACCACTTGATGGGTCGGTTTTTCGTCGTCATGACATTCGCTGTCCTGCTCGGAGCATCCCATCATGAATGTTCCTGGCGGTATCCATGCGTAGTTCAACCCGTCCGCGGGATTGGTCCAAGTCTTCGGTTGAGAAGTGGCCTGCGGAGTGGGTGGGGGAATGTTGCGAACCGCCGGCTGGCGTGATTTCACAAAGAGGATCACCGCAGCAATTACTGCCAGCGCCAACGCCGCGCCCGCAAGCCATCTTAGCCGGCTCTTGGACGGCGTCGTGAGATACGGAATATGCTCGCCCGCCAGCGCGGCACGGGTGGCTTCGATCAGCCGCTTCAGATTCTGCTCGGTGCACCCATCCGGAGCATCGAGCCTCTGGGTTATCGAGAGGAAGTACTCCAGATCTTCCGGCACGGCCTTCTGCGAAATCCGAAAGGGTATGATTCGCTTCCTGCCGCTAAAAGCGTGGCCAACCTCGCTCACGATGTGCGGCGAGGCCGCGGCCGACTCCGTCAGAATCAGCACCAGCACGCGAACCGAACGAATCGCCTCCACCAACGCAGTGGGATAGTCGGTCCCCGGCTCGATGTTTCTGGGAGCGATCCAACACGGTATCCCGGCATCCTCCAAGGCGCCGCAAATGCGCTCCGCCGTAGCCTTGTCCGCAGACGAGTAGCTAATGAAAACTTGTTGCCCCATGACTTACCCTGTTATCACAGTGTCTCATGCACACGCCTGGAGTCAAGCGATTTGGAGTGAAACTTACGGCGCAGATCTTCCCTGAGAAAGATGATCGGTATGAATTTACTGTTGCTGCCCTGGGCGTTGTAGAGCCGGTAGTGCGGAGTCCCTGGTGTTGGGACTCTGCGGTTCCTCCGTTGGACATGTTCAAGTGGGCACTTGAGTGAGAATCAAATCCCTAAAGTCAAAGGCCGCAGACTCGCAACAGCAGCGAGTCTGCGCTACCCGCTACCCGCTCGACGCATTTTTCTCTTGACAAACGGGACGACATAGGCTAGAGTTGTTTGGTGGGGTTGGGCAGGCGGTTCGTGCCTGCTAGTACGTTATGCCAGAAAGTCCTCTTTTGTTTTCATCCGTAGCTCCTGCCTGTGGTTCCTGCTTCCAAGTGCAGACAAGAAGTCGAGGAGTTTCCATCGGCCTTTGGCCCACCCGAGGCCATGAAAATCGCCGTCGTCCCCGCGAAAGCGGGGACCCATTGTCATCACAATGGATTCCCGCTTTCGCGGGAATGACACAGAGGGCGCGATTCTCAGGCGAGTCAAAGAGTCGAGGAGTGGGAGACCCAGAGCCGACCCCGACCGTCGCCCGCAGGCTGGAGGAAGGCGTCTGGCAACCTCGACTGCTGGACTTCTCCACTTGACGAGCGCAAAATTGAGGGAACAAAGCGAGAATGTCTATGAAAACAAAGGACGAGGTAAGAAAGTCGAGAAACCCCTCACCCTCTCGCTACTCTCGCCACCCTCTCCCCAGGGAGAGGGTTGCTGAACCGGTTCGGTCGGGAACCCAAGAAGAAGCGATAAAATATAAAAATAGTGGGAACGAAGCCAGGAAGTCATTGAAAACAAAGGATGACGAACGTTGCAAAGTGCAGAAACGAACCCAAAATGAACCCAAGGCTATTGCGGGGCTGGTAGTCACCGAGTGCAATTGATTTCAAATGCCGGTGGTGTCCTAATCAGAAAGTAGCGCCGACCTTTAGAGCCTGCCCTGAGCCGAACGAAGGGTCCGCGGATGCTGGCCTAAAGGCCAGCGCTACGAGTCAAATCAGGACACTGCGCAATTCTCAGATTCCTACTGTCGGGAGGAGCTTAACATGAAGAACTGCATGGTCACGCTCAAGGCTCTCTTTCCGTTTCTCGTCGTTGCGGTAATCGCCTGGGTTCCAGTCCGGCACGCTCACGCGCAGGCGACTACAGAGAATCCATCGGCGCCGTATCGCGATCCATCTCTGCCCATCGAAAAGCGAGTGGATGATCTGGTTTCACGCATGACGCTCGACGAAAAGGTCAGGCAGATGCAGCACACCGCGCCCGCCATTCCCCGGCTCGGGATTCCATCCTACGACTGGTGGAGTGAAGCGTTGCACGGCATCGCGCGATCCGGGTATGCCACCGTGTTTCCACAGGCGATTGGCATGGCGGCCACCTGGGATACGCGCCTTGTACACCAGGAGGCCGAAGTCATCGCCACCGAAACCCGCGCCAAGTATAACCAGGCGCAGCGTGAAGGCAACCACAGCATCTACTACGGACTCACTTTGTGGTCACCCAACATCAACATCTTCCGAGACCCTCGTTGGGGCCGCGGGCAGGAGACCTACGGCGAGGACCCCTTCCTGACCTCGAAGCTGGGCCTGGCTTTCGTAACGGGCCTCCAAGGCGATGATCCCAAATACCTCGAGACGGTGGCGACGCCCAAGCACTACGCCGTGCACAGCGGGCCGGAAAGCATGCGGCACGGGTTCAACGTCAATGTCTCGCCGCACGATCTCGAGGATACGTATCTGCCCGCCTTTCGCGCCACGGTTGTCGAGGGTCACGCCGATTCCGTCATGTGCGCCTACAACGCCATCGACGGCGCGCCCGCTTGCGCCAGCACCTTTTTACTTGAGAAGACCCTGCGCCAGGACTGGGGTTTTAAGGGTTACGTGACCTCGGACTGCGGCGCCGTCGGCGACATCTCGAGCGGCCACCACTTCGCGCCGGACAACGAGCACGGCTCCGCCCTGGCCGTTAAAGCCGGCACGGACACCACCTGCGGCTCTGAATACGTGGCCTTGGTCAAGGCTGTGCACGACGGCCTGATCAAAGAATCGGAGATCGACACCGACCTGAAACGCCTGTTCATCGCGAGGTTCCGTCTGGGCATGTTCGACCCGCCCGCCTCGGTTCCCTTCAACCGGATTCCTTATTCAGAAGATGACTCGCCGCAACATCGCCAGCTTGCTTTGGAGGCGGCTCGAGAGTCGATGGTGCTTCTCAAGAACCAGGACCATGCCCTGCCTCTCAAATCCGGCATCAAGACCATCGCTGTGATCGGACCCAACGCGGAGTCGTTGGCTGCTTTGGAAGGCAACTACAACGGTATACCCTCCGCACCGGTTTACCCTCTGAACGGGATCCGCAAACGGTTTGAGCCCAAGGTAAAGGTCTTATACGCGCAAGGCTCTGCTTATCTGGAGGAACTGCCCGTTCCCGTGCCTCGGACCGTGTTTCATACGGACAGCAGCGCGAACGCACCGGGCCTCGAAGCCGAGTACTTCGCGACCACGGACTTCTCCGGGAAACCTGCGCTCACACGCATCGACCCGCAAATCCAGTTTGATTGGAACTCTGCCTCGCCTGCCCCGGACGTACCCATGAAAGCCTTCGCCGTGCGCTGGACCGGCGCGCTTGTTCCTCCCGGACCCGGCAATTACACCTTCAGCGTTCCGGAGCCCGGGTGGAATCCTTCAGGAGGAAGGGAGACCTTTCGAGTCTACCTTGATTCCAAGCTGGTGCTCGACTCAACACTGCTTGCGCCTTCGACATGGTTGGGCTTAGGTAAGAAGGAGCCGCAGACCACTTTCCAGACGCACTTTGAGGACACGAAGGCGCACGCGTTTCGGCTCGAGTATGTGCACAATGCGCCGCTCTTCGGCGCGGGAGCCACTCTGAGCTGGAAGCCGCCGGTCGCTGTCATGCGTAAAGAGGCTATTATAGTAGCCCATGAGGCAGATCTGGTCGTGGCCTTCGTCGGGCTCTCCCCGAACCTGGAGGGAGAGGAGATGCCCATCCAGGTCCCCGGCTTCAGCGGCGGCGACCGTACAGACATTGGCCTGCCGCGCACCCAGCAGGATCTGCTCGAGGCGCTGGCGGCTACCCGCAAGCCTCTTGTGGTGGTGATGCTGAATGGCAGCGCGCTCGCGGCGAACTGGGCCGCGGAGCATGCCAACGCCATCCTCGAGGCTTGGTACCCTGGTGAGGAAGGCGGCACGGCGATTGCGGAGACCTTGGCGGGCGCGAGCAATCCCGCTGGGCGATTGCCCGTTACCTTCTACGCTTCCCTCGGCCAGCTTCCGCCCTTTGAAGATTACTCGATGCGCGGCCGAACTTACCGGTATTTCCCCGGCAAACCGCTTTACGAGTTTGGCTATGGTTTGAGCTACGCGACCTTCACCTTCAGCAATCTTCGCTTGTCAGCGGGAAAACTCGAGGCGGGCCAACCCCTCACGGTCGAGGTCGACGTCCGAGATACGGCCGGCGTCAGTGGAGACGAGGTCGCGGAACTCTACCTCGAGTACCCGCAGTCTCCAAGCGTTCCACTTCGCGCACTCAAAGGTTTCGAACGCGTCCATTTGGCCCCTGGGGAGACCCGGCACGTCGTCTTCAAGCTCGACCCGCGCGACCTCAGCCAGGTCACCGAGGGGGGCGAACATCAGATCATGCCCGGCAGCTATAGCGTGTTCGTTGGCGGCAGCCAGCCTGCGGAGGGCGTGCCTGGCGTCAAGGCCAGTTTCCAGATCAAGGGCAGCGTGACGTTGCCACGGTAGTGCTTAGCTGAATTAGTAAGCCAACTTATTCGTCGGACGCGAAAGGGCGGGGCTCTAGCCCCGCCGCTAATCTCGCGCCGTAATTACGGGGCTTTAGCCCCTGAAGCGGCTTGGCTTCAGGGCCTAAAGGCCCTTCCAACCCAGTACCCATAGACGTTGGGGCTAAAGCCCCGCCCTTCCGCCGGCCGCTTCAAATTGCGTTCATTAAACCAAGCACTAGTTCGTGGGGCCCCCCACACCCCCCTTCCCCCTCTCCCGCTGGGCGGGAGAGGGGGAGAAACGGGGAGAGGGCTCTCGCTTCCCCCCAGGGCTTGCGCCCTGGGCTACGCTCTTTCGCCCCTTCGGGGCTGAGGCCAGGCGCTACTTCGTCCGATCGGCCGGGCCAGGTCGCTTAGGTATCGAGAAAGCGTGGGCAATCTGTTCAATCTCATAGGCTGTGGAGGCTTGCTCTGGGTAGTTAACCATCTGCGTCTCGAAGGTGAAACGGTTGATCGCGCCGGAGGCGTCGGCAAGGCCCTCCGCAACCCGGCTGGCGAGTTGGTTCATTCTCTCCGCGTTGGTGTTCGGCAGGAGCATGGCGAAGGCACTCCCCGACAGATGGTAGAGCGAGCCATCGGCAGGCAGTTTGCGCACCAGCACCCTGGCAGCATCACCCATGGCTATGGAAGCCTCACTTGGTCCGTCGAACATGGCAGAGTGCTTCAGGCGCACAACAATCAGTGAGATCGGCTCAGTCGCTTGCGCGGCGCGGCGAAAGCCCATCGTCAACTGATCCTGAAAGTGGCCGAATCCCGGCAGGGTCTCCAGCAGGTCGGTACTTGCCTCCTGGCGGAGATGCATGATCTCCGTTTTCTGTTCGAGCAGGTTACGACGCAGTTGTTGGACGACACGTTGCCGATTGATCAGGTAAGCAACCGCCAGCACGCACAACGCACAGAAGCCAAAGAAGAGCGTTCGCGTTGTGCGCCCCGTGGCCCCCGCGTTACTGCCAAACACTGCAGGGTACATCAGCAAGGCCAAACCCAAACCCAGGACAACGATTATCCCCAGCGAAAGCGTGGACAATTGCCCGTCGCGCCGGTCCAGGGCTCGCGGGTCGACCTTGTCAAACAATTCCATTCGAGACCTCCTCAAAACGGCAACGCCTTGTATAACACCCGTTCCGCGCAGTGTCAATGCAGTCGTACTAATATCAGCGTCCGGCCTTAGGGAGAGTCTGAGAAAACCAGCCGGACTGTCATTCCGAGGAGCGGCAGGCCTACGCCTACCGAAGGGCTTCGGCCCGCAGGCAGGCGACGAGGAATCTGGCTCTGACCACTATCTTGCACTGTGCGAGATTCCTCGCGGAGTTTACCCTGAGCAGCCCAGAGCGAGATTCCTTCACTTCGTTCAGGACAGGCCCTTCGCTGCGCTCAGGATGACAGCGAAGGGCTCGGAATGACAACATCTAGGCGCCGCGACATCTCTGTTAGCTACAGTTCGTTTGACAGGGAGACGGTAAGGGTGCGATGCTCACAAGAGATTTCCGTACATAGCGCGGCGCGCCGTTTCTCGAGGCCAGCCGAAGGGGGCATCTGATGCGTAAGATGTTGGTGTACTCATTCCTTTCGTTCCTGGTGATTTCAGGAGTTCTCGCTAAGGGCGCGAGTGAGGCTCAAAAACCCTGCGAGAGCCTCGGCCAACTTAAATTGCCTTACACGAAGATTACGTTAGCTGAAAGTGTGGCAGCCGGCGCGTTCACCCCGCCTCCCGGGCCCAATCCCGCGCCGGGGATGCCGGCGAACTTCAAGGACGTTCCAGCTTTTTGCAGAGTTGTGGCGGAAGTTTCACCTACGGTCGACTCGAACATCAAAATCGAGGTCTGGCTGCCCGCCAGCGGCTGGAACGGCAAATTCCAGGGCCAGGGCAACGGCGGCTTTGCAGGCGTGATTGACTACCGTGCCTTAGGCGCGGCCATAAAAAGAGGCTACGCGACGGCGGGAACCGACACCGGGCACACAGGCTTCGACGCGGCGTGGGCCCTCGGCCATCCCCAAAAGGTGATCGACTTCGGCTATCGCGGCCTCCACGAGATGACCGTCAAGGCCAAAGCCCTTACTGAAGCCTTTTACGGCTCTCATCCCCGGCGCTCTTACTTCGCCGCTTGCTCGGACGGCGGCCGCGAGGCACTGATGGAAGCGCAGCGCTTTCCCCGGGATTACGATGGCATCCTTGCCGGCGCCCCCGCCAATTTCTGGACCCATCTGCTCGTCGGGGCGATATGGGTTACGGAAGCCAGCTCCCTGGACCCCACCAGTTACATCCCTGCGGGCAAGATCAACGCCATCGCCGCTGCGGTTGTTGCCGCCTGCCCCGCTCAGGATGGCGTGCGGGACGGGATAATCAATGATCCGAGGCAATGCAACTTCGACCCGGCAACCATGCTTTGCAAGGAGACTGACTCCGATCGTTGCCTGACCGCCCCGCAGGCAGCCGCTCTTAAGAAGATCTATGCCGGGCCGCACGACTCCGCCGGACATCAGTTGTTCCCAGGCTATATGCCGGGAGCGGAGGAGGGAGAAGGTGGCTGGTCACTTTGGATCACCGGCCCAGCGCCCGGCCGCAGCTTGATGGCATTCTTCGGAACACAGTACTTCACTAATATGGTCTACGAGCAATCAGGGTGGGATTACAAGACCTTCAACATCGACCAAGCCACGAAACTGGCCGAGAGTAAGACGAGCCACGCCCTGGACTCCACCGATCCCAATCTCAGACCTTTCATGGAGCAGGGCGGCAAGCTTATCCTGTACCATGGCTGGGGTGACGCCGCCATTCCCGCCCCCAACACAATCAACTATTACAACCGCGTAGTGGCAAGCTTGGGCCAAGCCAGTTCGGACTCGTTCATGCGGCTCTATATGGTTCCGGGGATGCAACACTGTGGCGGCGGGCCGGGAGCGATTTCCTTCGGGCAAGGGGCCGATTATTCTCCCTTCGATCCTGAGCACAATATCTACACGGCGCTCGAGCAGTGGGTTGAGAAAGGCGCGGCGCCCCCAAGAATCACCGCCACCAAATACGTCAATGATGCCGACCCGTCAAAGGGCGTTAAAATGACGCGCCCCCTTTGCCCCTATCCCCTGGTCCCGAAGTACAAGGGCTCAGGCGACCCCAACGACGCCGCCAATTTCGTGTGCGCGGAGGGGAGCAAGTAACTGCTGCAAAACCCGGTAGCGCGGAACTGTTTTTTCAAGGTCTGGGGCTATTGACAGTCTACGACGTCCTGAAGAGCCGCAGACCTAGACGGCAGGTCTGTGGTACCTGTGGTTTTCCCTGACACCTGACACCCGACACCTACAATATCCTGCCCACGTTTTCGTCTACACTACTGATGGACGACGCGCTGAGCCTCGAACTCATGACCGAAGAACAGAACCGTCGCATCGCGGAGACTGTCAAGCGGGAACAAGGCCGCTTGCGTAGTTTCATTCGCAAGCGGGTTCTGGACGAAAGCGATGTCGAAGACATTCTGCAAGAGGTCTTCTATGAACTCGTCCAGGCCTATCGTCTCATGAAGCCCTTGGAACAAGTGGGCGCATGGCTTTTTCGCGTGGCACGCAATCGCATCATCGACCGCTTTCGCGGGCGGCGGCAGGAAGCGCTGAGGGGTGACCCTGCGGGCGCGACAGAGGAAGCGGAGCGATTTCCATGGGAAGACATGCTGCCTTCACCTGATACGGGTCCGGAGGCGGCCTATGCGCGCGAGTTGCTCCTGGAAGAAATCGATGCGGCTCTGGACGAGCTTCCGGAAGAACAACGCGAGGTGTTCGTGGCGCATGAATTCGAGGGGCGAAGTTTCCGCGAACTGGCTGAGGCAACCGGAGTGGGCGTGAACACGTTACTCTCCCGAAAGCACTACGCGGCGCTTTACCTGCGACGGCGATTACGGTCCATCTATGAGGAGTTCAAGAAAGCGTGAGGTGACAATTATGAAAGCGCACGGGATTCGGCGAGTGATGAAATTCGTGATGTTTGCTGTCCTGGCGGGAGGCGTCTTTGGTTTTGCGGTCATGTGGCTTTGGAACAGATTGATGCCAGCCCTCTTCGGCCTGCATTCCATCGGATTCTGGCAAGCCTTGGGACTGCTGATCCTGAGCAAAATCCTTTTCACCGGGTTCCATGGCCGTCCCGGCTTCTCCCACGATTGGCGAATGCGATTCATTCGCCGCTGGGACCAGATGACGCCCGAAGAACGCGAGGCCTTTCGCGCCGGCTTGCGTGAGGGTTCGAAACCCAGCGGCCCTTGCCCGGCTGCACCCAAGGCCTGATCCCGGAATGAAATCGAGTGAAGGAGGAACCCATGCCGTGTCGCGTTTGTCCCTGGTGGCTCGGGTATTTGCTTGCAAGCCCAGCGCGCCGGCTTCTGCAGGATCCGAGGAAGGTACTCAGTCCGTACGTCCGAGAAGGCATGACCGTGCTCGAACCGGGACCGGGCATGGGCTTCTTCACGCTCGAACTCGCCCGTCTGGTCGGGCCCTCCGGCCGGGTGGTGGCAGTGGATATTCAGGGTCGTATGCTGGCCAGCCTGAAGCGGCGCGCGGCACGGGCAGGGCTGCTAAATCGGATAGATATTCGTTTGGTTTCCCCTGACACTATGGGGCTCGCGGATCTGGCTGGTAGTGTTGACTTCACACCTGCGTTGGCAGTTGTTCATGAGTTGCCAAGCGCCGAGCGGTTCTTCACGGAGGTCGCGAAGGCCTCGAAACAGGGCGCCGGGCTGCTCATTGCCGAACCAACGGGCCATATCAATCAGGCGCATTTCGAATCAGAACTTCAGGCAGCAGCCCGCGCGGGGTTCGTGTTGGAAGGGCGACCCTCGATTCGCCGGAGCCACGCGGCCTTCTTGAGGAAGGTGTAACTTTTTGGGGGAAAAGAAGGCCTCACGCAAAGGCGCGAAGTACGCAAAGGTCGCAAAGAAAGTACCGACGTCCACTTTGCGCTCCTTTGCGCCTTAGCGCCTTTGCGAGAGCTGTTTCAGTTCGCTTGAATCGTCTTCGAACGCGTCGCCCTCAAGGCTAGGTGGACGATCAGCTCGCCTGTCCCTTGATCAATTCGCGCATGTAAATGGCCGCGCCTTCGGCGCACTGGTCGGCGAACTCCGAACCCACCGTCTGACCGTTGACCACGGGTAGCGTGTGGCAGAGCTCGTAGCCGATGTAGCCCTTGTAGCCGATCTCTTTCATGGCTTCGACGAAGTAGCCGTAGTATTCCGGCCCCTTGACGGTCCCGTCGGCCTCTTTCTTGAACTCCCCGCCGAAATGCGAAAGCGCCTGCAAATTGCCCACGTCATGAGCCGCCCGGCGAATGGCCTCCGGCGACTTGTCATCCATGATCCAGGCATCCAGGGAGCATTTGAGGTGGGGCGAGTTGACTTCCTTCACCATGCGCAGCACATCCTTGTGATCTCGAATCACGGGATGGTGATTTTGCAGCGCCAGCGTCACGCCGGAGTCGCCCGCGAATTTGGCGCACTGCACCATGCCGTCGCGGCACCAGTCCCAGATCTCTTCCTCTGAAAAGCCCTTGTGGACGGTCTCCCAGAGAGGCTCGGCGATGCTGTACGACGCGAGTCCCTGCTTCTCGGTAACGCCCCGCCAGGCCAGGAATACCCGCACGGTCTTAGCCCCAAGTTCCGGCGCAAGCTGGATCAGGTCGCGCGTGTAAAGCAGTTGCGCGGCGCGATGCTCGACGATCGGGCTGCTGAAGTCGTTATTGGCGGCCAGGCCGTAAATCTCAATGCCCTCGCCTTCCGCCATTTTGCGCAGCTCGCGGGCGTGCGCGCGCGTGAGGCTGAGCGGATGTCCGTGCGGCGGCTTGCCGTCGACCTCGACGCCGTCGTAACCGTATTTCTTCGCCCGGCGAATCGCGTCTTCGAGCGACAAGGCGTTTCCGCGGTACCAGATTCCAAGATACGTGATGGTGTAAAGCCCTACCTTCAATCCGACGGGTTTCTGTGTGCCTGCTCCCTGGCTGGAGAACCCCGTGCCTGACGACGCCCAAAGCCCCGCCGTGGCCGCCAATGAGGCGCCAACAAAATCCCGCCGATTGATTCCTTTATTCTCCATAGAAGCTCGCCCTCCTGGCAGAGTTAGAAAGAATGACCTCTTGCAATTAGTAGTTGCTGACGAAAGTCGGCGTCATGCTGCCGAGCACCGGGACGGGAAGGGCGGGGCTTCAGCCCCGCCATGGAAACGGATCATGAATAGGGGCTTCAGCCCCTGAGGCAATGTGGCTTCAGGGCCTAAAGGCCCAACACATCGCGTCCCCCGCAGGCGGCGGGGCTGAAGCCCCGCCCTTCCACAGCGCCCTGTTATGACGGCGATTTCCCTCATTAAGTGCTAGTCCAGAAACTCATTCGTGTATCGTCGACCGCCTGTTAGCATAGCCCCGAGTTCGGCGGAATACAATGCCAAGTTCAACGCCCCTATCCGTTTATAACGGCGTCGCCGTACGGAGACGGCTTGCCGTCCCCGCATTTCTACTGGCCCGACGTGGGTAGGGCAAGCCCTACCCCTACACCGCACTCGTCGATTAAGAAGGGGTGGGGGTGGCGAAGCGAAGGGAGGGTGAATTGACACGCGGGCCCTCCGGGGGCATGATGTTCAACCCGGTGACTGCACCCGGAGATCATGAAAACGATTCCCCTCCTTGGCCAAGGGGGGGGGGCAGGGGTGGTTGGTCCGGCCGCGACTTCGGGCTCCCACCACCCCTGCCTCTACTTCCGCTGAGGAATGGAGTCATTTTTCAGAGCGGAGAGGGAATCAATACCAATGAAGATCGCCCGGCCAGCTTATCTTTTGTTGATCGTTTTCTTTTCGAGTCTCTGCGTTGCTCAATCACCAGCCCCTCAGAAGAAACACCTTCTCGTGCTCGGAGAGGAAAAGGGCTACCGGCACGAGTCCGTCTCTCACGCCATGGCGACAATCGAGCGGCTAGGCGAGGAGACGGGGTTATGGGACACGATCATCCGCACTGACACCGAGGTGCTGACGAAAAAGAAGCTCGAATACAACGCCAAAAATCTTAACGATTTCGACGCCGTGCTCTTCTACACCGGCGGCAGCCTGGAAATGGACGCGCAACAGAAGGCGGACCTTATTTCCTTCGTCCACGACGATGGGAAGGGCTTTGTTGGCGTGCACAGCGCCGCCATCACTTTCACCGACTGGCCCGAATACGGCGAAATGCTTGGGGGCTACTTCGACGAGCATCCCTGGGGAACTTTCAACGCGCCCATTCTGGTGGAAGATCCCGACTTTCCTGGAATGCAGCAATGGCCGCGTTCGTTTGTTTTGAGGGACGAGATCTACCAGATCAAGGATTATTCCCGCGACAAAGTTCGGGTTCTGATGCGGCTCGATGCCAGCAAGCTGGACCTGTCGAATCCCAGGGTCCATCGCACCGATCGCGATTTCGCGGTCGCCTGGGCGAAGATGTATGGCCGTGGAAGAGTATTCTACTCCACGCTTGGACATCCCAAGGAGAACTGGGACAACCCCAACCTGCAAAAAATGTATACCGAGGCGATCAAGTGGGCCACCGGCCTCGAGAATGCCGATGTGACGCCAAGGCCGCTGCCGGGCAATTAAGGCCCAACGAACTTGTCATCCTGAGCGC
>CAWIUZ010000377.1:0-6276 GCA_963838915.1 uncultured Acidobacteriota bacterium
CCCCGTGGCCCAGCAGGATCGAGACGTCGCCCGAGATCGAGTTGGCGACAGCAGTCCAGCTTGCCGTCTCCGTTGAAATCGTACGCCACCGCTGCGACCGGGCCGTTGTGCGCGGTGTACCGCACGGCCGATTGGAACGTGCCGTCGCCCTTGCCCAGAAAGACGGAGACAGCGCCCTGGTCCGCGCCGGAACCGCCGCTCACCACGACGACGTCCTTCTTGCCATCGTGGTTGAGATCCGCCACCAGCAGGCCCACAGGGTGCGCGGCGACCGGATAGTAGGTCGAGGACTGCGCGGCGCCGTTCGAGTTGAGGGGCACCACCAGGAGGCTATGAGCGGCCGGCCCGCCTGCATAACCACCCGGGACAACCGCCAGCCCGACCTCGGCGCCGTTGCCGAGAAGATCGGAGAAGACCAGGCTTTGCGATACCGCGCCGGGCCGATCCGCCAGCGGAGTCCACCCCGGCGCCGTCTTAAAGGTACGGGCGCCGGCGCCCGAGCAGGCCACGAATGCCGACTGGCCATTGGGGACGGAATGGGTCCTCTTATACGGAGACTGGGCCTGATAGGTCTGCAAGGTGAACGATCCGTCCGTCTGGCGCTCGAGGACCAGAGGCGGTCGCATGGTCAAACACCGTGACCGAGCTGCCTTGCTGAAAATTCACTGGTGGACAGGTTTGAGCGTGCATCGCCGAAACGGAGATTCCGGCGGCCAAGATCCAGATCAGTCGCTTCATGGCAAACTCTCCGACTTACACTAGCGCTTTCCGGTGGGCGATTCAATAGCTGTAACGGAGTTATGATGAGCCAGTGCCGCACGCGGCATCTCCAACACGACTAATCGGTCACAACAGGCCGCTCTCACTGTGGCGCTTTTGCTCTCCGGCTCCGGCGGCGCGGGTCCGCTTCCCGCGCAGGATGGGCGCCAGCTTGATGGCATCGCCCACGTCGCATTGCGCGTCAGCGACGTCGCTAAGTCGCGTGCGTTCTATAAGACCCTGGGCTGGGAGCAGGCGTTCGAGTTCAGCGACGATCAAGGCACCACAACCTCCTATGTGAAGGTGAACGACCGCCAGTTCATCGAGCTGTACCGCAGGAACAAGCCTTCGGACCCGCTCGGCCTGATGCATATCTGCCTGGAGGCCGGGGACATAGATCGCGTGAGCGCGGCTTACATAGCGTCGGGACTTGCTCCCACTCAGCCGAAGAAAGCCCACGCCGGCAACCTCCTGTTCAATCTGCGCGATCCGGAGGGCCAGGTGATCGAGTACACGCAGTATCTGCCGGGTTCGCTGCACTACGAGGACCACGGGAAACACTCGACCAGACGCGCATCTCCGATCATCTGATTGGGGTGGTTCTGCGGGTGACCGATGTCGATTCGAGAAGGCGTTCTTCACGGGCAAGCTGGGCATTTTCCGGCATCGGCTACAAACTCGTCGTACCGGGAAACCCGGGTGAGACGGTTGAACTCAAGATAGCGACGGCCGACGCGACGCCGGAGCTCACGGTTCGCGGCCGACCCGAAACGGACCGCCGAGGAGTTGAAGACGCGCGGTCTGGAGGTCAAGATAGCCGACGGCGTTGCCGAGGCCCGCGACCCCGACGGCACGGTCATCTCCTTCAGCGAGCGCTGAGGCTGACTGCGATATTTCGCGAGTGTTATCGCACGCGCGCGCGAGCAAGGCGTGCCCCAGTCCTGTCCCGGATAAGCCGGAAGGGGTCGTCGATCGCTCCATTGTGACTGATACGGAGCATGTTATTCCATGGTCTTCCATTGTGGAAATGCAACTTCGCCGAAGCTGACTTCGGTATCCAGGGCAAATACGATCGCGTGTTTCCGTCGCCGGAGGAATGCTCCGCGCCACCTACCGCGCCTTCGACCGCGTCCGCCTGTCCCCGCTGCGCCCGGTTCACTTTCGATAGTATATGTGAGAGGCCGGTCGTGGCTCGATCGAACTCGCCTATCTCAACTTGGTTCATTCGCCCCACGACAACATCAGCTTGACACGCGTGCTGCTGGCCCCGCGCTGGAACTTTCCGGAAGAACTCGCCCTGGAAGTTCGTGTCCAGGCGGACAGGCGGCGCTGCTCGCTCTATGACGTTCCTCAACTCATTCAGCGGAGGCGGTTCGCGAACCGCCCCTACGAACCGCCTCGAAGCTACCAATTGGGGGTCTTTGAAGCAGCTTCTTGACGACCTGCACTGGGCATCCCAAAACGCAACCGTGACGTTGCTTTTCAATCTACTTTGCGAGCGCCTTCAGTTACTTTCGTTTCTTGACGAAAGGGATCTCCGATACGTGAATGCGTTCGCCGAGTTCCTCCGCGAGTGGGAAGAGAAGATTTCGAAATTCCCGGCTCTGGCCGGTCCTGAGTGGGAAGATGAACACGCGGGAAAGACGCCTGCCAAGAACCTGCACGAATTCCTCTTTTATTTCCAGCATTACCTCGAGGCAGGAGGAAAGATCGAGGCGCCTCTCCTTGAAGACCGCGCCCGCGCGGTCCAGATGATGACCGTCCACGCCGCCAAGGGCCTCGAGTTCCCTGTGGTCTTTGTGCTCAGCGTCGCCTCGCGCCGCTTTCCCTGCAACGAGCGCAAGGCGGTTATCGAGTTTCCTGACGAACTTCGCAAGGGGCCTTTGCCGCCCAGGAATATCCACACCCAGGAGGAGCGCCGTCTTTTCTTTGTCGCCCTGACACGCGCCCAGGACCGCCTTTATGTTTCGAGCGTCGTGGCACCCGGCAAGAAGCCGTCAACATTCATTGACGACCTGCTCCGCGACCCAGTGGTGGCCGCTCGGGACATCGAACGCCTGACGGTAACCTCCTACGGCCCAGTAGCTGTCATTCTGAGCGGAGCGAAGAATCCCCGCAGTTCGTCTCTGACACGCTCCGGCGGAACTACGGAGATCCTTCGCTCCGCTCAGGATGACAGCAAGGCTCGGGACGGCGAAGGGTCAGCCCAAAAAGAACTCTTTGGCGATCTGTCAGGACTTCTGGCCGTGCATCCTCCAATCGCGGAATGGGCCGGCCGCGAACCGGAGACCCAGCTAGGAGAAAAGCTGCGCCTGAGTGCTTCCTCGATTGAGGACTACGAGGTCTGTCCCCTGAAGTTCAAGTTTGGCCATTTTCTCAGAATCCCCACAGGTCCGCAGGCTGCTCTCACTTTCGGGCACATCATGCATCGCTCCGTAAGGCGCTATTTCGAGTTGCGAGCCCGGGGAGAAGCCACTTTCGAAGCAGTTAAAGATTTCTACGAGTCGTCCTGGAGGAGCACCGGGTTCGAGGACGAGTACCAGGAGCAGACCTACAAGCGAACCGGACTGGAACAATTGCGCGCCTTCGTGGAAAAGCAGGGGCACAATGAGATTCTTCCCCAGAGCATGGAAACCTCTTTCTCGCTCGACCTCGGCGAAGTCCTGCTGGAAGGGCGCATCGATCAGATCAGTCCCCTGACGCCGCGCGCGGGCGAGAACGAGGACGCAGTGGAACTGATTGACTACAAAACCGGAAAGCCCCGCTCGCAAAAGGATGCCGACGGCAGCTTGCAGCTTTCCGTTTACGCTCTGGCGGCCCAGGAAGAATTGAAGCTGAAACCCCGACGCTTGACTTTCTATTGTCTTTCTAACAACCAGACTGTCCACACCGCGCGGAGCGAATCAGATCTCAAAGCCGTGAAGACGAGAGTCTTACTGGTCGCCGACCAGATTCGACAGAATCAATTCCCGCCAACCCCCGGCTTTGCGTGCAAATTCTGTGATTACCGCCCCATCTGCCCTGCGCACGAAGAGAACTTTTAGCACCATGTAGCCCGGTATTCTGCGGCGGGTGGCGCATACGTCCCGACGGTCTTTGTCGGGATGTATGGGCCGCGAATCGATAGAGCGGAAAAATGCCAAAGAACGGCGCGCCCGCGCCACCCGGGAACTTGCGAACCGATAAGGAGACCCTATGATCTCAATCATCCTTCTCATCGCCGGCGTAGTCTTGGGAGGGCTCATCGCTTGGTTATGGGCGGCAGCCCGTTCCGCAGCCGCCGTTCAAAAGGTGCAGGTCGAAGCCGAAGGCCGTGTGAAGGCGGCGGAAACCGCCGCCACAGAGGTGCGAACTCAACTGACCGCGCTGCAAGGTCTATTCGACGCGAAAGAGAAAGAAGCTTCCATCCTTCAGCAACAGTTGCGCGGCGAAAGCGAGCAAAGGGTCAAGGCCCAAACCGAACTCGAGCAATTCGAGCAGCGCCTCGAAGATCTGGGGGCCTTGCGCGAGCGAATGAAGGCTGAGGGCGAAATGCGCGTCGCCGCAGAGACGAAGCTTCAGGAAGCGCAGGCGAACCTGGAAGAACAGAAGAAGATAGTGGACGAGGCCAAGAAAAATCTCTCGGATGCTTTTCAGGCGCTGTCGACGGAAGCCCTCAAGAGCAATAACGAGGCATTTTTCACTTTGGCGAAAAGCACCTTCGAGACCATGCAAGCCCGCGCAAAAGGAGACCTGGATACACGCCAGCAGGCAATCGATGCGCTGGTGGCGCCGCTGAAGGAATCCCTCAGCCGGTATGAAGCGCAGATCCTGGAAATGGAGAAGGCGCGTCAAAGCGCTTACGGCACGCTCGAGGAGCAACTCCGCAGCCTGGCCGCCACAAACCAGCTATTGCAGGAGAAGACTTCCACGCTGGCGATCGCATTAAGGGGCGGAAGCCAGGCCCGGGGCCGCTGGGGTGAAATGACCCTTCGGAACGTGGCGGAGTTGGCCGGCATGTCGCAGCACTGCGATTTTACGGAGCAAGAGACCTTCGCTTCGGAGTCAGGACGTTTGCGTCCTGACATGATCGTAAGGCTGCCCGGCAACCGGCGCATCGCTGTCGATGCCAAGGTCCCACTTCAGGCTTTCCTTGACGCCTCGGCCGCCACCAGAGAGGAGGATCGGAAGGAGGCGCTCGAAAAACATGCCCAGAGCGTGCGTGTTTACATGAATCAGTTGGCGGCGCGAAGTTATTGGGAGCAGCTCGAGCCCGCCCCGGAGTTCGTGGTGCTGTTTCTTCCCGGCGAGTCGTTCTTCAGCGCCGCGCTCGAGCTAGACCGTACCTTGATAGAAGACGGAATGCAGAAACGGGTGGTCCTGGCAACTCCTACCACGCTCATCGCCTTGCTGCGCGCCGTGGCGTATGGATGGAGGCAGGAACAAATCGCAGAAAATGCTCGACTCATCAGCGAACTGGGAAAGGAACTCTACGACCGGCTGCGACCCTTCCTTACTCACTTCCAAGGGATTGGCTCAGCTCTCGCCCGAGAGGTCGATTCATACAATAAGGCGGTTGGCTCGCTGGAAGGCCGCGTGCTGCCTTCTGCCCGGAAATTGAAAGAACTTGGCGCCGCCACGGGCGATGATCTGCCCGTGATTGAACCGGTGGACGAGACCCCTCGCTCCCTGACCGCCGCAGAAGGGAACGCAGTTGAGAGCGGGAGCGCACAGGAGCAAAGCCCGCAGGAGACTGTCAATAGTTAGCGGCCCCTCAGTGTCCAGCTGCTTTGAAAAGGTGTAGGGGTAAGGGCCTGCCCTACCCCGTATGGTGTGAGATCCATCCAGCCAGGGGACGGCAAGCCGTCCCCCTACGATCGTCTTTTCATGGTTTCTGGGTGCCCGTCAACCGACGGGGATAAGCGACTGCCTTGAAATAGGCTGGCATTCCGAATGACGATTCCATGATTCTTCGGTTCACGACTTGCACTCTCGAAAATCACGTCATTCCCGCGAAAGCGGGAAGCCATTGTGCTCCGGACCAACAATGGACCCCCGCTTTCGCGGGGGTAACGTCGCAGTTGATTCTCATTCCGTCCGGAAGGCAGCTTGCCGATGACCACTCGGAATGACAGCGTTGTCTCTTGTTCATGGGTTCCGCGGACGCAACAGGCGATTGCCTTCGATGCTGGTGAGTAAGGGAAAGGCCCCTAAAAAACTTCGGGGATGCATCGCTGCATCCCCGAGAGTTCCTTTCGGATTTTGCTAAGAACTTACCTCTTCTTTTTTGCTTTCTTTTTCGCTGCCATTCTATTCTCCTCCAAACTTTTTGAAATTCACGCCAGCATTGCTGGCGGAGCGCGTATTCATTCTCATGTATAGTGACACAGGATAATAATGTCAAGAGGAAAGTGAAGTTTGTAGCAAAAAAATGCATAATCAGGATTCGATTCTCTGAAAAAACAGAAATAGGCAGAAAGTTTTTCGACCGATCGATGCCTGAGTCCAGCCTCATCGACCTCTTCCGTCCGGTGGCCA
>CAWIUZ010000378.1:0-71678 GCA_963838915.1 uncultured Acidobacteriota bacterium
CTGGCGCCTGGAAAAGAAATACGCGGGCAGCGGCGCCCTGGGAGACATCGGGGCACACGCCGCCGACCTGGCCCAGTTCCTGAATGGTTACATTGAATCGGTCGCCGGCCAGATGACGACGTTCATTAGGAAGCGGCCTTTGCCCGGCACCGGGGAAGGCGCCTGGGGAGCCAAAGGAGCAGAAGGGAAGAAAGGCAAGGTCACGGTGGATGATGACACGAACTTCCTCGCCCGCTTCAAGAACCGCGCCGTGGGAGTTTTTGAGTCGTCGCGCTTCGCCGGGGGCCGGAGGAATTACAACACCTTCCAAATTTACGGCAGCAAAGGCAGTCTGGCTTTTAACCTGGAAAGAATGAACGAGCTGGAATTCTATGATCGCACGGAGCCCAATGAGCAGCAGGGCTTCAAAACGATCTTGGTGACGGAGCCCAACCATCCTTACGTCGGCGCATGGTGGCCACCAGGCCACATCATTGGTTACGAGCACACCTTCGTCCATGCCGTCCACGACTTCCTGACGGCATTGGAGAAGGGCCAGCCGCCCCAGCCCGGGTTCGACGAAGGAGTGAAGGTTCAAGCCGTCCTGGACGCGGTGGAGCGCTCGGCAAAGTCAGGACGATGGGAGAAAGTGAAGAGCTAGGATTCAGGATTCAGGAGTCAGGGAAGAACAGGGACTGGGGGCTAGGGAAGAGCAAATCCATAGCACTCACGCCGTGGCTCTTTCCCCTGAATCCTGCTCTTGAAAATACTATTACAGGACTCAATGCTATGGCCTACATGATGGGAATTGATGTTGGAACCACCGGGACACGGGCAATCATCGTGCGCCCGGATGGTCATATTGTGGGAGCGGCCACGGGCGATCACCAGCCCATGAAGATGGCCAAGCCCGGTTGGGCAGAGCAGGAGCCTGAGGACTGGTGGCGTGCTACGCTGGTGGCCGTCCGTGGGGCACTTGATCAAGCCCAGCTCAAGGGCAGCGACATTGACGCGGTGGGGTTTTCCGGCCAAATGCACGGCGTGGTTCTGATGGACAGCACGCCGGCGGTTCTCCGGCCTGCCTTGATCTGGTGCGACCAACGCAGCCAAGCGCAATGCGACTGGATCACCGCAACGGTCGGAGCGGAGCGCTTGATCAAGCTGGTCTCCAATCCCGCCCTCACCGGCTTCAGCGCGCCCAAGCTGCTCTGGATCCGCGATGAGGAGCCGAGGACTTTCGAGCGCGCCGCACACTTCCTCCTGCCCAAGGATTTTGTGCGTTTCCGTCTTACGGGTGAGTTTGCCACCGACGTCTCGGACGCCTCGGGCACTTTGCTTTTTGATGTGACCAACCGCCGGTGGTCGCACGAGATGCTATCGTTGCTTGATTTGGACGCCAAGCTCCTGCCGCGCGCCTACGAATCGGTCGAATTCACGGGGCAGATCACACCCGAGGCCGCCGTACTCACTGGCTTGAGTGCCGGGACGCGGGTGGTAGGCGGCGCAGGCGACCAGGCCGCCAGCGCCGTGGGCAATGGGATCGTCGAGCCCGGGCTAACCTCCGCCACGCTGGGCACCTCCGGTGTGATCTTTGCCTACACCGAGGCGCCCAAGCTCGACCCGCGCGGTCGCATCCATACCTTCTGCCACGCCGTTCCCGGCAAATGGCACGTGATGGGGGTCACTCAGGGCGCCGGACTCTCCCTGCGCTGGTTCCGCGACAACTTTGGAGCTTCGGAGAGCTGGTACGCCCGCCACACGGACGCCGATGCTTACGATCTCATTATCAACGAGGCCCGGCAAATTCCCCCTGGAAGTGGCGGCGTTCTGTGGCTGCCCTACCTGATGGGCGAGCGGACGCCTCACCTCGACGCCCAGGCGCGCGGCATGTGGTTCGGTCTAACCGCGGTTCACACGCGAGCACACCTCATCCGCTCCATCCTGGAAGGAGTGGCGTTCAGTCTGCGCGACTCGATCGAGATATTCAGGGAATTGAAAATTCCGGTCGAGCAGATTCGCTCCTCGGGCGGCGGCTCGCGCAACTCCACTTGGCGGGAAATCCAGGCGGATATATTTGACACCGAACTCGTGACCCTCCGAACCTCGGAAGGCTCTGCCTTCGGCGCTGCTTTGCTCGCCGGCGTTGGGGCCAAGACCTATGCGAGCGTTTCAGAAGCAGCGGCACAAACCATCCAGGTGAAAGAGAGAATGACGCCCCTGGCGGAAAACGTCAAAGCTTATGACCGCTATTACCAGGTGTATCGCGACCTTTATCCTGCCGTCCGGGATTTGGCGCACACGCTGGCGAATTTGGCGTAGGGCTGGCGAACGCCTTTAACCTGCAACACGAAGGGAAGTTCAAGAACCTGATTATCCTGGCGCCAGGAAAAACCTTTGCAGCTTCGTTCTGGATTGCGCCGCTGGGGTTCTAAGGAGCTGTCGCCAAATTGAATCTCTGCCCTCTCCCTTGGGGAGAGGGTGGCCCGCGTCCGGCGTTTTCACCAGCCGGCGCGGGTCGGGTGAGGGGTCGGTTGCGCGCTGAGAAGGGAGCGGGATGGGTGAACATGGCGAAGTAACCCCTCGCCGGGCTCGCTCCGCTCGCCACCCTCTCCCCAAGGGAGAGGGCTGTATTTCCGACTTGAGCAACCGAACCGCCGCGCGTGGGGGTAGAAGGTCATGGGACGAGTTCAGAAGATGCTGATCGGCTGCGCCCTCGGCACTTTGCTGGCATCAATTGGCGTAGCAACCGGAGCGCGGCAAAACCATTTAACAACACATCCGATAACCTTGTTTTCAGCGAGGTTCGCCATGGCAACTCAGAATAATCCCTTTTCCGCAAGCCTTGAAAAGACTCAATTCAACGGCTGGAACGCCTATCGCCTGACCAATGGCATTGTCACCCTTTATGTCGCTCCTGACATCGGGGGCCGCGCCATTCAGCTCGAGCTGGGTGAAAAGGGGTTCTTCTTCGTGAATAAAGACTTGGCCGGGAAAGTCCTGCCGCCTGAGCAGAACAACGTCAAAGCCGGCTGGGCGAACTACGGCGGCGACAAAGTCTGGCCCGGACCGGAAGGTTGGATGAGCGAGGATCAATGGCCCAGCATTCCCTACTACATACTGGACGGCAGCAAATATGCGGCCGAGCTGGTCACGGAGACGCCCGCCGAGGTCGCCGTCCGCGTGACCAGTCCTGCGGACCCGCGCACTGGCGTGCAATTTGTGCGGACGTATCACGTTTATGCCGGGACCACGCGCCTTAAGGTCGACCAGGTGATGCGCAACATCAGCCGCCGGCAGATTCGTTGGGGGATCTGGCACCTAATTCAGAACGATGCGGCGGACGCCCACGACCCTTCGAAACCAAACCCCGACCTGTTCATGTACATCCCGCTCAATCCCCACAGCAAGTATCCCCAGGGCTACTACAACCCCTACGGTGACGCTCGACACCCCAGCTACCAGCTCCTGCACGACGGCCACATGCTGCGCGCCCACTATCTCTACCGCGTCGGGAAGGCCGCAGCCGACACCGACCGTGGCTGGTACGCCGTGGTCAACGGACAGAAAAACATCGGCTTCGTCGAGAACTTCACTTGTTTCCCCGAAAAGGAGTATCCCGACGGCGCCGCCGTGGAAACCTGGAATAACGGCCCCGGTATAATTTCCCGCGGACCTTGGGACCAGACTCTTCCGGACGACCCGAAGCAAAATCCCTACATCCTCGAAACCGAGGTGCTAAGCCCCTATGCGACACTTAACCCCGGCGAGGAATACTCGTTCCCAGTCTATTGGTCACCCACCAGTGTCCCGAACCCGGTGCTGAACGCCGTATGGGCAGGCGCCATCAACGAGCCGCTTGCCGGTAACCTGGAAGGTGGGCAGGTTAGTCTGAAGGGCGTCTTCGGCGTCTTCACCCCGGGAACTCTGGTCGCTAACTTCTACAATGTAATGGGAGAGGAACTGGGTCAGGCAACCTTGCAGGCCGTCGATCCCCGAGAGGTTGTCCGACTCGATAAGTCCATCCCGGCGCCCGCAGGCACCTTCCGCGTGAGCGTCTTCGTGAAAGATAGTGACGGCGAGAACCGCGGCTACCTGGGCAACGTAGTACTAAAGTAGGGGTGGTTCGTGAACCGCCCCGGCCAACAATCCCTGCCTTTCCGTAGGGGCGCTTCGCGAAGCGCCCTTACCAACAATCCCCGCCCCCCAACGCCCCTAGTACCCTGGTACTCTTGGCAACAGACAGGGCTGGATGGAAACTAACGGGGAGGTGACACCACGTGCGGAGCGCTTGGTGACACGTCGGCAGTCACGTGGCGTCGCGGGAGAGCGCATTCGGACTGCTATCAACAACTAGCCGAAGGTTGTCCCCCAGGCACTGACACCAGCAGCATCGTAGCGGAAGGAGTGTTGGGGGGCGGTGTCATCTGCCGCTGAGGCGCGATACGGGAGGACGGTTTGCAAATGGATTAATGATGAGGACAGGAATGGGAAGCGGCAACGGAGGACCCTGGTGGTGAATGACGCGAATAGGGCGGTGGCAAGCCGTGCCAGACGAAGGGCAACCCGAACCAACGATGGTTACAGTTTGCTCCAGATCGTCATCACTCTTGCGGTGGTGAGTATTCTGGTATCCACGGCGCTCCCCACAACCATGAATGCCTTGCGCAATTATCGGCTGATTGCGGCCACGTCCGCCGCCACCGGCATCCCGCAGGCCATGGGGGTCGAAATCTGCTGCGTGCAGAATGCGAATCAAAAGCGGTAGCGGCGGGAGTCCATGAATACAATTTCGAGTCAGCAGTCCGGGTTCTCGACAGTCGAACTGATGGTCGTCGCCGGCATTGTAATCACCCTTACTGCCATCTCGCTCCCCACGTTAACTAGCGTGGTGGCTACGGCGCAATTGCGAGGGGGCATGAACGATCTTTCCGGCTTGTTCCAGAACGCCCGCAGTATGGCGGTCAGGCAGAACATAATATCGCGGGTTCGTTTTCAGCTCACCGGTGGTGTATGCGTCGCCTATGTGGACAACGGGGCAAGTCCAACGGGACTCACGTCCTCGGTGCCGCAGATAACGCTGTCAAGCCGATTCAGCAAGGTGAGCCCCCCATCCGGTAGCGGTGCCCCCGCCGCTCTGACTGCCACAAACTGCGGTGCAAACCCTTTGAACACCCTGGACACGACCGACGACACCTATTTCAGCAGCGCGGGCCTCCCATGCCAGTATAGCAGCGGCGCCTGCTCGGGGACGCAGGCATTTGCCTACTACTTCAATTATGCGGCGAGTTGGGGCGGAACGCGTTGGACCTCGATCTGTGTTTCTCCGGGTGGCCGGATGACAACCTGGTATTGGAACGGGCAGAGTTGGAATAACTGAGCGGGCAATAGAACGGTATGAGCGGCATCCGCCACACACGAACGCAGAAACAGCAAGCCGGCTTCACGCTTCTGGAAGTGATGATCGCCTGCCTCATCCTGGCGGTCGGGCTGCTGGCGGTCGCGGCGCTGTTCGCTACAGCCGTGGGCAACAACGGCCGCAGCCGCGTGGACAGCACGGCGACCATGCTAGCGGCATCCGTGATCGAACAAGTTACTGCGGTGCTGGCGCGCGGGGGGCCGGCCTCGGTGACAGACTGCGGGCGGCCGCCGACCACCTGGACAATCGACACAGGTGTTGGCGGTGCGGCTCTGAGCAACGTGTCTCCGATCGGCCCCAGCATCGATTTCACCCAGACCAATCCGCCGTCCGGTTACCAGATGAACTACGTCGTGTGCAACGGGGGAGGGTTTGCTGGTACGCAGGCTGTCTACGATGTTCGTTGGAATATCCAACAGATATCCACTAGTCCTCCGTCTTCGTCCTACCTGGTAACGATTGCGGCGGAGCCGCGAGGGATGACGAACAACCGTTTCACCTTTGCCCTGCCAGTCACGTTCCGGACTTTTGTTGGACCGCAGTAACGCCATGAGGATACGCACCAAGGCCAGTTCGCAAGTTGGGTTCTCGCTCCTGGAACTGATGATCGTCTTAGCTCTGCTGGCCATCATCATGGGTTCGATCTTCGCCCAGATCAATCAGGCCCAGCAGAACTCCACCTCGCAACAGATCAAGCTCGACCTGTTCCAGGAGTCGCGCGAGTTTATGGACCAGATCGCGCGCGATCTGCGCGCCTCCGGGTACCCGAACACACGTAACTTTTCGTCGGATCCGGTAAGCCCGGCGGAACAGAGTACGCAGGAAGCAGTGGGATTGGTCAAGTTGGACGTGGGTGAGCTCTGGTTCGAGTCGTCGATCGATGGAAGCGGAAACGTGTCAGTGATTCATTACGACCTGGTCCAAACCGGCACAGGCTGCCCGTGTCTGGAGCGGAGCCAAACCCCAAAAATCCAGGCAGACCCCCTCACCGGCCAGACCGAAACTGACCAGGTAGATGTCCAGAGCGTGCTCAACGGGACGACCGCCGATCCCATCTTCCAGGCATACTACGCAGACGGAACAGCCGTTTCGCTGCCCATTGACATTACGAATAACGCTCTGGCTAACGTCAATACGGTCGACATCATACTTAAGGTGCAGTCTCCTAACCCGGATCCCGTGACTGGGCAGAAGTCGACAATGACCCTGATGACCACGGTGCGGCTCAATAACTGTTCCGTCGCGTACCCCAACACCACGGGCACGGTTATGGGGTGCAAGTGATGATAGGAGGGACCATGAGCATCAGGAAGAAGCAGGACCAGGAAGCCGGCGTGGCTCTGATACTCGCTATGTTTGCGTTGCTTTTGCTCTCCGCCATCGCTCTGGCCATGGTGTTTTCGTCCAACACCGAGACTTCGATCAGCGTCAATTACCGCGATAAGCACTCTGCCATCTATGGGGCTTTGGCCGGCTTGCAGGAAGCCCGGGATCGAATCCATCCACTTACGGGCGATTTGGGGGTGGGCGCCAACCTGTCGGCACGCGGATTGAAAATCGTTCCCACCGGACTGCCCTCGACTTCGGGGGCATCGAGGGCATACGTGCTCTACCTCATCAATCCTGCGCCTGGAGAAACTGTCGCCCCCTGGAATCCCAGCAACAAGTATTTCGACACGGAACTGTGCCACGAGAGCTACTTCGTCAACAACCTGGGTGTAACGGGTTACCTCAGTGGCCGCCGGAACACCCTGCCCGGCCACCACGGCCTCGGTCCCAAGCGGGAGCGCTTGGTACGCCTGGTACGACAACAGCCAGTCAGCCCGCGGAACCGGGGATGCAGCCACACTCGAGGCCGCCTACCAACTCAAGGATGCCAACGGCAACAAAATTCCACTGACCTATAAGTGGGTGCGAATTACCCTGAAGTCCGACAACATGACGCCTGTCAACGTCGGCACCGCCCCCTACGGGAACCAAGTGTGCTGGAATGGGAGCCATGAACAGCAACTCCCCGCCGGGTACCAAACAAGCTGCACTGCGTTGACCACGTCGGTGACCGGCCCCGTCACCAATATCGCCGTTACGGCCAGCGGCTCCGGCTATACTTCGGTGCCAACCGTGACCCTCAGCGGAGGCGCCGGGTCAGGGGCCACCGCAACCGCCGTGGTTGACCAACTCCCCCAGGGGCTCACCAGCGTCACCATTACCAACCCAGGGGTGGGCTATACCAGCAACCCGGCCGTGACCATTACCCCGACAGACGGGAACGGCAGCGGAGCCATCGTGAACGCTACGGTGAGCGATACGGAGCCCGTCGTTTCGGTGGGCCCCAGTGGAGCTACCTGGGCAACGCCTCCGGCGTGCTATGCTAGCGGCAACACCCCAACCGTCATTTTCACCCCTGCCAGCGCCACTGCTACGGCAAATATGACAGGCAACTCCTGCATCTACAGTTACCAAGCGAGCGGGAGCTGCGACGGTAAGAACGACACAGGCGCCGTGACGGCCAACAATGGCACAGGATCCGGCTTCGCCGGCGCGGTCACGGCGGGTAGCAACAAGAAGGCGGATGGCTCATATACACCAAGCAACCCAGGCAACTACACCGCCGTTCCGACCACTTTTAGCGTCGCTTCGCCCTGCGAGAATGTGTCGATCACGCCGACCTATGGCATTCAGATCAATACAGTCACCATTCCGCAGAACGGTGGCGGTTCCTACACGCCTGGCAGTCCACCCACCGTCACCTTTGGAACGTATTCCCCGAAAGGCGGATTGCCTGGTGCAAAGGCGACTCTGAGTACAGGGCCTACAGGGATTGTAAACAGCCTTACCATTCCCGTTAACGGAGGTGGCAGCGGGTACGACGCCAACCCAATCTTGATCATCGCCGCGCCTCCCTGTACCCCGGGGCCCGGTTGCGTCACGGCCACGGGGACGGCTTCGATTGCGACCGACTATGGAGTGGTCAGCATCACCCTTACGAATGGAGGCAGTGGCTATTCTCAGGCGAATCCACCTACGGTGACATTCAGTGGGGGCGGCGGCGGTTCGGGAGCGCAGGCAACGGCCACCGTGGGATCGTCGGGGAATACCATGGGACCGGTGTCCCTGCTGACCGCGCTGGCGGTGACGCCCTCCGGCTCCCGGGCGATGGCGCAGATGGAAACTGGGGTCCTCTACAACAGCTATACGTTTGGCCTTGGCGGCGCGCTCACCCTGATCGGGCCGAATCCTAACTTCGGAACGCCGCATTCCAATAATTTCCAGATGATCGGGACCGACTGCCCCACCTGCGCCCCGGTGCCTTCCGGCTGCAACACTACGGCACTGCCCTCAATTGACGCCATCGGTATTGACGACCCAACGAAGGCAACCAACCCCAGCGCCGTTCAAACTATCCTCGGTGATCTTGCCAAGCCGAACAATTATCTCGGTGCAAACTCAGCCCCGGATGTGGTCAACGCCAACCTAGGCAACCTGAGCGCATCCGAGCTGAATCTCTTTATGGGGCAGGTTGCCTCGGCCGCAACCAATGTGTACGGGACGCCAACTGCGTCGGTGAACAATCCCACCATTAACCTCGGTACCGCGGCCAACCCCGCCATTGACTTCGTCTATGGGAACTACTCCATGGGGCCTTCGACCGGCTATGGCATTCTCGCCGTGACCGGAACCTTGACCTTTAGTGGCGACTACTCCTGGAACGGTATGATCCTAGTTATCGGCAACGGAGCGTCGATCATGAGCGGCGGCGGCAACGGACAGATCGTTGGGGGAGTTTACGTTGCCAATACCTCCGGCAATTCGTTCGGCTCGCCCAGCGTGAGCTGGAACGGCGGGGGCGGCAACGGCATTCAGTACGATCACTGCTGGGCCGACTACATGCTCAGCAAAATCCCTCCTCTGGTACCCGCTGCCAGTCCAAGTGCGCTTCAGATAATAAGCCTGCGCACGCTGTTCTACTGATTGCCGCCTCGGTATAGTGCCCTGGTGCTCGTCTCGCTCCGCCTTGCGCGGCAATGCCGCCATGACCGCCATACTGAATGCTCCTCTCGCAACCGTCAACCTGGGAGGAGGCGGATCGAGCGGCTACTTCGTTGGAGCCATCAGGGCCCTCAATGTGAGCGATCAGGGCGGCTACCCGCTGCATTACGATGTCCAACTTTCTCGCCTTGACGGCGTGATGGGCCAGGCCATCGTCTCTTCGTACGCACGCATTAAACAGTAGATCCTCAGTTTATTTGTTTACTACACGCCCTTTTCCTAGCATCATGTTCAGTCGCTGGAGCGGATTGATTATGGTGCCATCGCCCCAACCAGTTTCGGCCACGCATTCCAACCGAGCCGGTATCGTGCTCGCGTTTGCCGCCGTCTACTTGATCTGGGGGTCCACCTTCCTGGCGATTCGCTATGCAGTGGAAACCATTCCACCATTCTTCATGGCGGGTTGCCGATTCCTGACCGCCGGCGCCGTGTTGTACTTGTGGACGCGCGCGGGCGGCGCCGCCCGCCCCTCCCGCCGTGAGTGGGGAGGCACAGCCCTTGTTGGGGCTTTGCTCCTGGTGAGCGGGAATGGAGGATTGTGCTGGGCGGAGCGGCGCGTGCCTTCCGGCTTGGCGGCTCTGCTGCTGGCGGCCATTCCCGTCTGGATGGTTCTCCTCGATAGCCTGCGACGGGACGGCACGAAGTTGGGAGCAAGGGTGATCGGCGGGATGGTTATGGGGCTGGCGGGAATCACCCTGCTGGTGGGGCCTGCCCACATGTGGGGAAGTTCGCGCGTGGAGCCGGCCGGGGCGGGCGTGCTCATGCTCTCCGCTTTCTCCTGGGCGCTGGGCTCCGTTATTTCGCACAAAGTATGCCTGCCGCGTTCTCCCTTCCAGGCGGCGGCCATGGAGATGTTGGCGGGCGGCGTTATGCTTCTAGCGTTGGGCCTGCTCGGCGGTGAGACCAGGCATTTCCATCTCGATGCCGTCGCCGCACGCTCCCTGCTCGGCCTGGTCTATCTGGTTGCGGCCGGTTCGCTCGTGGGTTTCACGGCCTATTTCTGGTTGTTGCGCACCGTGCCTACGGCGCGGGTTTCGACCTACGCGTTTGTGAACCCCGCGGTGGCCGTTTTCCTCGGCTGGGCGCTGGGGAGTGAAGTCGTGACCGGCCGCGAGCTGCTGGCGAGCGCCACCATCATAGCAGGGGTAGCCCTGATCATCACTCACCGGCCGACTCCTGTTGCCGCCACACCGGGCACGCTGGGGCATGACCCCACCCGCCTGTCATTCCGAGGAGCCGCCAGCGACGAGGAATCTCGCAGTGCGTCGACGGTAAACCAGAGCGAGATTCCTCGCTCCGCTCGGAATGACAACTGAGGTGGTTTTCCGACTCCGCAAGAATCGGGTTGCCTGGTGGTTCTCCCTGGACGATGATGGGGCCAGGAGGGAAAATGCAAACCAACGCAGAAGATTATCGCCGGATCGAGAAAGCCATCGAGTTTCTCGCGGAGAACTACCAGGATCAACCGAGTTTGGACGAAGTCGCACGCAGCGTCAACCTCAGCGAGTTTCACTTCCAACGGCTCTTTCGCCGCTGGGCGGGCATCAGCCCCAAGCGCCTGGTGCAGTTCTTGACCTTGGAGCATGCCAAGCAAGCGCTCGAGGAATCCCGCAGCGTGCTGGACGCCGCCTATGACGCCGGGCTCTCCAGTCCCAGCCGGCTGCACGACCTTTTTGTGACCACCGAGGCGATGACCCCTGGCGAGTTCAAGGCCAAAGGCGCAGGCCTCGAGATCAGCTACGGATTTCATCCCAGCCCTTTCGGCGAGTGTATTCTCGCCGTCACCGAGCGAGGAATCTGCGGATTGGGGTTTGTGCAGGAAAGGGACCGCAAGCAAGCACTCGAAGACTTCAAGCAAAGATGGCCGGCGGCGAAGTTCCAGGAGAATCCGGAAAAGACTCGTAGCTATATGGATGGGATTTTCAATACCAAGAAGAGGAATGGTGCGCATCCTGTAAAACTGCTGCTGATGGGCACGAATTTCCAGATCAAAGTCTGGGAAGCACTGCTACGAATTCCTTCGGGCTCGGTGGTGTCGTATGAAGATTTGGCGCGCCACTTGGGACACCCGTCAGCCGCGCGGGCGGTGGGTGGCGCCGTGGGGCGGAATCCGATCTCCTTCCTCATCCCGTGCCACAGGGCCATCCGCAAGATGGGCATTACAGGCGATTATCACTGGGGAGCGGCGCGCAAGAAGGCCATTCTGGCCTGGGAAGCCGCTCGCCAAAGCAGTCGCTGATGTCCATCTGTTGACGGACGCCCGGAAACTGTAAAATGTCATTCCGAGCGAAGCGAGGAATCTCGCTCTGCACCGTGCTCAGCGGCAACAAAGAATCAGGGCGAGATTTCTCGCTGCGCTCTCCTGAAAGTCACGTCATTCCCGCGCAAGCGGGAATCCATTTGACCGACAATGGGTCCCCGCCTTCGCGGGGACGACGCCGATTTTCATTGCCTCGGGTGGGCCAAAGGCCCATGGAAACTCTCTCGAAAGTCTGTCATTCTGAGCGAAGCGAAGAATCTGCATTAGTTCGCCACGGACCAGAACTGCAGATCCTTCGCTGCGCTCAGGATGACAGCCACTTTCATCTCCATAGGTGGGCCGCAGGTCCATGTGCACTCGGAATGACACGCCATCTCGGAGCAGCAAATCGAATTAACGCATGGCTACCTCACCCTTGATGCTTGATGCCGAAACACGCGCCGAACTTTGGCGCAAGTTGGTGGAAGCGATTGAAGCTTACGCGACGAAGCTGGAGAGTAGCCGGGTTACGCCTCCACTCGACCCCGCGAAGCTGCGCGCCTCGCTATCCCGCTTCGATTTTGCCGCTCCGGTTGACGCTTTAGAAGCCCTGGATTTTCTTGTCGAGGGTCTTTGGAAGTTTCAAACCCACACGCCGCATCCCCGCTATTACGGGCTCTTCAATCCCGCGCCGACCACGATGGGCATCGCCGGGGACGCGCTCACGGCCGCTTTCAATCCGCAGCTTGCCGCCTGGAGCCACAGCCCGCTGGCCATCGAAATCGAACAGCATCTGGTGCGTGCTTTCGGGGCTCGCTTCGGTTACGACCCCGCGCACACTGACGGCACTTTTGCTTCCGGCGGCATGGAGGCCAACCACACGGCGGTTCTTACCGCCTTAGTTCAGAAGTTTCCGGAGTTCGCGAGGCGCGGCCTCCGGGCGCTTGCCGCCCAGCCTATTCTCTACGTTTCCACGGAGGCGCACCATTCCTTGCTGAAGGCGGCTCGGATGTGCGGCTTGGGGACGGATGCCGTGCACCAGATTCGGGCGGACAATGACCTTCGCATGGATGCGGAAGCCCTCGCGTCAGAAATTGCCCGCGACCGCGGCCAGGGTTTTGCGCCGTTCCTGGTGGTGGCCACGGCGGGCACCACCAGCGCGGGGGCCATCGACCCTCTGCCTGCCATCGCCGAAATCGCCGCGCGCGAAAATCTCTGGTTTCATGTGGACGCAGCCTGGGGCGGTGCAGCCGCGTTGGTTCCCGAGCTGCGACCCTTGTTGGATGGGATCGAGCGCGCCGACTCGATTATCTTCGACGCGCACAAGTGGCTTTCGGTGCCGATGGGGGCGGGAATTTATATAACGCGCAATACTGACATTCTGGATAGAACTTTCCGTATTGCTCAAACATATATGCCGCGCGAGGCGGCGGGGTTGGATGTGATCGATCCCTACCAGCACTCGATGCAGTGGTCCCGCCGCGCCATCGGCCTGAAGGTGTTTCTTTCCCTGGCCGTGGCGGGGTGGGAGGGCTACGCCGCGGCCCTCCGCCACATGGTGACCATGGGTGTGATTCTGCGCGCGGAACTTGCAGCCGATGGTTGGGAGCCGATCAACAAAACGCCTTTGCCCGTGTGTTGCTTCGTGGACCAGCGCCATCCCGATGGCCGCTCCGAAGACTACCTGCACAAAGTCGCCATGCAAGTCGTCGCCTCCGGAAAAGCCTGGATTTCAACCACACGCCTCGCCGGCTCAGTGCCCGTGCTACGCGCCTGCATCACCAACTACCGGACTGAAGCGAGTGATATCGAAGCGTTGATTGCGGCGCTCGAGGTGGCACGAACTCAAATCAGTTAAGCCTGAATTCCGAAGTTGACCTCGAGAACGGTACGGGTGTTCAGATTCTTCGGAAGTAACCCCTCACCCGGCTCCGTCAGCTGACGGACTGATGAACGCGCCGGCACCATGCCACCCTCTCCCCTTGGGAGAGGGCCGTCAACGACGATATTGTTCAGCCCTCTCCCGTGGGGAGAGGGTGGCGAGAGTAGCGAGCCGGGTGAGGGGTTTCTTCTGATAGAGGCTCGCAACTTCGGAATTCGGGTTAAGCCTGTCATTCTGAGCGAAGCGAAGAATCCCCGCAGTTCGCTGCGCCTCTCAGAATCCAAAAGCAACTGCAGAGATTCTTCGCTGCGCTCAGAATGACAGTTCGCTCAGAGAGATAGCACACGCTTGCCGAAAACTGCTTGCTCCCTCGCGGAGAATCTGCGAACATTTCGAGTTCAGCACAAAGTGAGGGTGCTGACCTGAAGGTCAGCGTTGCGCCAGGTCAGCGCTAGGGCAGGAAATAAGACTAATCACCCCGGAGGTAAGTATGCCACTTGATCCAAAGCACTGCAGCCGTATCATGACGGAAGGCCGAGACCGCGCCGGCGCGCGAGCCATGTTCAAGTCTATCGGTTTCACAGATTCCGACCTGGCCAAGCCCATCGTGGGAATCGCCAACACCTGGATTGAGACGATGCCATGCAATTTCCATCTGCGCGAACTGGCGGCCAAGGTAAAAGAGGGCGTGCGCTCGGCGGGCGGAACACCCATGGAGTTCAACACCATCGCCATTTCGGACGGTGAAACCATGGGCACCGAGGGCATGAAGGCATCGCTCGTGAGCCGGGAAGTCATCGCGGACTCTATTGAGTTGCTGGGACGCGGTCAAATGTTTGACGCCATGGTGGCCTTAGTGGGATGCGACAAGACGATTCCCGGAGGCGCCATGGCATTGATCCGCCTCAACGTGCCGAGCGTTCTTCTCTACGGCGGGTCGATTGCTCCCGGACATTTCGAGGGCCATGACGTCACGATTGGGGACGTGTACGAAGCGGTCGGCGCGCACGCGGCGGGGAAGATGACTGACGCGGAGCTCAAGGATCTCGAGGATCATGCTTGCCCCGGGGCCGGCGCTTGCGGAGGCCAATTCACGGCCAACACCATGTCCACCGTGATGGAATTCATCGGGCTCTCGCCCATGGGCGCGAACAGTGTGCCCGCGCTCGATCCGCGGAAGGGCGAGGTCGCCTATCACGCCGGCCAGCTCGTGATGGACCAGCTTCGTCGCGGTGTGCGCCCGCTCGATATCCTGACGCGGAAGGCGTTTGAGAACGCAATTGCCAGCGTAGCGGCGACGGGTGGTTCAACAAATGGCGTGCTCCACTTGTTAGCCATGGCTCGTGAGGCCGGAGTCCCGCTTGCGATCGAAGACTTTGACACCATCAGCTCGCGCACACCCATCATCGCCGATCTGAAACCCGCTGGGCGTTACGTTGCCGTGGATGTCCATCGCGCTGGAGGAATACCCTTGATTGCCAAGAAACTCCTGGAAGCGGGACTGATCGACGGGTCGCAGATGACTCCCACCGGGCGAACCATTGCGGAAGAAGCCCGGTCCGTTGCCGAGACGCCGGGACAGGACGTGGTGAGGTCTGTCTCTAATCCGATAAAGAAAACCGGCGGGCTGGTCATCCTGAAGGGGAACCTCGCGCCGGAAGGCTGCGTCATCAAGGTGGCGGGCTACGAAAAAACCCACCATCGCGGACCGGCTCGGGTTTTCGACTCCGAAGAAGACGCCATGCGTGCTGTGATCGCAAAGAGCATCCGCCCGGGCGACGTGGTTGTAATCCGCTATGAAGGCCCGCGCGGCGGCCCCGGCATGCGCGAGATGCTGGATGTGACGGGCGCGCTGGTGGGTGAGGGGTTGGGCGAATTAGTGGGCTTGCTCACCGACGGCCGTTTCAGCGGCGCCACTCATGGCCTGATGGCCGGGCACGTGGCCCCGGAGGCTGCGCGGGGCGGTCCCATCGCCGCCCTCGCCGATGGCGACACGGTAGTTTTCGATATCGAAAAACGCCGCTTGGACGTTGAGCTTTCCGATTCGGAAATTCAGAAGAGATTGGCGAAGTGGCGAGAGCCGGAGCCCCGATACAAGTCCGGTGTATTTGCCAAGTACGCCGCGCTGGTTTCCTCCGCGTCGGAGGGAGCTATCACCCGGGCGCGCTAAGCGTTGATGGCCGATCGTCGATTGTCGAATGTCGATTGTGGCTCTGTCATTCTGAGCGCAGCGAAGAATCCCTGCAGTTATTCGCACCGGTCCTGCAATACAACTGCAGAGATTCTTCGCTGCTATGAAAATGGCGGAAGCTTTTGTTGAAAATACAGGAGTTACCTCCAAAGAGCCATTTTCATGCACAGTGGTGAGCCGAAGGATCATGAAGTCTGCGCTCAGAATGACAGCCGATAAGGGCTTACCAACTCTTCAATCGCGAATCGTCAATCGCCAATCGGCAAAAACGGTAGAGGGACGCCTTTCTGGGACGTCCAGGCCTTCAGGTAGTCCACGAACACATATTCGATTCCGACGGTTTTGAGCGTTGTGGGCAGGATCTCGTTCAGCATCCGATACTCTTTCCCGGTTCGCTCGCAGTTCTCGTTGACGAACTCCTGAAGCAGTCTTACGGCTCCGGCTTCGTTGCCGGCCTTGAGCTCTCTCAGGGCTTCGGCTTCCACGGTCGCCTGGCGGTCCATCTCCCAACGTTCAGTCTGGTCGAACACGCCTCGAACGGTCGGCGCCAAAGCGCGGTAGTTCAGGTCGCAAAGCAGCTTAACGCGATTGGCCCACCACCACGGCGCATCGCCGGCGTAGGTACTGCTGCCCGATGCGTAGGAGTGCGGAAGGGTCGGTCCGTGCAGGTAAAAGGGCTTGAACACGTTGCTGCAGGGGTTGGAGAAGCTCGCCCAATAAACCTGGCGGAGCAGCGGCGGCATGTCAGCCCGCAGGTGCGCCACGACGGACGCGGCCGTATGGTAGGGCGAGTGCGCGTTATCGTGCATGCAGGGTGTGGGCCAGAAGGTTTCCGCCGCTCCCCAGCGGGGCTCCGCGACGGTTCCCTCCAAATGGCTGCGGCCGATTTGCATCATGCTGGCGGGAGTGACGTGCGAGAAGTCCCTGCGCAGGCATGCCAGGGTCATATTGCGCCGGATCTGCATGTTGCCCGCGTTGCTCGAATCCTTCCGCCAGTAGTCGCCGTAGTCGCGAGCGAAGTTGAAATCAGCCGCGGACTTGGTCCAGCCCATTTCTATCGCATGCTGCACGAGCTTCGGATGCGCTTCGTTCCAATCCCTCTCGATGGAATAGACATTGGAAATGGAATAGACCCCGTGCTTGATTGACTTGGCGGCCCAGTATCTGCCCGCGGTCTCGAGCACCCAGGCCTCTTGCGGGTCCGCAATGATGAAGCTGTTGTGATAGTTGGCTTTTCCCCACTCGCCGGGGCGTTCACAATCGCCGCTCTGGCCATACTTCTCGAGCAGGTCGATCATCACGTGCATGGCTTCGTAGGCCGTCTTGCCGCGCTCCAGGCCAAGCCGGACGAGATCCATGCCCAATAGCCCGTCACCCCACTGCACCGGCTCTTTGGACCAAACCGCTTCGTTCCCGATCGCGACCCCGTATTCGTTCATGCCTTGTTCGTAGCCAAACGCCCACCAGATCTTCGATCCGATGTGTTCGTAGGTTTCGGCGACTTGAGGGATTTCGATGTAGGTGCACTTCACCTTATCGCCTGCGTCGTGCTGCTGCCGCGGGACCTGCACCAGGGGTTGGGCTTCCATCGGCGGGCGGTCGCTATTCTTGCAAAGAATCACCGAGTGGTCTGCGGTGGCGTCCCGCACTGCAACCCAGGTATCGCAGGGGCGAGCGGTGCTTACGAAACCGGCCAGGCAAGCTAACGCCGCGATCCGCAGAGAGAGTGTAAAGCGATTTGAGTTCATGCCTAATCTCCTGAAACTGTCCGGCTCGATATAGAGGGACGGGACGTACGCGCTACTCGTGATCACGGCCGGGGGGCAGGGCAAGCCCTACCGCTACGAACTGCTGCGTAGGGGGACGGCTTGCCGTCCCCTCTTCCGCCCACAGTGACGAGAACAGACTATTAGTGGGGAAACCCGGTGTCAATGTAGAATATTGGATGATGCCCCAGTACCTGTTCGGCAGTCAGGGCAAGGACTCAGGCGCATGAGAAGGATTCAGATAAACAGCTTGCGTGGCATGGTCACGTTTTGGGTCGCCGTAAGTTTTGGAGCGGTTACGCTCACTTACGGGGCCGGGAAACCCGAGCAACCCGGAAACCAGCAGATTGCCGTTCGAGGGATGAATAGACTCATGGACGGCGACTTCGACGCCGCCACGGAAGCTTTTCGCCAAATTCAGAAATCCGACCCTGACTCGCCTCTGGGATACGTTCTGGAAGCCGATGAGAGCTGGTGGAAGATCTACCTGACCGAGGGCGATCTAGTGGACCCGGACGTTTTCGAAGCGCGTACTGAAGCAGTCACTCCTTACGACAGCGATTTTGCGCGGGCGGATCAGCTCGCCATCAACAAAGCCGAAGCGCGAATTAAGGCGCATCAGGACGAGGCGCTCAACTATTTCTACGAAGGCATGGCCTACGGATTGCGCGCGCAGTTGGAAGCCTTGCGTGACCATGCCCTGGCCACCGCACGGGCGGGTAAAAAGCTGCGCAGTCTTTCTCTCACCGCGCTGAAACTCGATCCCAACCTCAACGACGCCTGGTTTGGAGTCGGACTCTACAACTACTTCGTGGACACGCTGCCGACCTACGTGAAGATGCTGCGCTTCCTGATTCTGCTGCCGGGCGGTGACCGGGTCGAGGGTCTTCGCCAAATGCGCGTGGCTATGGACAGGGGACAACTGGTGCCCGCGGAGGCGAAATTCCATCTCGCCAAAAATTACTCCCGCGCCATCGATCGGCAGTATGGAACGTCTCTCGAAATGTTTCGTCAGATGCAGCGGCAATATCCTCATAATCCACTCTGGGATTTGCTCACCGGAAGCACTGAGTTGCGCTTGGGCAGTGTCAAAGACGGCGAGGCGCTCTATCGAAAGGTTGTAAACGAAACCTTGCATTCCCAATCGGAATTGTGGCGCCCCCTTCATCAGCAGGCTGAGAAAGCTCTGGCACGGAGGGCAGGCGGGCAGTAGGCAGCATACCGAAGCGCGCCGTCATTCCCGCGAAAGCGGGAATCCCTCAGCGGTAAGTAGGGGCGGTTCGCTAACCGCCCCTACCAGATGGATTCCCGCATTCGGGGGAATGACAGGAACTGAGCAGTTGCGTTATTGGCTCAACTGCTGCGTTTGCTCGTGGGCGTGGTAGGAGCTGCGGACCAAGGGGCCGGACTCGACGTGGCGGATACCCAGGCGGCGTCCTTCCTGCCTGAGAGTGGAGAACTCTTGCGGAGAATAAAAGCGCGCCACCGGCAACTGTTCACCGGAGGGGCGCAAATACTGGCCGATTGTGACGATGTCCACTCCTACGGTACCCAAATCTTTCAGCACCGCCAGCATTTCTTCGAATGTCTCGCCCAGACCCACCATGAGGCCTGACTTGGTGGGGATGGAAGGGGCGATTTCACGCGAGCGACTGAGGAGTCGCAAGGAGCGCTCGTATCGCGACCCCCGCCGCGCCACCGGGTAAAGACGCGGGACAGTTTCGAGGTTGTGGTTCAGGACGTCGGGCCGAGCGCGCAACACAATCGCTAATGCTTCGTCAGACCCGCGAAAGTCGGGGATGAGAACTTCCACCTGGCAATCGAGCAATCGGCGGCGCAGCGCTTCAATCGTGCCGGCAAAGATCGTCGCCCCACCATCTTTCAAATCGTCCCGGTCGACGGAAGTCACCACGACGTATTTCAATCCCATCTTCAAGGCGGCTTCCGCCACGCGTTCCGGTTCTCCCCAGTCGACCTCGGCGTGCGGCAGGCCCTTGGGCACGGCGCAAAAGCCGCAGCGGCGAGTGCACAACTCACCCAGAATCATGAAGGTGGCGGTTCGATGCGCCCAGCACTCACCGACGTTCGGGCAACGGGCGCTTTCGCACACCGTGTGCAACCCCAGCCCGCGCATCAGTTGCTTCAGCTCAAAGTAGTTCTCCCCTGTCGGAACGCGCACTTTCAGCCATTCCGGCTTGCGCGCCTGGGCGCGAGCTGAAGCAATCTGAACTAACTCATTCATGCGTTTCTTCCCGTCTACTTTCCACTCGCATTACCTGCTTGAAAGTGGGCCGCCGTTGCCATTCTTGGCGAGGACGAGTTCGGTGAAGTGGAAAGCTTCGCGTTCACGTGATTTGCGGTCGCCATTGCATTGCCGAAGTGGTGCCACTTACCATCTGCGAGATACGCCGCACGCGTCAAAGACCGTGCGCTTGATCGAGGAGATGCCGAGTGCGCATTCGTCGCCAGAGGCTCAGAATTCTCACCGAACCGGTGCCATCTGCCGTCTGCGACGAACGCGTTGCGCACCGGAGGAGGATCGTCGTTTGGAGTGTAAGTGGACACAGCGGGCGGATCGGCAGGATCACCTGCGTACGGGCCGTAGGAATATGGGTCGTAACCGTACGCGCCGTAGCCGGACGGATCGCAAGGGTAAGGTCCGTAGGTATCGTCACAGCCGTAGAGAGGGTAATCAGGATATCCATAGTAACCGAAATACGATCCGGGCCAATAGGACCAGGGATAATATCCCAAACCAAATCCGAAGTAGGGCCAACCAAATCCACCCCAACCCCTGCCTCGACCCCAGCCCCTGCCCCAACCTCGACCCCAGCCCCTGCCGTTCCACCCGTTGCCTCTACCGTAGCCTCCGAAGCCGCCACGAAAACCGCCATACGCTCGGCCGAAGCCCCGGCTGCCATAGCCGTGAAACCCGCCGCCACCATGGAAGCCGCCACCGCCATGGAAGCCGCCACCGCCATGGAAGCCGCCCCCGCCGTGGAAGCCCCCGCCACCACCATGGAAGCCACCTCCGCCCCCACCGTGGCCCCCGAAGCCGCGTCCTTGAGCAAAGGGGCACGCGGCCAAAGCCAAAGACAGTAACAAAACGATATTGAGTTTGCCCATAAGCACCCCCGTCTCAAGCCTAGCACGCAGGAGGCGATTGCGCAAACGCATCACGGCAGGTAAGAATGATCCATGTGGGAGTTCTGGCAGGGCCGCCGAATCAATCAGATCGGCACGTGGGGCGCCGCACCCCCATTGCGCGGAGCAATGACTTCGAAGCGATGGTCGCTAGCGGAATCCGGGAGGTGAGAGAAAGCCCTTTCCACGCAGGGTCCGTACCTGTGGCCATATGCCCACACAGGACCCCACCTGAATTTTTGGCGGGGGAAGCCCTCGGCGTCCGTCAGGGCATCTTGAGCCGAGGTTGGAAGAGCCGGCTTCGCGATCACCCGGCACAATCTGAAATACGCCACATGGAACTTAGACGAGCTAGTTAGCTTTGACATCCCAAGTACGCCACAACCAGGTAACGAGTCCAACAGATGCCGCGTGCCAGGAGGAGTGACTCCCGGTGGTGGATCGCGATTCCACACTCCAGAACTCCGGGTTATCTATGTTCGGCACTTCCTTGAGTTTCACCATGATCAGATCAAAGTGCTCGGATTGGAGTTTGGAGAGGCCCTCGGGGAAAGACGCATAGGAAAGAACCTCGTGCCCTTCGCGTCGAAGACTCGCAGAGCGGGCCGCGAGTTCAGTTGCATCATCGTCGATCAGCAGGATCTTCCCTTTGCTTGTATTCTCAACCTCTCGCTCCGTGGTGTAATACAGTTCTCCCGCCTGCATGGCTCACCTTTCGATTTACGCCGAATCGCAGCCTCGCATCGGGCGACAATCCCATCGCGTCACTTTTGCGAAGCTCCGGCAGTACTTGCCAAAGACCGCGCTGGTCTGGGTGAAACATAGCGACCAGCCTTTTTTCTGCGCCGTGTTTTAATGAATTCAGAATCGTCGTTTGGTTCTTTTGTAGCAACTAGAGCAGCAAGCATCATGACAATGATGACCACTAAGGTATAAATACCCACTTGGGAAGCTCCTTTCGTTCAATTTTTGCCCGAACTAAGAGTAAGATGCGCAATCCCGGCACAAGGTTTGGTCGGTCCGGGGGCACTCAATTTGATACCGTCTAAAAACGGTACGATGGGCGCCGTATGAACTTCTTACCAGTCCGCCATCTATACTCTCGCACCGTGCGAGCGTATCGCGCAATCCGGTGAAACCCTTGGCCTGATGACTACTAATGTGTAAGTGCCCCTAAGGGTTTTGCCTAGACGTTTACTTAGATATCGATACCTCATTGGTACATTGGTCCCGTATGGTTTCTGCTATCATTGCGGACCGACTGGACCTATACTTGCTCCGATTGATCGGATGTCCCGCAAGCGGGTCTTTTGACCGCTTTCGGGCATTAAGTCTTTGACCGGCGTTGAAGTGGCGTACCCGCCTGCGCGATATTGCTGAGGCCGTCCGCGAAAGCGACAATTGCCCTCGACCGACGGGCCGTTCGGCTATGTGAAGTTGCCTCCGCGTCTCGCAAGGAGTGACGATGCCGAAGCAAACTCAAGTGGACATTTCGCCGAGTCCGCCTTTGCGGGCCATAATCCTGGAAGACGATCCCTGGGATGCCGAGCTGGTGCTTGTAACGATGCGCCGGGCCAATCCGGGCTTGCAGGCTGAGGTCGTGAACTCCTCGGCGCTCTTTAAGCAGCGGCTCGCGGAATCCGAATTCGACATCATTATCGCGGACTTCAACCTGGGCGGCTGGACCGCGCTGGATGCGTTGGAGATTCTTCGGCAATCCGGAAAATCGATCCCGCTTGTGGTGGTGACCGGGGCTCTGGGTGACGAGGCGGCTGTCGAGTGCGTTCGGCAAGGCGCCGCCGACTACGTCCTCAAGGAGCGGCTGGAGCGGGTACCCATCGCAGTCGATCGCGCCGTGCGCCGCCATGCGTATCTTGACGAAGTCGCTCGACGGCAGGAGGCGATCCGCCGTGCCAAAGAGGAATGGGAACTGACTTTCAACACCGTCCCGGACCCCGTCCTGCTTCTCGATGACCAGTACCGAATTCGCTACGCCAATCGCGCTACGGCAACGCTTGCGGGGGTTGAACCGGCAGACCTGAACGACAGAATCTGCTACGAGGCACTGCACGGCTTATCCCGCCCTCATCCGGACTGTCCTCGCGCCCGCATGCTGGAGACCGGCCGGGAGCAGAGGGCGGACCTCGTGGACACAAAGCTGGGCAGAGTTTTTGAAACTACCACGGCACCCCTTTTCGATCCTTCCGGGAAAATGCGCGGCTCCGTCGAAGTCTTACATGAGATCACCGATCGAAAACACGCTGAAGATTCTCTCCGTCAACTCTCCGCTCAATTACTTTGCGCACAGGATGAAGAGCGGCGGCGGATCGCTCAGGATCTTCACGACAGCACGGCCCAAAACCTTGCCGCACTCTCCATGAACCTGGCCCGCTTAGACCTTGAGGTCGAATGCCTTGATCCTCGAAGCCGCACGATCGTAGTGGAGAGCATCGAACTGGCCAATCGCTGCATGCAAGAGATTCGTGATTTCTCCTATCTCTTGCACCCTCCCACGCTGGACGATTACGGCCTGGCCTCTGCATTGAAAGGTTATGCGGAAGGTTTTGCACGTCGTACCGGAATCCAAGTCGAGGTTGATTTGCCCCAGGATCTCTGCCGCTTGCCTCGCGATGCAGAAACGGCGCTTTTCCGCGTCGTGCAAGAATGTCTCTCCAACATTCAACGTCACTCAGGGAGCCCCGTAGCGAAGATCCGGATCAGGCGCGAACCGGATTCCTTGATCTTGGAAGTCGAGGACGAAGGTCGTGGATTTCAGCCTGCTGCTCTCGAGAATGGGCGGATCGGATCGCGCATTGGCCTGGGTCTCAAGGGAATGAAGGAGAGAGTTCGACACCTGGGCGGATGCCTCGAGACGAACTCCGGCAGCCACGGCACCACCATCAGGGCAAGCTTGCCGATTCCGGAGGCGGTCCGATGAAGACGGTGCGCATACTGGTGGCCGATGATCACGAAGTGGTCCGTCAAGGGCTGCGGCGATTGCTCGAGTCGCGGCCGGGCTGGGAGATTTGCGGGGAGGCCGGAACCGGAAAAGAGGCCGTGGAAAAGGCCAGCCAACTCAAACCCGATGTGATAGTGCTCGACTACAGCATGCCGGGGCTGAACGGAGCTGAGGCCACGCGCCAGATCGTGCAACGGGTTCCTCGCGCCGAGGTGTTGATCCTCACCATGCACGGCTCCGAGGACTTGATCCGGGGGGCGCTCGAGGCCGGCGCTCGCGGCTATGTCTTGAAGTCCGATGCCAGCCGGGATTTGATCTCAGCCGTTCACGCCTTGGTCGAGCACAAGGCTTTCCTATCGTCAGGCGCGTCCGGGCCGATTCTGGACAGTTATTTGAGAGGCGGTCAGCCAACGGGCTCGCAGCAGGTATTGACCCCGCGCGAGCGCGAGATTCTCCAGTTGGTCGCCGAGGGCAGGAGTAACAAGGAAATCGCGGTGACTTTGAATATCAGTACGAAGACGGTGGAAACCCACCGCGCCAACATGATGCATAAGCTCGGCCTGACTTCGGTCGGCGCGCTGGTGCGTTACGCCATCCGCAATCAGATCATCGAACCTTAATTAACCGCGGGCTAAGACCTACAGGTTGGTGAAGAACCTCTCTTCGAACTGCCGTGAAAAACTTTGTGCCGAGCGCGCCGTGGAGTGCGGCAGCGAAGTTGCCGCCGTGGAATTTCGTTAAAAAGGCGGCAGCTTCGCTGCCGCACTCCACGGCGCTTCGCTGCTTCCGGAATTTTGAATCTTGAATATGGACCACGGCCGAAGGCCGCCGGATCACTCCGGGTGGGACTTGAATGCGCTGGTGGGCGGAGCCTGGTTGACCACCAGCCAATAAAGACCAAGTTGTTTGATGATTTCTCGAAACTGCTCAAAATCCACCGGCTTCTGAATGTAGCTGTTGACTCCCAGTCGGTAGCCGTTGATCATGTCCCGCTCTTCCCGGGAAGAAGTCATAATCACAACGGGAATAGCGCGGGTCCGCGCGTCGTTTTTAAGGTGGCGGAGCACTTCCAGTCCATCCAGTTTGGGCAGCTTCAGGTCCAGCAGGACCAGGCGAGGCGGTTTGTCAAACCCGCGATTGTTATGCTCGCCCCGGCAAAAGAGGTAGTCGAGCGCTTCTTCACCGTCGTGCGCGACGTAGATCCGATTGGCCAGGTTGTTCGTGCGAAGCGCGTGGATGGCCAACTCCTCGTCCGCCTCGTTGTCTTCCACCAGCAGTATTTCGACTTCATTTGAACTCACTGAGCACCTCGAGATAACGAACAGGCATTTTACTCTAATCTGGATTCGCAAGGAATTCCTGAATAGCCGTTAGCACTGTGGTAAACATCGCTTCCGTGAGGCGGCCGGTTTGGGTATTCTGCTGGCTGGGATGGTAGGAGCAGAACAATCGGGGCAAGCCCTCCGGCAGGCTGAAACTCCCGCCGTGCGAGAACTTGAAAGTCGAGCGGGGCGGGAAAGCCCGGTGCTGCGAAGCCACTACGCGCAGATACGCATCAAACGCGATTCGTCCCAGCACCAGCACGGCGCGAACGCACTTGAGCATCCGCAATTCCGCCTCGAGGTAGGGCTGGCAGTTGCGAGCCTCGGAAGGCAGCGGTTTGTTCTTGGGAGGCGCGCAACGCAGCGCGGCTGTAATATAACAGTTCCGCAGTTCGAGCCCGTCGTCCCGGGCGACTGACGTACCCTGATTCGCGAAGCCGGCCTGATGAAGGGCGCGATAGAGAAACTCCCCCGAGCGGTCACCGGTGAACATCCTGCCGGTCCGGTTGGCGCCGTGGGCGGCAGGGGCAAGCCCCAGGATGAGCAACTCGGCTTGAGGATCGCCAAAGCTTAGAACCGGCTTTCCCCAGTAATCCCACTGCCGGTACATGCGGCGCTTTTCTTTGGCCACTTTGCGGCAGTGGCGCACCAGCCGGGTACATCGCGTACAGGCGATGACCTGCTGTTGAAGCAGTTCAAGTTGGCGCCGAGCATCCATTACACTCGCATCCCCGCAGCGTCGACAGGGACTCGCCTCCATTGAAAGAGGAAAGGGCAGGGGGTGGTGGTATCTCTCTCAGCCATTCCTAGCCCCTCCTTATCAAGGAGGGGAACCGACGCATTTGCTTCGTTCCCGAGGTTCCGTCAGCCAACCGCCATGAGCGACTGTCTTCTAGCGCCACACCGTAAGCTCTATTCCTACCCATGATTTTATTCCAAGCGAAGCACTGGCCCTCTCCCTCTTGGGTGAAAGGGTGGCCCGCGACGGTGCTTTCATCAGTCCGTCAGCTCACGGAGCCGGGGGTCGCCGCCCCTCCATTTCATGCCTAAGAATCTCCGCCATTCAGGGGCACTCACCCATAATATACCAGCGCACCGCAAATCAACGTGCACGGGATGCGAAGCACGAATATCCTCTCAGGCCCGAATCCCTTTGCTGTTTCCGACATCTAATTTCTTCTGGCAGGGCGCCGAGAATCAACTTGCCACCGAACGAATGCCGGGGAGATCATTCCGGACTTGCCGCGAATGCGAGCGGCTGCATGGCAAGCCGAGGCGAGGAGCCTGCTGAGTAAATTGAGGAGCGGAAAATGAAGGAAATCTTGTACGTTCAGCAGGAGAACTGGTGCGAGGTGGAGTCAAGCTCCAAGCCTGTCTTGGTGGATTTCTGGGCCGAATGGTGCCCGCCCTGCCGAATGCTGGCCCCTACCTTTGAGAAGCTGGCAGCCAACTATGGTGACCAGATCATGTTCGCGAAAGTCAATGTCGATGAGTTACCCGAGGTCGCCGGCCAGTATGGCATCCGTTCGATCCCTACTCTGCTGTTGATGCGCGATGGGGGAGTCGTGGAAGAACTCGTGGGCGCTCGCCCTTACCAGGACCTCGCCCGCGTACTGGACCAGTATCTCGCCTCCGCCGACAAATGCGCTGACACTGAAAAGCCCGCTGAGAAGTCGCCGGCGCGTGTCTCTCGTATGGTGAATTAACCCGGCGAACTGTTCCCGGGACATCAAATTACTTGCGGCTCAATCTCCCGTCGGCACAACCCCCGCCGCCTCCATCATAAGTAGCACCGTCCGTTCCGGAGCGCGGGTGCGGTGCACGACGCCTTTCGGAACCATGAATCCCTGCTTGGGTAAAAGCTCAACCGTTCGGCCTTCCAGGTCGATCAAAAAGCGCCCTTCGATCACGTAGAAAAACTCGTCTTCGAGATCGTGCTTGTGCCAGTGGAACTCGCCCTCGACGATGCCCAGCCGCACGACGGATTCATTCACCCGGCAAAGCGTCTGGTTGTACCAAGGTTCCTTGCAGGCATCGACGAGCCTCTGCACATCGATCAATTCTAACGGGTCGAACCGTGGCTGCAGGTTTATCGAGTATTGGGTCTCATTGCCCATGCCATCGTACTCCTTCGGAGGTTTCCCTACCGAGGTAGGCGGTCCCATTGGCCTACCCGACTTACTCAGGCTGGCCGTCTGAACCGTATTCTTCCCGGTTCGATTACGACCAAGGTGTGTTCAAACCTCACATCCTCCAGGGCCGAAAGCGTGATTGCAATTTGGGCCGCAAGCTCACGGGTTCGCATTGCTGATGGAAACTGAACCACAACAATGCCAAGGTGACTGTCGAGCGGATATCGCAGCAAGTTGCCGAAATCCGCGTCGCCCGTGACCAGAACGGCTTCTCTCTGTTGCGCGACTTCGAATACTCGACTGTCTGGTGCGCCACGCAGGTTGAGGTCGCGGACGTGTTCGCTCGGATGCCCTCGCTCTGTCAGAAGCTTGGCTAGGAGGTGGGGAAGATCTTCGTCAATGAGAAAGCGAGGCATTAGATGGATGCCCGGACGGTTTCTTCCTCGAGCCGGCTGGCGGCGTAACCCAAGGCGGCTCGAATATCTTCCTCATTGATCCCGTACTCGCGGGCAATTTCCTCCCAGGAATCGCCCGAGGCCACAGCGCCTACCACTACGCTCACCGGAACTCGAGTTCCTTGGATTACGGGCTTGCCAAAGCGGACCAGCGGGTCTACCGCGACGCGGGGTGCAATGATTGTCATCGCTCGTGTCCTCCTCCCCTGATTATAGGGGCATCGACCAGCGCCTGCATATCGACGAGCTCCAGCGGGCCGAACCGTCGCTGCAAGTTTATGGAGTATTTGGTATCAGCACTCACGCCCACGCTTCCTTCAGGTTCGCTGGGAGATTGCCGGCGCCGCTACTTCTTCGGCGCCCACTTCGCAAAGAAGTCCCGGATGCTTTCGTAACTCATGCTGCGTGCGTTCGAGAACTGGCCCTGGTCCATGGCATAGAGGACGTTGCCGCCTGAGTCGAGCACCGCCAGGGTGGGAATACCGTGGGCGAGGGGCACGTGGTACTTCGCGGCGATATCTTTGTTCTTGGTGAATCGGCCCACGTCGATTTTCACTACTTCATAATTCGCGGCAATCAGAGCGGCCAACTCATCCTTGTGCATCTGCATATTCAGGGCGCGGCAATCGCCGCACCAGTTGGCGCCAAAAACCAGGACGACATTCTTCTGTGCTTTCGAGGCCTCAGCGATTGCCGAGGCGACTTGTTGGTGTGCGTCCGCCCTCTCGTCGTAAGGCGGCTGGTCAACGGCGAACAGGGCGCAGGCCAGGAAAACAAGGGGCGCCAGTCTCAAGAGATGCTTAGAGTGAATCATGATGTCTCCTTTAGATTCCATAATACCCGAAATTGGAGCGCTTGTAGCGGCGCAGGATGCCCCACCGAGGGTCGCGTCAAAGTCGCCAGCGTTGTCATCCTGAGGCCCGTTTTCCAGGGCCGAAGGATCTCAGCAGTTCATTCGGGTGACGAAAAGAGCCAACTACGGAGATCCTTCGGGGCCTGCGGCCCCTCAGGATGACACTTTCCAGCGACTTTGACGCGACCCTGTGCCCTACCCGCGCCAGGCGAACGAGGAGTGGGTTGCATGGTCAATCACAAATCACCAATCACCAATCGCAAATCACTTAGGGAGTGTGATAGCATCCCGAAGTCAGGGAGGGCGGTTCGATTTCAAAAGTCGCCCAGGAGTGAACCACTTGAACGAACCCTACGCCCGGCAACCCGCTTCCCGTTTTCATTTCGAGCAGATCCTCTACGATAAGAAAGACGGGGTGGCGCGCGTCACGCTTAACCGCCCCGAACTTTACAACGCGTTTTCCGCACAAAGTCTCCAGGAGATGGTCGAAGCCTTACGCGACGCCTCCTGGGACGATTCTGTGGCCGTGGTGGTTTTGACTGGAGCGGGCGACAAGGCATTCTGCTCCGGCAGCGACGCCAACGAGTTTTCCGAGCAGTTTCTGCGCCGCCCGCGAAATTTCTGGAAGTACCAAGGCCTGCTTTTTGACGCCCTGGAGCTGTTCCGCCACATCGGCAAGCCCACCGTGGCTCGATTGAACGGTGTGGTGGCAGGCGCGGGCAACGACTGGAACCTGGCCGCCGATCTCGCCATAGCAGCCGACCATGTGCGGTTCGTTCAGGCGGGCACGCGCGTGGGCCTGGTGGAGGCCTGGGGAACCACCCAGTGGCTGCCCCTGGTGGTGGGCGAGCGGCGAGCACGTGAGATGCTGCTGAAAGGCGATGAGATCACCGCTGAGCAGGCCCTCGCTTGGGGGTTGGTGAACGAAGTGGTGCCCTCGAAGCAACTGGACCGCGCCGTCAATGCGCTCACCGCCAGGCTGATCCAGAACCTGCCGGAGTGCGCTCGCTATACTCGCCAGCAATTGGGTTTTTGGAAGGATCTCCCTTGGGCCATGACGGCCGGGCACGCACGTGATTGGTTGACGGTCCACTCCACGGCCTGGGAGCCCTACGAGGGCGTACAGGCCTTCATCGACAAGCGCCCCGCAGATCACAAGTCCATACGCGCTCGCGCCGCCGCCGGCAAGTCCAGCGAATTCCTCTGGGGCGCGCCTATGAAAACCTGCCAGAACTGCGGCGCCAAAGGCATACCGGAAGGTTTTGATTACTGCGGTAAATGCGGCACCAAGTTGTGACCATTGTTGCGAGTATCATCGGTAGCGCCGACCTTCAGGTCGGCAAGTGCCCGGACGCACCCTGGGCGCAAAGGGCCAAGTTGAAATTTTGGGTATGATGTGCTTCTAGCTTCCCAGGGGTCATTGTGGTAGGATGTGTCAAGTAATATGCCTTATTGCGCGAACCCCAATAGAATTGCTCTCTATGGGGTCGCGGACTGATTGAACCGAAAGGAAAGTCTTGTATGTCTGGGCATTCTAAATGGGCAACAATTAAACACAAGAAGGGCGCTTTAGACGCCAAGCGCGGAAAAATCTTCACCAAGATCATCAAGGAAATCACCATCGCAGCCAGGATCGCTGGAGGAGACCCGGACTCTAATCCGCGCCTGCGTACCGCGATTGCCGCCGCCAAAGCGGAGAATATGCCGGCTGACAATATCAAGCGCGCTCTTCAGAAGGGTACGGGCGAGCTTCCCGGCGCCGCGTACGAGGAAGTTGTGTACGAAGGCTATGGGCCGGGCGGCGTAGCGATGATGCTGGAACTCACGACGGATAATAAGAACCGGACCCTTTCTGAAATCCGTCACATCTTCGCCAAGCACGGCGGCAATCTGGGGGAGCACGGGTCCGTGGGCTGGATGTTCAACAAGCGGGGCTACATCGTTGTGGAGAAGGGAAAGGCCAGCGAAGAGACGCTGCTCGAATTGGTGACGGATGCGGGCGCCGACGACATGAACGACGACGGCAGTAACTGGGAGGTCTTCTCGCCCCCCGCCCGGTTGAACCAGGTGGTTGACCGCCTGAAGACGGCGAATATCACTCCAGCGGCGGCGGAAGTTTCGATGGTCCCCCAAACTTACGTGAAGTTGACTGGCAAACAGGCGGACCAGATGCTCCGGCTCGTGGAAGATCTCGAAGATCACGAAGACGTGCAGCACGTCTTCGCGAACTTCGACATCGAGGAGGCGGAGCTTAACGCCCTAACCCAGGCGAAATGATTCTGATGCTTTTTCGGCGATTCAGGGTTCTCTTCCCTCTGTTCAATCTTCTCATCGCGGCAGGCGGCCACCCCGCCGTAGTGTTCCCTCAAGGTCCCGGCGTTCCCACGAAGCTGACTTATTCCCGGACATTCAAAGGCAGCATGCCCGAATACATTGCAATCAGCGTGGACGCCAAAGGCTCCGGAACATACGAAGGACGAAAGTTGGACGAAGCGCAGCCCCAGGGTCCCCGCCCCTTTCAGCTTTCCGCCGGTACTACTGAACGAATCTTCGGGCTGGCCGGCCAGCTTCACGACTTTCAGGGCATGGAACTCGAGAGCCATAAGAAAGTCGCAAACCTGGGAGAGAAGACCTTCACCTACGAACAGGGCGGCGCCCTGAACCGGGTGGTTTTCAACTACACCGAGAACCGCACGGCGCGTGAACTCGTGGAGGTGTTTGAAGCTATAGGAACGGTCGAACAGCACGTTGGGGCGCTTGAATTTGAGATGAAGTATGATCCTCTTGGCCTTTCCCAGGAACTCCTCCAGATCCAGATTGAACTCAAGGACAAAACCCTGACCGACCCTCAGATGCTCGTTCCCACGCTCGAGAAGATTGTTCACGGCTCGCGCTTTCTGCATCTGGCCCAAACCCGCGCACAGGAGATCATCGATCAGGCGCAACCGGCCCAGTAGCGCGAGAGCCGGAATTCGAAAATCGAATTTGGAAACTGGAAACTGGAAAATAGAAACCGGAAACTGGAGAATCGAAAATCGAATTTCCGAGGCTAGCACACGATGCCAGGAAGGGGAAACCAGAATCTGAAGTTCATCGGTTTTTTCAGCGCCTGCGCGCTTCAGCCCTCCCGCCGGGTCCCGTTTACCAGTTTCTATTTTCCAGTTTCCACTTTCGGTTCGTGGCAACCTGGCGACTACCCGCTTCGTCTAGATTGATGTAGGATGTGAGTGGGCCCGGAAAGCTCGGGGAGGTGGTCCATGACTCCCAAGATACAATCGGTAGCAAGAGTTCTGCTGGGGTTGGGTGCAGCGGTTTGGCTGGGCTCTGCGGCAGCCTGGGGCCAAGCTCATTCTCACGCTCGAGTCGTTCGTCTCAGTTTCGTCGAGGGCCAAGTCACGCTCGAGCGGCCAGGGGATACGGAGTGGACCGAGGCGCCGATAAACACTCCCCTTGAGGAAGGGTTCAAGCTGGCTACGTCGGAAGGCAGCTTCGCCGAGGTCGAATTCGAAAATGACTCGACTGCCCGAATCGGCCAGTCGTCCATGATTGAATTCACTCAGCTCGGACTCGCTTCCGACGGGAGCAAGATCAACCATCTCACCTTGAACGCCGGGTATGCCTCCTTCAGTGTAAACCCTGAGGGACAGGACACTTACGAAATAAACACGGCGGATACCACCCTTACTTCGCGCGGTAAGTCGCTCTTCCGGGTGGATGTCGATTCCTCAGAAGAGCGGGTAGAAGTCTTTAACGGCTATGTGGACGTCTCCAGCGCGCTCGGTTCCTGGTCTCTGGCCAAGGACTCCGTGCTCGACCTGAGCCCGAGCGCCGAGCAGCCCGCCCAACTCTCAGAGGGCATCACGAAAGACGACTGGGATCACTGGGTGCAGGACCGGGAGAACGACGCGCAAGCCGCCACGAGCGCCCTTTCGCCCAGCGGCTACACCAACGACGGCAGCGACGATGTCTACGGCTGGGCAGATTTGGCGAATTACGGAAACTGGCAGGACATTTCAGGTTATGGATACGGATGGGCGCCCACTGTCGACGCCGGGTGGTACCCATACTCGACGGGTTCCTGGTGCTGGTACCCGGGTTACGGATACACGTGGATATCCGGCGAACCCTGGGGCTGGCTGCCCTACCACTTCGGCGGATGGGAATTTATACCGGGCATTGGCTGGGTGTGGTTTCCCGGGATTTTTGGCTCTTGGTCGCCCGGGTTGGTTAACTGGTACGGCGGCTCGGGATGGATTGGGTGGACGCCGCGTCACGGCTTACCGCGGCCAAGCGGCATTAATCCCTGCCCGCACGGTCAAGCGTGCGGAACCGCCATCAGCATCGGTTCGTTCAAGCACGGACGTCCGGTGCGACCCGGAACGGCGCTTTCCGTGACTCTCACTTCAGGCAACAGGATAGACCGGCCCGACATTCCGCCGGATCGGCAAGCGATGCACCCCGGTCGAGTAGTGGCCTCGCCCTCACAAACGGCTAACGGCAAGGCGTCAATAATAAGTGCGCGTAGCGCCAGCTTGAATCCGCCTGCCAAAAGCACGAAAGCGCCAGCTCCGGCGCCTGACTCGGTCGCAGGCATTACCGTGATTTATGGTAGCTCAACAGCAGCGTCCCCGGCCCGGCATCGAGCGCCTGGACCGCAATCAGGAATCGTCTATGACCCGGCAACGGGGCGTTATGTGAACTATACTCGCGCGTCCTCAGCAGCCGCGCAAGGGAACAGCGGACAACCGGCTCGTCCGACCTATACAGTTCAGGGAGGCGCAGCGCCGCGAGCCAGCCAGCCGGCGCCTGGGCTGCAAGGCCAACCGGCGCCCGCGGGCTATGGCTCGGAGTGGCGACCGCAGTCTTCTCCCAGTTCCGGCTCCGCCGCGCCGCCTCGGACCGAAGGCGCAACGACCACGGGGAGAACATCCGGCGGCAACGCTCCCTCGGGCGGCGGCGCGAAGAGTGGCTCGAGCGGCGGTGGCGGGACGGGCGGCGGTTCTCATTCCAGTGGTGGCGGGTCGGGTGGCGGCTCTCATCCTAGCGGCGGAGGAAGCCCAGGAGGCGGCCATCATTGAGAACCTGCGTTAGGCCTTGTTCAAGCGCCCGTTGAGCCGCAGCACCATGTACTCTTCGTCGAGATACCGATCACCGATCTTGAGCGCCTTCTGTTCAACCCCAAACGATTCGAACCCGAGCGACCGATAGAGCTTCTTGCCTGCTATTTGACTGGAGGAAACGCTAAGATTCACCTGCTCAAGCCCTGGCAGTTTCTTAACCCGTTCGAGCAGCGCCATTAGCAAGCCACGCCCCACACCCTTGCCCCTGCAATTCGCCCTCACATAGACGCCCCAGATTCGCCCCTTGTGCCGTGTCTTCAATTGTCCGTCCCGGAAGAATCCCGCCATGCCCACGAGATCCCCGTTGAAAAACGCGCCCATGACAAGGCTTGCGTGGTTCTTCCGGCGCAGGCGCGCAGCGCTCCGCTCGCGGGGCATCGCCCGGTGCTCCTCGGTCGACTCGGTGAACGACTGCGGTTCCTGCTCGAGAGCCTCGAGCCGCAGATTCCAATACTCCTCAGCATCGCGTTCCGTCAGTGCGCGGATCTTAACGTGACTCGCCATTCCGCTATTCTAGTGCCTACTTGCAGATGTAAGCGCTCTTATTCGTTTGGCGTCGGAAGGGCGGGGCTTCAGCCCCGCCGCAGAGAACAGGCCAGTCGTCGGGGCTTTAGCCCCTGAGGCCGCGTTGCTTCAGGGCCTAAAGGCCACTTCAACCGTGCTCTGCGTACCGGCGGGGCTAAAGCCCCGCCGTTCTAAGCAAGACTGCCTGGCGATTTTTTCACTTGCAATTCGCTTTTTATTCGCCTATCATCGCATCGATGGCCATAAGGGCGAAGACAATTCTAGAGTTTCAGTTTTCGAGTTTCGGCTCCGTAGAGGTGCGAATATGGCTTTGACGCGTCGGCAGAAGCAGGTCTTTGATTTCCTGGTTGATTTTATCAATCACCAGGGGTACTCGCCGAGTTTTGAGGAGATTGGCAAAGGCTTGGGGTTGTCGTCCCTCGCGACCGTGCACAAGCATATGCAGACTCTCGAAAAGAAGGGTTTCATCCGTCGCAGCTACAACCAGAGCCGATCCGTCGAGGTTGTGGCCGTGCCGGGTTCCGTGCCCTTCGCCAAAACTGCGGTTCGTCCGTTCGGTCGAAGAAAGGCGGCCGCGCCGGCGGAGGCTTACCCCGTCGCCGGATCGGACTCGGCGGACCCCGCGCCTGTGCCCACTACGTTCTTGGGCAACATGGAATTCCCCCTCCTGGGGCGGATCGCGGCCGGCCAGCCCGTGGAAGCTGTCGCTAACCCCGAGACCTTCTCCTTTGGCGACTTCACCGCCGGACGCGGAAGTCTGTTCGTGCTGCGTGTCAAAGGCGACTCGATGATCGACGACCACATCTGTAACGGCGATTACATCCTGGTGGAAGGCGCCCAGACGGCGGAGAACGGAGAAATCGTGGTGGCCCTCATCGAGGGCACCGACGCCACGCTCAAGCGGTTCTATAAAGCGCCCAACGGCAAAGTTCGCCTCCAGCCCGCCAACGCTCAAATGGACCCCATCATCGTCCCCGCCCGCGAAGTGAAGATTCAGGGCAAAGTGGTGGGTGTGCTGCGGAAGTACTGACGCTCTCGTAGGGCCGACCCTTGTGGCCACCCGCGTGGCCGGGCTGGCGCAGAGCAAAGCTCTGCGATTCTTAACGTTATAAACGCCCTGAAAACGCAGAGCTTCGCTCTGCGCCAGCCGCGTCACTCGCCCATTCATTGACATTTCGTCCCTCCTCGGCTTAACATCGTATTTACTTTTGGTTGCGCGAAATCAGGACTTCTGAATTCCCGCCCAATTGTTGTTATGTTCCAATCTCTGGTCATCACACTGCGCGAAGGTGTCGAAGCGGCGCTTATCATCGGCATCGTCCTGGGCTGTCTCAAGAAGACCGGTCGCGAGGGCTGGAACCGCATTGTCGCTTGGGGTGTAATTGCGGCCGTATTGGCGAGTATTGGGGCGGCCTACCTGGTCCATCGTCTCGAGATGGGCGAGGATGCCTACGAAGGCTGGCTGATGCTCCTGGGCGCCGTCTTCGTAGCCTCGATGGTTGCCTGGATGTGGCGCACCGGCAAGCAGATGAAACAGGAGATAGAAAGCAAGCTGCGAAACATCTCCGCCGAACCTACCCGCGCCGCCGCGGCCGGCCTTTTCCTCTTCGTCTTCCTGATGGTCTTCCGCGAAGGAATTGAGACCGTGCTATTTCTCGCGGCGGTGTCCCTGCGCACCAGCGAGTTGCTGAACTTCATCGGCGGACTGATCGGGCTCGCTTTGGCCATTGCGCTGGGGGTTGCTTTTTTCAAGGGCAGTGTGAAGGTTGATTTGAGAAAGTTCTTCTCGGTCACCAGCCTGGTGCTCCTGGTGGTTGCGGCGCAGTTGCTCGTGTCGGGGGTCCACGAACTGTCGGAGGCGCAAGTTCTCCCCTCCAGCCGTCGAGAGATGGCGCTGGTGGGCCCCATCGTCAACAATGACGCCTTCTTCTTTGTGGTAATCGTGGCGCTGGCCTTGTTTCTAATTATCGCCCAGCGCATTTCATCTGCCGGCCCGCGCGGCATGGAAGCTACCGCCCGGTCTGCCCCGGAGCGCCGTAAGCTCCTGGCGCGTCAGCAGCGCGAACGCTTTTGGAGGCTCTCGGGCGCGGGCGTCGGCCTGCTGGTTATGGTTTTGATCTGCTCTCAATTCATTTATTCGCGGACGGCTCACGCCATGACGCCACCGGAGCAGGTGTCGATTGTGAACGGGGAAGTGCAGATTCCCACCGCCGGGCTCACGGACCATAGGCTCCATCGCTACGCGCTGGCGGTGGACGGCACGGAGGTGCGGATTATTGCCATTCTCGACGCCTCGGACACCGTCCGAGCCGCTCTGGACGCCTGCGCGATCTGCGGCAGCCAAGGCTATTACCAGGACGGCAAGAGCGTGATCTGCCGCAATTGCTCCGCAGCGGTTTACGTGCCCACGATCGGTTTGGCCGGCGGGTGCAACCCTATTCACATCGATTACCGTGTGGAGGGCGACTCGCTTCGCATTGCCGCATCCGCGCTCGACGGCGCTCGAAAGATCTTCCACTAACAATGCTAGCCAGAATCCTCCTCGAATCCCTTGCGCGCCGCCGGCGGCGCAAGTTGCTGAGTGTCTTGGCCATTGCGCTCGGGATCGCCGCTGCTGCGACAGCGGGAATCCTTTCGCTGGACATCGGAGACAAGATCAGCCGCGAACTACGCTCCTACGGTGCGAACCTTTCGATAACTCCCGCGGCCGATAGCCTCCCTATCAGCGTCGGTGGTGTCGACTACCGGCCCGCGGGGAGCGGCGCGTTCATTCCGGAAGGCGAACTGGTCAAGCTCAAGAGGATTTTCTGGCGTAATAACATCGTTGCCTTCGCGCCCTTCCTTTATGTGCCTGCGAAAGTGAACGATCAGAGCGCCGTGCTGATCGGAACCTGGTTCGAGAAACTCCTCCGTGTGGACAAGTCCGAAGCATTCGCAACCGGGCTAAAGAAGCTGCACCCTTCCTGGAAGGTTGAAGGTGAATGGCCCGATGACCAGGACGCGGCGGGCGTTCTGGTAGGCCGCCGTTTGGCTACCAAGCTCAACCTCGGTCCCGGCAGCACCATTACTGTCACACCAGCAGGCGACTCGACCACCCTGTCATTCCGAGGAGCCGGAGGCGACGAGGAATCTCGCGCGGCCCCGAGTTCCAAGGCGAGATTCCTCGCTTCGCTCGGAATGACAGAGTTTAGGAGTCCCGTGCAGGTGCGTGGCATCCTCGAGACCGGCGGGGCTGAGGACGATCAAATTCTGGCGCCGCTTGCGCTCGTCGAACGTCTGGCGGGACTCGACGGAAAAGTGCGCCGCGTTGAAGTCAGCGCCTTGACCAAACCCGAGGATGTGTTTGCGCGCTCCGACCTGAGCAAGCTCAGCCCGGAAGAGTTGGACCGGTGGTATTGCACGCCCTACGCAAGTTCGATCGCATACCAGATCCAGCAGGCGATTCCCGAAGCTCAAGTGACACCCATCTACCAGGTGGCTGATACGGAAGGAAAGATACTGAACCGGGTGGGAATCCTGATGGGCGTGCTGGCTCTGGCGGCTCTGCTTACCGCGGGGCTGGCCGTCGCTTCCATGATGCTCGCGACGGCAATCGAGCGCCGCGCCGAGATTGGGTTGTTCAAGTCGTTAGGCGCAACGGATGCGCGGGTGGCGACATTGTTGCTCCTGGAAGCCGGCGTGTTGGGCCTGGTGGGAGGAGTCGCTGGATATCTCGTGGGCAGCGTGCTGGCGTGGCGAGTGTCGCTGGCGGTTTTCGGCATTCCGGTGGGCGTTCATCTGGTCATGCTGCCGGTTTGCCTCGGCTTGGCGTTGGCTGTCACGCTTGCCGGCAGCGTCTTCCCCCTAGGCCGAGCCTTAAGAGTGTCGCCGGCGGTGGTTCTGAGAGATTAAAGCGAGGGAGCAGCCATCTCAATATTGATGACACGCCCTCTCCCTTGGGGAGAGGGTGGTGCGCTGCCGGCGCTTTCATCAGCCGGAGCGCGACGGGTGAGGGGTAATTTCACAGCAAGTAAAAGCATTCAGGCATCCAAGCTCAAATGACAGGACCTAAAACAATTCAAATGGCAAATGGTTTGCGATTTGGCAAATTTCAAATTGCAAACCATTTGAATTTTGCCATTTGCCATTTGCCATTTGAATTCGTTTTTTCCTTATGGTACGGAAGGGACCCCTCACCCGTCCCGCGACGACTGATGAAGGCGCCGTCACGGGACACCCTCTCCCCACGGGAGAGGGCAGTCTCTGACGTATCGGACCCCCCGCCTAGAAATAGACCAAAGGGTGGCGCTCCGTTGCGTCTGTGGTGGCGGGCGTTGTCTGTCAAGCGTCCTCAGGCCATCCTGGCGCTTCTCTCCTTGATGGTCGGGGCGGCGGTGATATCGATGCTGCTCAATCTGTACGGCGGCGTTCGCCGCAAGATGACGCAGGAGTTTCGCGGCTACGGGGCAAACGTGGTGCTGGCGCCGGGCTCCTCTGCTTCATTCACTCCAACCGACGAAATGGTTTCTTCCCCCAGGCCCTGTCATCCTGAGCGGAGCGAAGGATCACTGCAGTTCCGCGCCGATGCGAGTGCAAGCGGCAACTGCGGAGATTCATCGCCCGCAAAAGGCGGCGGGCTCAGAATGACAGGCTCCCCTGATTCCCCTACTAACGAAGGAAATCGGGGGTGGGGTGGCACGATGGACCAAGCCGTACTGAACTCGGTACATGAGATTGTCCGGCAAGGTCAGGGCTTCGCGGCGCTGCCGGTGCTTTACGTCGTCGTGCGCCTCGAACGCATTCCGGCTGACCCGCGCTCGCCGGACTTTGTAAACGTCGTGGCCGTTGGAACGGACTTGGCAGCCATGATCCGGATGAACCCGGGTTGGCGCGAAACCCACGTAGCGCAGGCACTCCTGCCTGCGACTGGTACTGACGCATCCCATGCGGCGGGCGCAGGCAAGAGTGCCCGCGCCACCACGCTCGAGTGCGTTGTGGGTTCACACCTCGCCTCGCGCCTTCGAATTGCGGCGGGAGATACGATCCACCTTGGCCCGTTGGCCCCATTCAATACCGGGGGCGCTGCAGCCGCCGTCGACTGCCGCCTTGATTCGGTTCTCAAGACTGGATCATCGGAAGAGGATCAGGTCTTTCTTCCTCTCGGCGAACTGCAAAAGGTTATGGGGATGACGGGCCGGATCAGCCTGATTCAGCTCCGGCTCGAGGGCGATACACGAGAAATCGAACGTTCAATTCGAGAAATGTCGAAAGCCCTTCCCGGGGTGGATATTCGTCCCATTCGCCAGATTGTTTACTCTGAAGGGAGGGTCCTGGGCGTCATTCGATGGTTTCTTCTGGCGGTAACGGGTTTGATTCTAGTTATCATCGTAATATGCCTTACGGCGACGATGACGGCTATCGCGCTCGAACGGCGTAAGGATATCGGCGTGATGAAGGCCCTTGGGGCAAGCGATTTCGGGGTGATGAAGCTGTTTCTGGCGGAAGGCGCCGCGCTTGGCGCAACGGGAGGGTGCATCGGCTTCGTCATCGGCAGTTTCTGGGCATTAGGGCTTGCGCACCGCCTTTTCGGGGTTACGCTCAACGTGCTTTGGTGGACTCTGCCCCTGGTTTGTGGCCTTGCCACGCTGCTGGCGCTTGTGGCCGCGGTGTTTCTGGTTGGCGTGGTGCGGACAACTCAGCCTGCGGTGGTTCTGAAGGGAGATTAGCAGGTTGGCATTTATAGAAGTAAAAGATTTGAGCAAGAAATACGGCGATTCCGTCGAAGCGCTGAGAGGCGTGACTTTCAGCGTGGAGAAGGGAGAATGGATCGCCGTCATGGGCCCCTCCGGCTCCGGCAAGAGCACTCTGCTTAATATCCTTGGTTGCCTCGATTCCCCGACCAGCGGCCGCGTCTCAATCGAAGGCTGCGAATTGTCGAGCCTCCGCTCGAGTGAACTCGCGCGTTTCCGTGCGGAAAGAGTCGGGTTCATTTTTCAGCAGTTTCACTTGGTTCCTTACCTCACCGCGGTCGAAAACGTGATGCTGGCCCAGTATTTTCACAGCCTCGCCGACGAGGAGGAAGCTGCGGAAGCGTTGCGCCACGTCGGCTTGGCGGATCGTCTGCGGCATCTTCCCTCGCAGCTTTCGGGCGGCGAACAGCAGCGCGTTTGCGTGGCGCGGGCGCTGATCAATCAGCCTAACCTGATCCTGGCCGATGAGCCGACCGGCAACCTGGACGAGGTGAACGAAACGCTGGTTCTGGGATTACTCACGGAATTGCATCGCGAGGGTCACACCATTGTCATGGTGACGCACGATGCGGAGGTGGGTCGCAGGGCGGAGCGTCACATCGAACTGCATCACGGCCGATTGGCCGCGCCTTCGGTTCTGCCCGCCGCGGAAGTTGAGCTGGTTGACAACCTTCTCAAAGCCATATGGCACGCCCAGGAAGATGCCGGGAAGCGTGTGGTGAGCGCCGAGGAGGTGCCCGAATTCATGCCCAACCGGGCTATCTTTATGCGCATGGCGCAGGAGGGGTTGATCCGCGTCGAGGGTGGCGAAATCACTTTCACCAAGCTCGGCGAGCCGCGTGCGATGCACGCTCTCCGCCGCCACCGCCTAGCCGAGCGCTTGCTTCATGATACCTTCGACATCGACAACGACGTGGTGGACGAGCACGCTCTGCGCATCGAGCACACGCTAAGTCCGCAGGTCACCGAGAAAATCTGCATCTTTCTCGCGCATCCTCGCACCTGCCCGCACGGCTCCCCGATCCCGCCCGGCGTCTGCTGCGGCAGGGCGTAGTAACGGATCGATAGCCCTCGCCCTTGGGGAGAGGGTGGCCTGCGGCGGCGTTTTCACCAGCCGTCGCAGGTCGGGTGAGGGGTTTCTTCCGAACCCAGCAAACGACCCCTCACCCGTCACGCTCCGGCTGATGACGACGCCGGAGCGCGACACCCTCTCCCCGGGGAGAGGGTGTCTGATCCCAGGCAATCCGCCACGTAACGGCCCATCGACCATCGGCAATCTTATTGTCCCGGTGCGATTTCGGTAAGACTCAGCGTGAGGAGCGCCTTGCACGATATACAGAAGTATGCAGGCTCTGGGGTATCCGCAATGGCAAACACTTTAGCTTCGCCACAGCGCGCGCAGGGAGCGGTGGGATTCGAAGCCTCGGGATCGGGAGGCATCGTGAAAGGATCCTGCAATTCACCCACCTTGGTGGTTTCGAGCTCGAAAGTCGTATAGCAATTGTTGCAGACGTGGTTGAAACAACACGTAGGCTGGCAGGAGTAAAGCACATCCTTGGATCCGCACTGAGGGCAGGCAATGGAAATTGGGGAAAGCCGCATCGCCCATCAGAATGGCGCAGCACGACTGGCGCTGTCAAGCACGGCGAAACTAGGGACCGCCACCTTAAGACACTGCCCAAACGTGGAGAGGGGCCCCTGTCATCGGAGCGGGGGCCCATGTTCGGACTTCATGGCAAGCCTTCCTGGGTGTGTTAAAAATATAATAACGGCTCAGACAACACGTCTGTACACTTTTGCTCACTTTTCTCTTTTTTTCAGCAACGCAACTATAGATCACTACCGACACTAGGCGGGGACCGCGCCAACCTTTTCAATGAAGATATCGTTCAGCGGCGGCTCGACCAGTTCGAAGCGGTTGATGCGCACGGCGCGCTCGACCGCCGCCTTGAGGATTTCCTGGGGATCTGCGCCCGGCTTGAGCCGGGCCTCCACGACCGCTCCAAAGTGATTCACTTTTTCGACCAGGCCTGTACCTTCCAGAAAGGCCCCATCTCCTGAGTACTCGATGCGCAAGGTGTTTTTCCCGTAAGACTGTTTGATGGCGCGCAGTTCCCCGCTCAGAACATTCGAGCCCTTGTTGACCAGGCATATCGCGTCGCACATCATCTCCACCTGCTCCATGCGATGAGTGGAAAGAATGATGGTGGAACCTTGCTCGCGCAACTCCAGCATGATGTCTTTAATCAAGCTTGCATTCACGGGGTCGAGTCCGGCGAAAGGCTCATCCAGAATCAACAACGCAGGCTTATGAATGACCGCGGCGATAAACTGCACTTTCTGCTGCATTCCTTTGGAGAGATCTTGCACCTTCTTCTGTATCCACTCGGATAGTTCCAGACGTTCCAGCCACGACCGGGCGCGCTTCATGGCCTCAGCCTCGGAAAGTCCTTTTAAGGCTCCAAGAAAACGTAGGTGTTCTCCCACCTTCATTTTGGCGTAGAGGCCGCGTTCCTCAGGGAGGTAGCCGATGCGGTCCTGGCTGCGTTGGCTGAGGGGTTCCCCGAGCACCTGAATGGATCCTTCGTCAGGAATCAAAACCTGCATGACCATGCGGAGTGAGGTGGTCTTGCCGGCTCCGTTAGGGCCTAACAGTCCGAACACAGCGCCTTCCCTGATTCGCAGGCTCAGATGATCGACCGCCGTCAGCGTGTCAAAGCGCTTGGTAACTCCCTCTAAGACCACTGCATCCATGGATGAACCCATCCTGCCTGCGAGCGGTTAAAAAGCTCATCCCCCGCATGCTTTTAAGGCCGGCTTTGCCACGACTCCTGTGATGTTGCCGATGATCACGTCGTAGGTGAAACGGATATACGTTTGTAGCATCAAATCCGACTCGGGCGCAACGGCAAAACACGTTGTGCGAACTTATTTTCAGGGAGTAAGATAAGCGACTGCGGTTTTGCAGTTCGCTAAGGGAGAAACGTGAGCTATGCGCGATGTGGTGATTATAGGTTCCGGGTGCGCGGGATTAACGGCGGCAATTTATTCCGCCCGCGCCAATTTGAAGCCTTTGGTTATCCGTGGCCTGGAGGCCGGCGGACAATTGATTTTGACGACCTTGGTCGAGAACTTTCCCGGCTTTCCCGAAGGCGTGCAGGGCCCGAAGCTGATCGAACTCATGCAAAACCAAGCCTCGGTGTTCGGCGCCGAGTTCAAGGAAGGCCACGTCACTCGAGTTGATCTGGCCCGGCGACCCTTCGTGATTGAAGCGGAAGGCGAGACGGTCGAGACGCGCACATTGATCATTGCTTCCGGCGCTTCGGCAAGGCTGCTGGGGCTGGATTCGGAGCGCAAGCTGCTCGGCCACGGCGTCTCGACCTGCGCGACTTGCGACGGATACTTTTATCGCGGGAAGGAAGTAGTAGTAGTGGGTGGCGGAGACACGGCCGCTGAAGACGCGCTGTTTCTCACCCGTTACGCCAATCAAGTGAACATTGTTCACCGCCGCGACCAGCTACGCGCCTCCAAGATTATGCAGGACCGGCTTTTCCGCAACCCCAAGATCAAGTTTGTCTGGAATTCGGAAGTGTCGGATGTTCTGGACGTGGAGCGGGGCGAGGTGACGGGAATCAAGCTCAAGGACGCCAAAACCGGGGACGAAACAACCAAGGACTGCGACGGGGTGTTCATTGGAATCGGCCACTCGCCTAACACCTCGCTGTTCCGCGGACAGCTCGAGATGAACGAGACGGGCTACTTGATTACGCACGAAGGAAGCAAGACTAACGTGCCCGGCGTCTTCGCCGCAGGGGACGTCCAGGACCATATTTATCGTCAAGCCATCACTGCGGCAGGCTCCGGTTGCATGGCGGCAATTGACGCGGAACGGTTTTTGGAAGCGGAACACTGAATAGAAGGTGCCAGGTGCCAGGGCTGAGGTGTCAGGGGACTGATACCTGGTGCTTTCCCCTGACACCTGAAACCTGACACCTGGAACCTACGCGAATGCTCCGTCCCATCCTGATTTACCTTTCTCAGAAACGAACCCCCAAGAAAATCCTCACAGGCCACGCCTTGGGACGCCGTATGGCGGCGCGGTTCATCGCGGGGGAAGAGTTGGAAGGGGCGCTCGAAGTGATCCGGCGACTGAATGCCGAGGGCTTCACGGTGACGCTTGACCTGTTGGGTGAGAGCGTTCAGGAAGCCGCGGAAGCGGAAGCGGCTTGCCAGGCCTACGTGCGGCTGCTCGACCGTTTGGCGGCGGAAGGGTTGGATTCCCACGTATCCGTCAAGCTGACGCAACTGGGTCTCGCGATCGACAAAGAGTTGGCCTGCCGCCATCTGACCATGATCTCGGACTGCGCCTCCCGGCATCACAATTTCGTGCGCGTGGATATGGAGGGTTCGGCTTTCACGGAATCGACGCTACGGGTTTTCCGAAACGTTAATGCGCCTCGGGACGTGTTGGGCGTCGTCATCCAGTCGTATCTTTACCGCAGTGAGAAGGACGTGGAAGAGTTGTTGAAGCGCGGGGCGCGGATACGTCTGGTCAAAGGGGCGTACGATGAGCCTCGGGAAATCGCCTTTCACCGCAAAAAGGATGTGGACCAGAACTACTCGCGGTTAATGGCGAAGATGCTCTCGAGCGGCATCTATCACGCCATTGCCACGCACGATGAACGCCTGATTGCTGAGGCACGGCAGTACGCCCGCGCACACAATATCCCCCCTGACCGCTACGAGTTTCAATTGTTGTACGGGATTCGCCGCGACTTGCAGCGCGAGCTGGTCCGGCAAGGGGAACGAGTGCGCCTCTACGTTCCGTATGGGCACCAGTGGTACTCCTACTTCATGCGCCGCTTGGCGGAGAGGCCGGCGAACATGCTGTTCTTACTGCGCAACCTGATCAGGGAATAGGGAACAGGCCTGCGCCACTATCGTTAACCTGGCGATTTCGCACGGCGTGGAACGTGCATCACCATTTTGGTGTATAATGGTGTCATGCGTGCTTCTAACAAAGTCGTTCGCCAGACCGTGGGCCTTCCGGCAGACACGGCGCGGCATGTGCGGAGCCTGGCCAAGCAACGACGCCTGAGCGCCAACCGGATCATCATTGAGCTTGTGGAAGAGGGGATCGAGGCCCAGAAGCGCAAACAAAAAGAGTTCTTTGAACTCGCCGAGCGTTACCGTGCGGCAACCGATCCTAAAGACGTTGCTCGCCTCGGCGACGATCTGGGCCGCATGGTGTTTGGCGACTGATGCCCCCCCTTGGAACCTGGAACAAGCTCCCACCCGCAATCCGCCAACACCTGATGGACAGGATGCGGGATCGACGCATCAGCATCGCTGACCTTAATAAGCTTCGACTGTGGGTTGAAACCCACCCGCTTGTTTCTGAGGGCGAATGGTGCAAGGATTTCGGATCTTTCAAAATCTGCGGTAAGGGATCGTATCCGAAGACATTCCTGCTTTCCGGTCAGCCCGCCAAGGGCGAAAGCCTATGAGCGCAGGGGGGCCAGGAGGGTGACCGGCGACGTCGCGCACCGCAGGGCTACGCTCTGATGCGCCAGCCAGCGGCACCCGACACCTACCCCATACCAAGCTGTTTTCTCGCTGCGTCGCTCAAGCGGCTGATGTTCCACGGCGGGTCCCACACCACATGCACGCTGGCAGACTTAACGCCGGCAATCTTCGCCACCTCCTGCCTCACCTGTTCGCTAATGAAGCTGTGTGCGGGACAGCCCCGTGCCGTCAGGGTCATCACCACGTCCACGTTGTCGTCGTCTACCTTCACGTCGTAAATTAATCCCAGGTCCACCAGGTTGACCGGGATTTCGGGGTCGTAGCAGTTTCGCAAAACTTCATAAACTTGCTCGCTGGTTACCATTACCGCGCCGCCTTGTCGAACCGATTTCACTCCCTCCGATTCGCCGCCAGCATATACAATGGGAGCCTGATGCGCAATCCAATTCACGAATGAGGAACGTAGGGGCGGTTCGCGCACCGCCCCTAGAGGGGATTCTGATTAACGTGGCGATACGATCTCAACGATGGGAGCGGTTATGTCCCGGATCTCGAGTCTTGCACGCAGCGCATTATTCCTGATGCTGTTGGCGAGTTGCACTGTCTTCGGCTCGGACTTCAAAGCAGGCGTGGCGCGAGTGGATATTACGCCTCCGCCGGGCCTGCCCATGTATGGTTACTTCGATCGCACGCAGCCTGCTACGGGAACGTTAGACCCCCTATATGCGCGGGTCGTAGTGCTCGAGGCGGAGGGAAAACGGTTGGCGCTGGTTACACTCGACCTGGGCCGTGTTTTCGGGCCCGCCTCTCTTGCCAGTTTGCGGGAGCGTCTGGCGAAAACCAGCGGGATTTCGTTATTGTTTATCACCGCTTCGCATACCCACTCAGGTCCTAGCATTGTTGACGAGTACCCCTCAAACCGCCCGCCTTCCTGGGAGGCCGCCGACCTCGACAGGATCGCCGGCGCCGTTGCCGAGGCCTGCGCACACCTCACGCAAGCGCGGTTGGGAACGGGGTACGGGCGCGCGTACATCGGTTACAACCGCCGCCGCGTGTTCCCCGACGGGACCGTGAGCATGTTCTGGACGAATCCCGACAAGATACCGACTTCCCCGGTCGATCCTACGGTCTCGGTGCTGCGCGTCGATACGGCTGCGGGCAAGCCGCTCGCCATCCTGGTGAACTACGCCTGCCATCCGGTCGTCTTTGGCCCTGACAATCTTGAGTATTCGGCCGATTATGTGAGCGTGATGGCGCGGACCGTCGAGGACGCGGTGGGCAGCGAGAGCGGCGGTTCTCCGCTGTGCCTCTTCCTACAAGGCGGGGACGGCGACATCAATCCCTATTACGCCACGACTCCCCTGGCTGAGGGAGCGGTCAAGAAGCGTGATTGGACCGGCGAGCAACTGGGCCTGGAGGCTGCGCGGGTGGCGAAGACGATCAACACAGTCCCTGCCGCCCAGCCCAGCTTGCAATTTAGCGAGGACGTTATGACTTTTCCCGTCCGCTGGGATGCGCAAAAATTCCGCCAGGGGATGCTGGCAACCTACGGAGCGAGAATCTATGAGGATCATGCCGACCTTTTGGACAGCGACAACCCGCGGCGCGAACTCTCTGTGCCGGTGACCACGGTCCTGATCGACCGGACGATCGCTTTGGTGGGCCTCCCGGGAGAGCCTTTTGTTGACTTCCAAATCAATTGGCGTAACCGCTGCCCGGTTCGTGACGCGTTCTTTGTGGGCTACGCAAATGGCTACCTGGACTATTTCCCCACGATTCGGGCCGCCGCGGAAGGCGGCTACGGCGGCGCTGATTCCGATACCTACATTGCGGTCGGAGCGGGCGAGCGCATGCTCGACCAGGCAGTGATACGGATTTACGATATGCTGGGCCGCTTGGCGGACAAGCCCGAAGACCTGAAGTAGCGGCGGGTTCGGCCGGCCATGTAAGGGTGAGGTCACAAGGACATACCCTCGATCCGGCGTTCACTTTTTTGTTGACATCGCCCGCCGGACCTGCTAGCCTATAGCTCTTGACTCTGGCGCTACTCACCATACTTAAATCCAAAAGGAGGCCCGAAATGCTTACCGACTTGCAGAAGAAAGCCGCGCAAGCCGTAGTGAACATCTTCGAAACTGGCACCGCGCAGGGACACTACGGAAGTGTCACACTGGCCGCAGGTGACACGGGACACTTGACCTATGGCCGTTCTCAGGCAACGCTGGCCAGCGGCAATTTGAACCTCCTGATCAAGGCCTATTGCGCGGCGCCGGGGGCGCAGTTCGCCACCGCGCTCAATCCGTACCTTCCGCGCCTTGCCGTTCCCGACCTCACCCTCGACACGGATATGACTTTTCGCGGTCTGCTGCAGTCAGCAGGCGACGACCCGGTGATGCACGATGTTCAGGACTCGTTCTTCGACCAGAATTTCTGGAATACCAGCGTGCAGGCCGCGGCCAACGTAGGGTTGAATTCCGCGTTGGGAACAAGCGTAGTTTACGACAGCCATATTCAGGGTTCCTGGCCGGCCATTCGAGACCGAACCAATGCCAATCACGGCACGGTAAGCCAGATTGGAGAGCAAGCTTGGATCAGCGCCTACGTAACCGAACGAAGGAACTGGCTGGCAAACAATTCCGATGCTTCCTTGCCGCCTACGGTGTACAGGATGGATGCATATCTCGAACTCATCGGCGACAGCCAGTGGGACCTGCCTTTGTCGCTCACTGTGCGGGGAATCTCGATCACAGAGGAGATACTGTCGGGCACAGCGCCGACACAGGCCCCTCCCCAATCCCCGAACCAGGTGACACTCCAACTCCAGACGCCTCCCCTGCAGGGTGATAGCGTAACAGCGCTTCAGCGAGCACTGGTCCAGGCGGGAATTCAAGTCGATGTCGACGGCAGCTTCGGTCCGGAGACCGATGCGGCCGTCCGGCAGTTTCAACAGCAAAAGAATCTGTACGTCGACGGCGTCGTGGGCCCGGAGACGCGCGCGGCCTTGGGCCTCTAACTGTCTGTGCCGTAGGGGTAGGGCTTGCCCTACCCTCGTCGGGGCCAGCGGAAATGCGGGGACGGCAAGCCGCCCCCCTACAGCGGGAGGGTTACGGACCGAGTGGGGTAAGGGTTGCCCCGTGGCACGGAAAGGCGTATCTTCGAGGGCTCGAAACTGTGCTGATCGGTGCGTATCACGTGCCGAGCGAGTCGGGCATTCCGAGGATCCGAAATATGCGAAGCATCGTGAAGATAATTATTGCCTTGGCATTATGCGTTTCAGCGAGTTCTGCATTCGGCAAGGTGGTGGTGTTATGGCAAAACGGATTTCCTACCCTTGAAAGCCAGCCTGTGCCGCAGGAAACCTTGCGCAAAGCTTTGGACGGCATGCAGCCGGAGTTCGTGGACCTCAATGAGCTAAACCAGACAGAAAACTGGCGTGAAGTTGAGTTGCTGGTTCTGCCTTATGGCTCTGCGGTTCCAAGGGACGACTGGGCTGCCATCCGTAGGTATCTCGAAACCGGCGGGAACCTGCTGGTGATAGGGGGCCGCGCTCTTACGATCCCCGTATGGAGCGAGGGGGACCGGTTCGTGGCGGGACCGTCTGAAACCGCATATTCGCGCGAGATCGGCATCGAGCACACGTACGAGGCGCCGCTCGCGACCCGGCTAAAATTCGTATGGAAGGACGCCACGCTTTCGGGCGGCGACGTTCAAGCGAAGCGGGTCTTTGTCGTTGAGCGCGTGGGCCGCGGCCTGGGTTATCTCCAGGACTCTGCCGGCGAACGAGTGGCGGCGCCGGTCGTGGCCACGGATTTCACGAGCCTGGAAGGTGAAACGAGACTTTTGGGCGCGCGTGTCGTAATGCTGAACTTCGAGCCTGAGCCCGCATACTGGACCTCGACGGAAGCCGTTACGTTGCTCCAAGAAGCCACTGAATACGCCCGCCGGGGCGCAACGGCCTTTCGTGTCGAGATGCAAAACGCCACGCTGCTGCCAGGCGAGATCCCGCAGATCGTGGTGCGGATGACGAACCTTCGCAAGCAGCGTCTAGGACAGGAGCAATCGGGAAGAGTGCTCATCGAGTTGCAGGCTGATGGCCGGGTTCTCGCCACGCGTCGCGTGGAATGCGGGGGAGATGCGGTGGACGAGGCGGTCGCCTTTGAAGATCAGAAATCGCTCGCGCCGGGACTTTACGAAGTCCACGCCACCTATGAAGACAGCGGCAAGCCGCAGGAGTACTACCAAACCGGCTTCTGGGTCAGGGACGAGGCGCTCTTGCACTCCGCGCCGCATTATGGCGTAAAGGGTGATTTCTTGACTCGAGACGGCGCTCCCTTTTTCCCCTTCGGCACCAACTACTTCACGACCGAGGGCTACGGCTGGGGATTTCATGGAGCGGGCAACGCCTGGGTGTGGGAGCGCGACTTTGCCGACATGGAGCGGCACGGCGTCAGCTTCATCCGCACCGGCGTATGGCTCGATCATCTGGAGATCTTCGACGGCACATCCGGCCAGGTGAAGGAGCGCTTCCTGCGCAACCTGGAGGCGTTTCTTCTTTCAGCGGCGCGTCATCATATTCACGTCAACTTCACATTCTGTGCTTTCGACCCGCAGACCGTTATGCGCCATCCCGGCGAGGAATCGCTCCTCACCGGTCCAGGCTCTAACCCCTACACGGATCCCATCGCCATTCGCGCCCAGCAGAACTACACGCTCTCGATCGTCCGGCGATTCAAGGACGTGCCGCACCTGAGCTGGGACTTGATCAATGAGCCGAGTTTTTCGAACCCTAAACGGCTGTGGCGCGGCAACACTCCCAACAACGATCCGACGGAGCTTGCCGCATGGCGCGCCTGGTTGGCGGAGAAGTACGGGAAGCTCGACGTTCTGGCGCGCGCCTGGAACGTGACCCCCGAGGAACTGGGCAGCTTCCAGGCGATTCCCCTGCCGGGGCAGGAAGACCTTTCGCATGAGCGCTATGGCAATCCTCGATTGGTCCGCGCCGTCGATTACAACCTGTTCGCGCAGGAGATGTTTCGCCGCTGGGTGGGCAAGATGGTGGCGGCAATCCGCTCCACGGGCAGCGCGCAACTAGTGGACGTGGGCCAGGACGAGGGTGGCGTTGCGGATCGCGTGCTCAACCAGTTCTTCGCCGACGCCGGCGTTGACTTCACGGTCAATCACACCTACTGGCGTGATGACGCGCTGCTCTGGGATTCCGTGGTCGCCAAGCGCGTGGGAGTTCCGAACTTCGTCGGCGAGACGGGCTACCAGCCGGTGTGGCGGCCGGACGGGGAACAGAGATACGACGAGCTGACGGCCTTGGGCCTCGTCGAGCGCAAGTGGGCGCTGGGCTTCGCCGCCGCCAGCAGCGGCTCGCTGCAATGGGAGTGGGGATTGGGCGCCGACTTCGGCATGAAGCGCAGCGACGGTTCCGACAAGACCTGGGAAGATGTCATGCGTAACATGGGCAAGTTCGCCGCTGAGGCTGCGCCCCATGCCATGGGGTTGAAGCTGCCGGAAGTCGCCCTGGTGCTGCCGCAATCCCTGCAACTTTCGGTGTTCAACTCCACGGCTCTCGAAGCCCAGCAGAACTCGGTCCGGGCGCTTTACCAATACGCGCGGTCGTCCGCCTATGCGGTGGGCGAATATCAGATTCAATCGCTGGGCAATCCCAAGCTCATTTTGCTTCCTTCTCCGTGGACCCTTACTGAACCGGCCTGGCAGGCCATCCTGGCAAAAGTCCGCGACGGCGCCACGCTGCTGGTCACAGGGAGTTTCGATAACGACGAACATTTCCACGCGACGGAGCGCGCAGTCCAACTGGAACTCGACCTTCACCACGCTTTCCTTATGCGGCGTGAGAACTCCATCTCCTGGCCAGGCGGAAAAGGCTTGCTGAGTTTTTCGGGTGAGAAGACGACATTCCTGGAACAGGCGATTCTCCCTCACGATCAGACTTTTCTCGAGAAGCCGCTGGGCAAGGGCCATGTTCTGGTTGTGACCCTGCCGCTGGAACTCAACGACAATCTCAAAGTCATCGGCGATGTCTACCGCTACGCATTGCAATGCGCTCAAGTGGCGGAGGCTTATTCCACCCAGACGACCGATCCCGGAATGCTGATCTGCCCCACCGAGTTCGAACACGCTACACTCTACGTGCTGACTTCGGAATCGACCTCGCCGGAAATTTCCTTCCGCGACAACCGGAGCGGGAAAGTCTTCTCCGGCAAGCTCGAGCCGGGCCGCGCAGCCTTATTGCTGGTCAGCGATACAGGGGATTTGTTAACGAGCTATAACTGGAAGTAGCGGGGCCATTGGGGTTTCTGCATTTCGTTTGATTGTCAAATGCGGCTGTGCCGCTCCGTCTTGCGGAAAGGCTTCGCCTTTCCGGACCTTCGCTAGTCACTTGCCAGTTTTCGGCGAGGCCACGCCTCGCCGGTTGAGGCGCAGCCTCAACTAAGGAAAAAGATATGAGACAGACGCCGGAAAGGCGAAGCCTTTCCGCAAGGCAGTGCGGCAGAGCCGCAGACCGTAGGACCAGGCACGTCGTGCGGTCCTTCCTTGTCAATGTTGGGTTGGGGCCTTAAAATAGAACATGCCTGCCATTCGCGCACCGCGCAGTGGCTGCACTGAACTATGGGGAACTTTTTACAAATCGCTTTAGGCAAGGTGATCGGCACCAAGAACGAGCGCGAATTGAAGCGCCTCAGCGAGCGTGTGTTTGAAATCAACGCGCTCGAAGCTGAGATGCAGGGCTTAAAGGACGCCGATTTTCCGATCCGGACGGCACAGTTCAAGGAGCGGATCGCGAACGGCGAACCGCTGGACAACCTGTTGCCGGAAGCCTTTGCGGTCTGCCGGGAGGCGGGGCGCCGCACCCTCAACATGCGCCATTTCGACGTGCAACTGATCGGCGGCATGGTGCTGCACGAGGGAAAGATCGCCGAGATGAAGACCGGCGAGGGCAAAACGCTGGTGGCGACTCTCCCCGTCTACCTGAACGCGCTCGAGGGTAAGGGCGTCCACGTGGTAACGGTGAACGATTACTTGGCCAGGCGCGACGCGGGCTGGATGGGCCCCATTTATCGGCTCTTGGGCCTCAGCGTGGGCGTGATTGTCCACGACTTGGAGGACGAAGAGCGCCGCGCCGCCTACGGTTCCGACGTGACCTACGGCACCAATAACGAATTTGGTTTCGACTACCTGCGCGACAACATGAAGTTTGACCTGGTGGATTACGTGCAGCGCCAGCATCACTACGCGATTGTCGACGAGGTCGACTCCATCCTGATTGACGAGGCGCGCACCCCGCTCATTATTTCCGGCTCCTCCGACGAGTCCACGGACAAGTACTACAAGATCGGCAAGGTTATTCCCCACCTCCAGGAAGGCGTCGATTTTGAGGTGGATGAGAAGATGAAGCAAGCCACCTTTACGGATTCCGGCAACGCCAAAGCGGAAAAGCTGCTGGGCCTCGAGAACCTCTACGACCCTGCCAACATGGAGTACGTCCACCACCTGCAACAGGCCTTGAAAGCTCACACCCTCTTCAAGCTGGACCGCGATTACGTGGTCAAAGAGGGTGAAGTCATTATCGTGGACGAATTCACGGGCCGCCTGATGCCGGGGAGGCGCTGGAGCGACGGGCTTCACCAGGCCATTGAAGCCAAGGAAGGCGTTAAGATTGAGAAGGAAAACCAGACGCTGGCCACCATCACTTTCCAGAACTACTTCCGCATGTACGATAAGCTTGCCGGCATGACCGGAACGGCGGAGACCGAAGCTGCTGAGTTCGAGAAGATTTATGAACTCGAAATCGTGGTTGTCCCCACCAACAAGCTGCTGATCCGGCACGAGTTTCCGGACGTGGTGTATCGCACCGAACGGGAGAAATTCAATGCCTCGATCGAGGAGATCAAGGAATATCACCTGCGCGGGCAGCCGGTCCTGGTGGGCAGCATCGCCATCGAAAAGTCGGAGCGGCTGAGCGCGGCGCTGAAGAAGGCCGGCGTGGCCCCGCAGCGGCTCCAGGAGTTGGCGCGGCAAGCGGGCCTGGACGGGCCCAAGCTGCGCATCTGGGCGGAGCAACTGGCCGGGTCGCACCATGGGCCGGCCGTGGAATGGCTGGTGCGCGCGGGAGTTCCGGCCACCGCAATCCAGAAGATGCTCAGCGAGGACCGCTACAAGCCAATGGTGGCGGGCGGCAACGGAACGCGCACCGCTTTTCTCCAAGCCGTCCTGAAACGGGCTCCCAAGGATTACCACGCTCATCAGCTTCCCTCCATCGATGATGCTTCCGCAGAACGCATTGCGACACTCTTCCAGCATGCGGATGAGAAACACCTGCCGATGCTGGATTACTTGATCGAAATACGTTGTCCTCTCGCGCGTCTGGTGGAAGTGCTGGGCTTGAAGGAGGTGCGGCACAACATCTTGAACGCCAAGCAGCACGAGCGCGAAGCGCACATCGTGGCGCAGGCCGGCCGTGAGGGAGCGGTAACGGTTTCGACCAATATGGCCGGGCGCGGCACGGATATCCTGCTGGGCGGCAATCCGGAATCCATGGCGCGGGAGGAATTCCGCAAGTTGCCGGAGAAATATCGCGAGCAGGGCATCAATCCCGAGCCGCCCGAGCGCCCGCCGGAAGGCTCCGCGGACGAGATCTATAAGGCCTACGTCGAGGAGTATTCGAAGTGGCGAGAGAAGTGGAACGCCTTTGTGAGCCGCTTCAAGACCGTGACCGACGTCGAGCACGAACGCGTAGTCGAGTTGGGTGGGCTACATATCCTGGGCACGGAGCGGCACGAGGCGCGGCGCATCGACAATCAGTTGCGCGGCCGCGCCGGGCGCCAGGGCGACCCGGGCTCCTCGCGTTTTTATCTCTCGCTCGAAGACGACCTGATGCGCATCTTTGCGAAGGATTGGGTCTCAAAGTTCATGGAGCGCCTGGGCATGGAAGAAGGCGTCGCCATCGAGTCGAGAATGATCTCGAAGCGCATCCAGGCCGCGCAAAAAGCCGTCGAGGCGCAGAACTTCGAATCGCGCAAGCACCTGCTCGAGTACGACGACGTGATGAACAAGCAGCGCGAGACCATCTACGGCCTGCGCCGGCAACTGCTGGAAGGAAAGCAACTGGAGGGGCAAGACCAGAAGGAATACATTCAGGGAATTTGCGACCGCATGGTCGACTGGCTGGTTGGCGAGTTTTGCCCCAAGTCGCAGAATCCCGACCAGTGGAATCTGAACGGCCTGCGCACCGAGTTCTGGACCCGATTGGGAATCGACCTGCGCCAACACGATCTGAAGAAGTATGACCCCAAGACTCTCGACCAGCTCGCCGACGAGCTGAAGCATCTGGCCCACCAGCGGTACGATGAGCGGGAAGCGGTCTGGGGCGCGGATCGCATGCGCTTTCACGAGCGCATGATCATGCTTCAGATCGTGGACGCGCAGTGGAAAGACCACCTGCTGACCATGGACCACTTGAAGGAAGGCATCGGCCTGCGTGGTTATGGGCAGCGTGACCCGCTGGTTGAGTATAAGCGCGAGTCCTACGACATCTTCGAGAGTTTGATGGACAGAATCGAGGACGAAACGCTGCGCTTCCTCTTCCTGATGAAGACTCCGGAAGAGCAGGAGGAAATGATCCGCCTGTACCAGCGCCGCAAACGGCGCGAGCAGGCCGAGATGCAGATGGTCGGCGGCGGAGGCGCAGAGAAGCCGCAGCAAGTGATTCGCCGCGAGAAGATTGGGCGCAACGATCCCTGCCCGTGCGGGAGCGGCAAGAAATATAAGAAATGCCACGGCGCTCCCAATACCCCTCCCGCCGGTGGCCAAAAGCCATCAGGACCAGGAAAACCCGCCGGCGCTCCCCCAGGATCATAGAACTTTACGGGCGCCCCTTCCGGCTGCCCTCCTTAACCACTGGCGTCCTTCATGGCTAAAGCCGCCTAAGCAACTCGTCATATTCGGCGTGCGAGCCAACGGTTTTTCCGACTATAAGGCGAATTCTGATAAGGACACACAGGCTGCCCTTCTGTTATTCTTCCTTAGTAGTAGGCTCTTTTCTATCGCAACACAACCAGAGCACCGAGGGCTGTTCATGAGCGAAGAGATTCAAGAGTTGCACGAACACGCAGAAGAGGCTCAACGCGATCCGAGTCTTGTTCCGGTTACGCTATCGATGGCGATCCTTGCCGTGGTACTGGCTGCCATCACGCTCCTCAGCCATCGCGCCCACACTGAGGAATTGCTGCTGCAAAGCAAAGCCACTGACCAGTGGGCCTATTTCCAGGCCAAAAACATTCGCCGCCACACCTACGAACTGTTTCTGGATTTCCTTTCCGTTACGAATGCGAAGGACGTGGGGGCCGCAGATAAACTCAAAGAGAAGTACAGCGACGAAATCAAGCGCTACATGGGCGATTTGAACGATATCCAGGCCGAGGCTCAGCAGTTCGAAAGGGAAGTGGCGACTCAAAGGCACCAGGCCAACCGTTTTGACCTCGGCGAAGTCTGCCTGGAAGTGGGAATTGTCCTGGTCTCACTTACTTTACTGACACGTCGAAAGCTGTTCTGGCAGCTCGGATGCTTGGCGGGGCTAATCGGAGTGGCCATTGCCATCTCGGGGTTATGGGCAAAGTAAGTCACTCGCCCGACCACCGCTCGAGCGCTTAGCCCCGCAGGGGCTCGACATGAGTAGCCGGGGGCAACGCCCCCGGAAACCTCGCCCCCTCACCCCCTTTCCCCTCTCCCCGCCTGAGGGGAGAGGGGTGCCGAAGGCGGGGTGTGGGGTCGCCTCCGGAGGTTTCACCCCCGGCTACCAAATGTGCTCCCCTCCGGGGAGCGCGGGTTCGCACGTAGTCGACCAACCCCGATGCAATCGGATACGAAAGGTCTTGGAACAGCTTCTAGGCCGCGGGCCGTTCCAAAAAGGACTTGAAGCGTTCTAGAAGTACATCTCCCCCAATCTCGATGACGTCGTTGTGCCCGGCGCCCTCGATCGGGAAGAAGAACTTGGGTTCGGGGGCTGCGGCGAAGAGTCGTTGCCCCATGGAGAACGGGACGGTTTCGTCGCGCGTCCCATGGACGATCAAGATAGCGGCCCGAACCCGCTGAATCTTGGCCAGCGAGTTGAATCGGCTCTTGGGGACGTATTCGAATAGCGGAATGTGGAACGTGCGTCGCGCCATGTCCCGGATCGAGGTGAAAGCACTCTGCGCGATCAACCCACCGCACTCGCGTCGCGAGGCGAGGTCGATGGCCACGGCGCCACCCAGCGAATGCCCATAAATAATTATGTTCTTGGGTTGGATGTGACGTACTCGGATCAAGTAGTCATAAGCGGCATCGGCGTCGCGATAGACACCGGCCTCGTCCGGTGAACCCCCGCTCCTCCCATAGCCCCTGTAATCCACCGCGAGCACATTAACTCCGAGACGCGAGTAGAATGCGGCTTGCCCGAGCCCATAGCCGATATTCTCAGCATTGCCATGAAACCACAGAAGCGCCTTTTCCGAGCCGGGATTCGGCAGGTACCAGCCATTCAATCTGATGTTGTCCCGGGTGGTCAGCCAGACATCTTCCACCGGCAGCGAGGATGCGTGGGTCGGTTGAAATCCTTCCGGAAAACGCGGTGGGAAGTAAATGAAGGAGTTTTCGAAGTGTCGGATTACGGCGACAATCAGAAGAAGCACTGCCACAACCCCAATCGCCAGCGTCATGGCAAGCCTCTTCACGCGCGCACCCGCGTTTGGGGTAGCACAGGCAATCCTGCCTGTGCCCAGGATTTCCCACTCACGGAGCGTCACAGGCAAGAGTGCCTGTGCGACGAACTTGGGGGACGGCAAGCCGTCCCCCTACGTGCGGTTCGGCCGGACCTCACTGATTGTCGTCGCCCCCGCCTTCGCCCGGAGTGATCACCACATAGCCTCCGCTGCCTTGACGGTTGTATCGCAGGAGCGTCTGCCCCTTTGACTCTGCCGCCCAGCGGTTAAAGTCCTGCACCGAATTGACCGGGTGCCGGTTGACACTCTCGATCACATCACCCTGCTGAAATCCCGCCTGCGCAGCGGGACTGCTGGGATCAATTTCGGTGATCACGACTCCGTGCACTTCCGGCGACAGTCCCAACTGGTCCCGAAGTTCGGGTGTGAGGTTCTGGACGGTAATTCCGCGCAGGGCTCCTTCCGTTGGAGCTTTGCTCGTGCCGGCTACATAGCTCAGATTGGCCGGCCGGTCTCCCAGCGTTACATTGACGGTCATCGGCTGCCCGTCTCGCAGGATGTCCAGCTTCACCACGGTCCCCGGGTTTATATCGGTGACCATCGCCGTCAATTGATCCCTGCTTTCGATGGACTGGCCGTTCAATTTGCGAATCACATCGCCGTTCTTTAGCCCGGCTTTATCGGCAGGCCCGCCGCGATTTACGTCATCAACCAGCGCGCCGGACGTGTCCGGGACCTTGAACTGTTTTGCCAAGGCGTCGGTCAAGTTTCCGATACTGACGCCCAGATACCCGCGGGATACCTTACCCGTTTTGATCAGATCTTCCATGACGTGCTTTGCGGTGTTGGAGGGAATAGCGAAACCAATTCCGATAAAGCTGCCTTCACCGCCAGGGCCATTGCTCCCCGGGATGATGGCCGTATTAATACCAATGACCTGTCCATGCACATTAACGAGCGCCCCGCCGGAGTTGCCGGGATTGATGGCGGCGTCCGTTTGGATGAAATTCTCGGGCCTATCCCCGCTGTCGGCGAGGTTCCTGCCCAGCGCGCTTACGATCCCTCTTGTTACCGTGAAATACTGCCCGAAGGGATTCCCAAAGGCCATCACGGTGTCGCCGACTTTCATTTGGACCGAGTCGCCGAACGGCGCGACGGGTAGGTTCGACGCGCTGATTTTGACCACCGCAATATCGGTCTGGGGATCAGCACCCACCACTTTGCCCTTCAGGCTTCGATGGTCTGAGAGCAAAACCTCAATCTCTGTGGCCTTGGCAACCACATGGTTATTGGTTACGATGTAGCCGTCTCCAGAAACGATTACGCCGCTTCCTAACGCGTGCTCTCGCTGCTCGCGAGGAACATTAAACTGCGGCATCATGTTGCCGAAGAACTGGCGGAAGAAGGGGTCCATCATGAAGGGCGACTGTTGCATCTTGATGACCTGGGTCGATTGAACGGCTACGATCGCCGGTGTGACCGTCTCCGCGATTCGCTCGTAGGCCTTGTTTTGGCGCTCCAAAACCTCGATGTCCGGTCCGTCCAGTCCTGCACCGCCGGCCAGGGCGAATTGCGGGAAAACACGATGCCCTTCGTAGAGCAGGCCTGACATGGCCAGGCACACCACACCAATGAAAGTGAGACTTAACCCTAACAAATTCTCGCGCAGGAATTTTCGCGTTTCAGCGCGCATAGAACTACCCTCCTTACAATTTCTCCCTGAATATTTGACGTGGCCCATCCACCGTGGTTACCAGCGTTCCCGCCGGACGGCCGCACTTGGCCCGATGACCGGGATATTCCGGAATGCACCTTCCGCCAAGGTGGCTGCGGCGCAGTAACTGGTTTGATGCAGCACATTTCCACTACGTTTTACGTCTTCGATATATTATAGCCTGATTCACATGGAGGTTGGAACGGGAGCCTGGACGAGTTCCGCACAGCGGCGGGATTACCACCCGCTCTCTATGAGTCCTTGGTCGAGATGAGCGCACGGATGGAGCGCCAGAAGGAATACACTCGCCAATAGAGCGGAAGGAGAAGGCTCGAACTTGGGAGACGATGAGTGAAATCGGCGAATTCTAGTGTCGTGTAACGGAAGTTCGTTCATGAAATCAGCCCGCGGAGCGGGCGAAAGCGAGTAGCCCACGGCGTAAGCCGTGGGTTTGTGGTGCCACCCCTCACCCCCTTCCCCCTCTCCCGCTGGCCGGGAGAGGGGGAGAAAGGGGGAGAAGGCTCTCGCTTTCCCCAGGGCTTACGCCCTGGGCTACTCCCTTTCGCCCCTTCGGGGCTAGGGCGCGTAGCCGGACTTAATCAACGAACTTGAGTTGCCCGACACGAGCTTCGAACTTCAGGAGTGTGCAGTGCGGATCCCCGCCGCCGCAGCGCGTTGTCAACCGCCGACCTTACGACATAATTGAAGTCCGGAATTGACATGGGAGGAACGATGAAGTCGAAGGCGCCGCGCTGAACCGATTCCAGGTAAAGGGGCATGTCGACGACATCGGAGACCACGATGACGTTGGCATGCGACGGAGCCGCTGCCGCTGAAACCACGATGCTGTCCCACGATCCATCCGGGAGCCGCGGGTCAACCAGAACCAAATGCGGAGTTTGGCGTCCCCACAGGCGTTCGTGGGCTTCGCGGCAAGTGCCCACGCTTTGGGTTTTGATCTCCTGGGATTCAAGGGCCCGCCTGATGAACCCCATGGGTTCCGGACGGTCGTGCACGAGTAGGGCAGTAATCGTTTCCTGCATGGTGTAAGCCCCTCGGAACCAGTTTCGCGCCACGCTGTTACGTGAATATGAACGGTGCTTAAAAGTTTGGCGAAGACTCTGTGAAGGTAGGGCTTCGGCGCCCTAGTGGTTAGCTGAATTAGTAAGCGAACTTATTCGTCGGAAGCGGAAGGGCGGGGCTTCAGCCCCGCCGCTAATCTCGCGAAGTAATTACGGGGCTTTAGCCCCCGAAACGGCTCGGCTTCAGGGCCTGAAGGCCCTTCCGAGCCCTGCGACCGTACGGCGGGGCTAAAGCCCCGCCCTTCCGAGGGCTACCTGAAATCGCGCTCATTAAACCAACCAGGCCCCAGCCAAGGACGAGCTTGGGAAGGGCCTAACGAGGGCGTTGCCAGTCGTTCTCCTACGCAGCCGGCAGAAAGACGATGAACACCGAACCTTTGCCCAATTGACTTTCCACGGTGATCCGTCCGTGCATTCGATCCACAATGTGTTTAACGATCGAGAGCCCCAGGCCGGTGCCCCCCATTTCGCGCGAACGCGCTTTGTCGACTCGATAAAAGCGCTCGAAAAGACGCGGCAAATCAGCGGAGGGAATCCCGATGCCGTTGTCGGCGATAGTGACGCTCACCTCGCCATCCAGGGTGCGCAGAGCCCCGACGCGCACTTCACCACCGGGGCGGTTGAATTTCACCGCGTTCATCAGGAGATTCACAAACGCCTGCTCCAGGCGCTCTCTATCTCCCAGGACATTCACTTCGTCCACCTGCCCGCAAATCAGTTTGACTCGACGGCTGCGCGCCTCGTCCTCGACGATCCGCAGAGCGGCCTCGAGGGCCGGACGGACGGAAACGCGAGCTTGCTCAGGAGCGGCCTTGCCGGATTCCAATTCGGATAATGCCAAGAGGTCGGAGGCGATGCTATTTAAGCGCACGGAGTGGTTCTTTATGATCTCAAGAAACTTGCGGTTGTTTTCCTTGTCCTCGAGGGCGCCCTCGAGCAGTGTTTCCGTATAGCCGCGTATCGCGGTGAGTGGGGTGCGCAATTCGTGCGAAACGTTGGCGACGAAGTCTTTCCTCACACGTTCCAGCCTTTCCAGATCCGTTATGTCATGGAGGATCGCGATGGCGCCGCGACCCTTATCCACGCGAAGCGGCGCAGCCTGGACCTCGAAGGCGCGGCCCTCGGCGGCTGGCAGTTGCAATCGCTGTTTAAGAGTCTCGCCGCCGGCCACGACGCGCGAGAGAATCTCGCGCAGAACGGGATCACGGACGATTTCCACCAGAGGGGATCTTGCCGGGATCTCGCTACGCAATCCGAGCGTGCGGGCGAAGGAAGTGTTATAGAAGGTGATTCTCAGGTCCTGATCCACCGCCAGAACGCCCTCCACCATGCTAGTAAGAATCGCCTCGCGACGCTCCGACTCCAGGCCCAGGCGCTCGATGAGGTCATGTAACTGGGAGGCCGTCGAGTTGAGGGAGCGTGTCAGCGACCCCAACTCGTCGTCTGCGTCCGGCAGCGGGCCCTCGGTGAAATTGGCTTTCGCCAGACCCTCGGCAAAAGCGCGTAACCTTCCAATCCGGCGCGTGAAGGAGCGGGAGAAAAAATAGGCAATAAGCAGTGCAATCAAAGCCGCCACTGCAGAAGCAGTGAGGATTCGCCAACGTACTTCCGAGATGGCTGCGTCGAGGTTCTCGATCGGCACCGCTACCCGCAGCACGTAGCCGCTGCGACCCTGGAATTGGAGGGGGACGGCGAGGTAGCAAAGGTCTCGGCCCAACGTGTCACTACGCCGAATCGCGCTGCCCACTCGATTCAGGTACGCTGCCTGGATCTCCGGACGATTGGCGTGGTTCTCCATCTTCGCGGGGTCTTGTTCGGATTCCGCGAGAACCACGCCCTGAGGGTCGATAACCGTGACCCGGCACTGGGCACGCGCCGAAGCGGACTTGCTCCAGTCTTCCAACCGCTCCGGCGGAAGACTCGCGGCCTCAGCCGTCAGCACCATAGCCACGGTAGTAAGTCTCTGTTCTGTTGCCTGAACTTCGTGCCTGGTTATGAATCGCGCCAGGTTGAAATCGAGCACGACCAAGGTCAGCGCGATCAAGACGAACGCTGCGCTCAAGAGCTTGCGGAAAATCGGGCTGCGGAAGACCATGTCGGCCTGAGGTAAAGGGATTTACAGCGGACGGATTATATCATGGGAGGAAAGCTCAGGCTGCTTCTCCCCCTTCGTGCGGCTGGGGGGAAAACCGGTAGCCGCTGCCGCGCACCGTCTGCAAAAACTGTGGTCGGTTGGGAAGGGGTTCAATCTTCTCACGCAAGCGGCGGATGTGGACGTCCACCGTGCGTGGGGTCACGAAGCGGTCTCGCCCCCAGACTTCATCCAGCAGCCGGTCGCGGTTGAAGACGTGGCGAGGGTGAGAGGCCAGGTGGAAAAGGAGTTTGAATTCCAAGGTGCTCAACTGCACCGCCCGGCCGCGGACCGTTACCTCCTGGGTTCGCGTATCGAGCCGGACACTTCCGACCTCGACGACCTCCCTTCGCTCCGCCACCCGCTCTTGCCGGCGCATTACCGCCTTGACTCGCGCTACAAGTTCCCGAGGGCTGAAGGGCTTGACCACATAGTCGTCGCCGCCAATCTCCAATCCCAGAACTCGATCTACTTCCTCGCCCTTGGCTGTGAGGAAGATCACCGGCAGCGACCGCAAGCGATCGTCGGCGCGAAGACGCCTGCAAATATTGAATCCGTCATCGTCCGGCAAGAGAATATCCAGAAGGACGATGTCAGCGGTGTTTCGGCGAAGAAAATCCAGCCCCTCGTGTCCTCGCCCGAAACTCTCGACCTCGAACCCTTCTTTGCGAAAGTTATAGCGAACCAGCTCGACGATATCTTTTTCGTCTTCTATGATTACGACTCGTGGACGCACGCCAAAAGTATAGCACCCCTAATGTTACAGGAATGTTTCTTTAAGATTGAATTTCGTCGCATATCGGATTACGGTCAATTCGGGCCGGGGGGACTGCGAGGGGCGGCGCACGGCTACCGGCCCGGACAACTCAAGGATAGTTCAGCCAGACGTTCGCCGCCGTCGGGTGAGTGGCACGCGGCGCCATGTGGATCGCCGCAGTCGGGCACGCGGCGCGGCATACTCCGCATCCAAAACATCGCGTGGGGTCAATGTAGACTTTGCCCAGGGCGGACGAATAGAACATGGCGCCGAACTGGCACTGCTTGACGCAATCTTTACACCCTGAACAGGCCTCTACTTCCACCTCGCCGAGCGATTCGCCGCGAAAGAAGCTTGGCATACCGCGCTTCTCGATGTACCCGCGGTAAGCGAGGCAGTCGTGATCACAGTTGCACAAACCCAGAACGAACGGAGTTACCGCGGTCCAGATCGTGTGAACCAGCCCTTCGGTGTCGTAGTCGCGAATGATCTTCTTGGCTTCTTCCCTGGTGAGCACCTCGAACGAGTGGGAGTCCGGCATGGCGCCCCACATTCCGCCTGCGACTACTCCCAGCCCGAAACAGTAGCGCTTGTCAGCTTTCCCGGTGGTGAAGTAACGGCAGCCGCAGGGGAGGCGGGTAATCGAATCCACTGAGTCGATGATGCCCTCAGCATCCTCGAGCGTGACCACCTGCCCGAAGTGGACTTGTTTCTGCGCCTCAAATGCTTTGGCCAGCTCACCTGCCATCGCCCAGCGAACGATTCCCGGTTCAACGGCTACAGCCATTTGTTCCAGGGTTACCTTTTCTCCGCCAGATGCCGCCTGTGTGAAGAGCTTACAAAAGCTTCCCAGCCACTCCGCGCGGGTGGAGGCGCCTGTCGCCTCCTTTTCTTCGGGAGTGAGGGGAGCCTTAAGCCACTCCTCGGAATAGTTCTTTATTTGGAGATACCACTTCTTACCCTCGCCGTGTTTGGTACAGAATTCGCACATTTCGCACCTCCTCAGGCCCGATTTTAGGCCCGCGATTCTCGCCCTCACTCTATGATGCGCAAAGTGTTCCTGAAAAAGGCAATGGCCGGAAAACAGATTGTCATCGACATTTGAAGCCCTTCGGCGAGTCGTGGTGAGACACGCTCTACCTGTACGCCGGGATCCCCGTCACCCGTTCGCCAATGACCAGTGTGTGGATATTGTGTGTTCCCTCGTAGGTGAACACCGATTCCAGGTTGCACATGTGGCGGAAGATCGGATACTCGTCAGCCACGCCGTTGGCGCCCAGGATGTCGCGCGCCGCGCGAGCTGTTTCGAGTGCCATCCTGACGTTATTTCGTTTCAGCATGGAGATGTGCGCAAAATCGGCGCGACCCTGGTCCTTCAGCCGTCCCACCTGCAAGGCCAGCAACTGCGCCTTGGTGATTTCGGTGATCATATCGGCGAATTTGGCCTGAATGAGCTGGTGGGAGGCGATGGGCTTGTCGTCGAACTGCTTACGGATCTTGGCGTATTCCAGGGCTTCGTTGTAACAAGCCATGGCGGCGCCGAGGGCTCCCCATCCGATGCCGTAGCGCGCTTGAGACAGGCAACTCAGAGCCGCCTTTAACCCTTGCGCCTTGGGAAGCATTTGGTCTGCGGGCACGCGAACGTCCTGGAGGGAAAGGCTGGAGGTCACCGAAGCGCGCAGCGACCATTTCCCTTTGATGTCTTTCGAAGTGAATCCCGGCGTTTCTTTCTCGACCAGGAAGCCGCGAATGCCTTCCACGGTGCGCGCCCACACTACCGCTACGTCGGCAATGGTGCCGGAGGTGATCCAGGCCTTCTCGCCGTTAAGGATGTAGTGGTCCCCGTCTCTTACGGCGCGCGTCCTCATGCCGGCAGGATTCGAGCCGAAGTCCGGCTCCGTCAGGCCGAAGCATCCGATGGCCTTGCCCTGCTGGAGGGCGGGCAGCCAGCGCTGTTTCTGCTTTTCGGAGCCATACTGGTGTATGGGATACATCACGAGAGCGCCTTGCACGGAGACGAAGCTGCGCAAGCCGCTGTCTCCGCGCTCGAGTTCCTGCATCAGCAGCCCGTACTCGAGGTTCGACATCCCCGCGCAGCCGTAACCTTCCAGGTTGGCTCCGAAAAAGCCCAACTCAGCCATCAAAGGCACCAGGTGCCGCGGGAACTTTCCCTCCCGGTTCCACTGCTCGATGTTAGGAATGATTTCCTGGTCCACGAATTCGCGCACCGTCTGGCGCACCAGCTTCTCCTGGTCGCTGAACAGTGCGTCGATCTCCATGTAATCTACCCCGTGAAATGCAAACATAACGCCCCCATATAATCGTTATCTGTGCGAGACATCTCAAGGCCTTCTGGTCGCCATCCGCCTCGCACTATCCAATCCGTATGCCGAAAAACGCCCCAGGCTGTCATCCTGAGGAGTCCGTCAGCCGACGCACGACGAAGGATCTCTGCAGTTGGTTAAAACTACAACTGCTGAGATTCTTCGCTTCGCTCAGAATGACAGTTCGCTGACGTTTGTCACCAGCACGCAAAAGCCCAGCGCGACACCGGCACTGTCAGGCGTCATTCTAGCAGTGAAGATGAGGTCTATGCTATGCGGCAAAGGAAAAGCTCGCGCCGGGCATCGGCCCTGCGCGAGCTGGAGAGGGACATGGTCGGGTGAAAACTTGTTGGCGACGAGACTACGCCGAGGGGCGCGCAGCCAGCACGTTCGTGGCATTCGAGAAGAAGCCCTTGGGAGTGCTGATATAGCCGGAGATGGAGTCCTTGCCCATCTTGTTCACTACCAATTCGAGGGCGCTCGGGGCCCCTTGCACATAGAAGTACACCGGGTCGTCCATCGCCCTGTCCCTGTGGACGTGCGGCTTGTCGTCGAATACCAGGTTGACTGTGAAGACGTTCTTCTTGGTATCCGTCTTTTGCAATTGCAGCGTAACGGTCCCCACTTTTTGAGTGCGTTTCTTCGCCACGTTGAACTCGAAATAGTCGCGGTCCGTCTTGTGGGCCAGAGCAACCAGTTCATCGTGGGAGCGCGCGATCGCGCCACTTAACTCGCCCTTGGTCCCGGAAAGAGCGTTCGCGAATTCGGACTTGGCGCTGTCCAGGTCTTTCCTGGTGCCTGCCAGGTCGGTGGAAAGCCCCCCGATCTTGGAGTTGGCATCGGCTTGGACCTTATTCACGTCGTCGGCGCTGGCTTTTTGGGCGATTGCGGCGTTCAATTGCTGCACCGCCTGTTGCTGCTTCTTTTCTATGTCGGCCGCTACAGCATGCGCGCGAGCGAGTTCCTGCTCGGTCATGCCCAGTTTTTCTGAAGTCACCTGGAATTGGCCGCGCAATTGGGCGTAGCGCTCGTCGCTGTTGTCCATGCGCCGGGTGAGCAGATCCAACTGATCGGCTTGTTTCGAGGCGATGGTCTTAAGTTCGCTCCGTGAGTACAACACCAGAATGAGGTTAACCACCGAGAGCGCTAGCAGCAAGCCTACCAGCCAACGCATGCCACCACCGCCGGACGGGGCAGCACCGGGGGGCGGCGCCTGGACGTACATAACCTGGGGCGCGCCTGCCGGCGTGGACGGCGCACTTTGGGTCGGCTCGTTCAAACCGAACATCGTTCCGGGGCCTGGGGTCTTATCTGCCATAGATACTCCTGTCTCGCGTTGGAATCGAGTCGCCTGCCCATGCGGCGCCCTGCTCTTCCTAAGACGCTATTTCTGAAGAATAGGTTTCCATTGCACAATAGATTCAGTTAATGGTGAACGAGCCTAGTATGGCACTGTCGCATAAATAGTTCAAGTGCTGTGCGTTACGCGGTAGTTTCTCAGACTGGCGTAGCGGCGGCTTTACGCCGCCATAGGGCGAGGTAAACTCGCCGCTACAAATTCAAACTGAGACGCCGCGTCACGGAGGGCCGCGAATGCGTTAGAATACGGTTGGGTCGGCCCATGCGGCCGGGCTCGGGCGGCCGCGAGTGCCTCTCCTCCGAACCACTCCGTCGCCGAAAGGAAAGTCATGCCAAAGTACGTCTTAGCCCTCGACCAGGGCACCACCAGTTCGCGCGCCATCTTGTTTGACCGTCAAGGCTCGGTGTGCGCTGCAGCCAGTCGAGAATTCAAGCAGCATTATCCCCGCGCCGGCTGGGTCGAGCACGATGCCGAGGAAATCTGGCAGACACAATTCGAGGTTGCGAAAGCGGTTCTGGCGGAGACTCGCGCGGGGGCTGAAGACCTCGCCGCCGTCGGCATCACCAATCAGCGCGAAACCGTGGTCCTTTGGGATCGTGCCACCGGCAAGCCGCTCCATCCGGCCATCGTCTGGCAATGTCGGCGTACCGCGGAAATGTGCGACCGCATCCGGCAAAAGGGGTTCGACAAGGTTATTCGGGAGAGAACCGGTCTGGTGACGGATGCCTATTTTTCCGGGACCAAAATTGCCTGGCTGCTGGAAAATGTTCCCTCCGCTCGTGAAAAGGCCGAGCGGGGTGAGCTCGCCTGCGGCACCATTGACTCCTGGCTGATCTGGAATCTCACCCGCGGCAAGGTCCACGCGACGGATTTCTCGAACGCCTCGCGCACTATGCTGTTCAACATTGCCACCCTGACCTGGGACAAGGAGATTCTCAACTACTTTGGCATTCCGCAGTCGTTGCTTCCGGCGGTGAGATCATCCAGCGAAATCGTGGGAGCGACGGAACTGTTTGGGTCCAAGTTGCTGATCGCAGGCGTGGCAGGTGACCAGCAGGCGTCATTGTTCGGTCACCAGTGCTTTTCCTCCGGCGCCGTCAAGAACACCTATGGCACCGGATGCTTTATGCTGATGAGCACGGGCCCTGCGATTCCACGCTCACAGTCGGGCCTCGTGGCCACGATCGGCTGGGGAAGAAGCGGCCAGATTACCTATGCGCTGGAGGGCAGTGTGTTCATCGCCGGCGCGGCCATTCAGTGGCTTCGCGACGAGATGGGGCTGATTCGAGATGCCTCGGAGACCCAGGAACTGGCGCGCTCGGTGCCTGATACCCATGGCATTTATTTTGTTCCGGCTTTCGTCGGGTTGGGAGCGCCCCATTGGGATGCGTACGCACGCGGCACTATCGTGGGCCTGACGCGTGGTGCGAACCGCAAGCACCTGGTCCGAGCGGCGCTTGAATCCATCGCCTACCAGGCGCGCGATGTGCTCGTCGCCATGACTCGGGATTCGGGCATCAAGCCGGAAGTACTGCGGGTGGACGGCGGCGCCGCGCGCAACGATTTTCTTTGCCAGTTTCAGGCTGACATTCTCGGAGTTCCTCTCGAGCGGCCCGCCACCACGGAGACGACCGCGCTCGGCGCTGCGTACCTGGCGGGGCTCGCTACCGGGTTCTGGCAAAACGAGTCGGAGTTGAAAACTCAACTGAAAATCGAGCGCCGCTTCGAGCCTGCTATGGAAGCGTCACGCCGCGAGGAACTCTGCGCAGGCTGGCGACGCGCCCTCGAGCGCGCCAAAGGCTGGGCGCGGGCTGGGGACTAGCGCTTAGTTGTGTTACTAAGCGCAATCATTCTGAGTCCTGGAAGGGCGGGGCTTTAGCCCCGCCGGCGCGCAAAGCACGGTCGAAGGGGCCTTTAGGCCCTGAAGCAATGCGGCTTCAGGGGCTAAAGCCCCGAGGAGCGGGCGGTCCTCTGCGGCGGGGCTGAAGCCCCGCCCTTCCGCCGCCAAACGAATAAGAACGCTTACTTCTGCAAGTAAGCACCAGGTGCCAGCAGTCAAATGAGTAGGCCCTGAGTGGGGCTACAACTGGGAATAATAGGTTGGCGGCAAGGGGCTCGGGCCGCAGAAGCTCCGCAGTTGTTGCCTAGTCCCCAGCCCCAAGTCCCGAGCCCCTTCATTACGCAGGAGGAGATATGCGATACCGTGAACTTGGCCGTACGGGTTGGAAAGTATCGGAAATCAGTTTTGGAGCCTGGGCCATTGGGTCGGCCTGGGGAGAAGTTGACGATAAGGAATCCCTCGCCGCCTTGCATCGCGCGGTCGACCTGGGCGTCAACTTTATTGATACCGCAGACGTTTACGGGATGGGCCGGAGCGAACGGCTGGTGGCCCGCTTACGCAAAGAGCGCAGGGAGACCATCTACGTCACTACCAAGGCCGGCCGCCGGCTTAACCCGCACACTGCCGAGGGATACAACAAGGAAAACCTCACCCGGTTTATCGACGACAGCCTGAAGAATCTTGAAATCGATTGCATCGACTTGCTGCAATTGCACTGCCCGCCCCCGGTCCTCCTTTACCGGCCGGAGTTCTTCGCCCTGCTCGATGACTTCGTCCGGGCAGGCAAGATTCGCTACTACGGCGCAAGCGTGGAGACCGTCGAAGAGGCCCTGAAGGCCATCGAGTTTCCCGGCGTGCAAACCATCCAGATCATCTTCAACATGTTTCGGCATCGCCCGGCGGAGCTGTTTTTCCCGGAGGCGAAGCGGCGGCGGGTGGGCATCCTGGCGCGCGTACCGCTGGCCAGCGGGCTTCTGTCTGGACGCATGACCCGCCACACCACTTTTACCAAAGATGACCACCGTAACTTCAACCGGCACGGAGAGGCGTTCGACCGAGGAGAGACTTTCTCCGGCGTAGATTATGAGATCGGGCTGGAGGCCGTGGAAGTTCTCAAAGGTCTCGTTCCGCCCGGCGCCACGCTGGCTCAACTGGCCTTGCGATGGATTCTGATGTTCGACGCCGTCACCTGCGCCATCCCAGGCGCCAAGCGTCCCGCTCAAGTCGAGGACAATTGCCGCGCGAGCGACCTGCCGCCGCTCACCGACGCCCAAATGGCCAAGGTGCGCGAGCTATACGATAGCAAAATCCGGGACCTGGTTCACCAGCGGTGGTGATTGCGGCTTGCTGTAGCGCCCTCCTTCAGGTCCCCGCTCTGTTGCTGACCTAAAGGTCAGCGCTACTGCGCTCAGGCGCCCAAGCCTCGCAAAATCCACACACTCACTGTGGATACAAGCATCACGATCGACGCGACGCCGAAAGCGATTCCACCCCTTCCAACGCCGCCGCGGGTCAGGTGGCGGAGCCGAATCTTCTCCGAATTTGCCGTTTTAGGCACCCCCGCCCCTCCTTAACAAGGAGGGGAGTTGCTCGACGCTTTCGGAAGCCTGTTGCAATCTTGAAAATGGCAGTGTACGATGTTCTCAAACGACAAAGGCAATGGCGAGTCAATCGGAGACACAAGAACGCGACGTGAAGAACACGCGGCGAGGGGGCGACGCACCGCAGCAGGTTGCGAGTCTTGCGCACTTGTATGAGGACTTATTAACGGCTATCGTCCGCGTGCAAGCGGGAAGAGTACATATCCCGGATTGCGAGTCTTTCCGCCGGCGAACGAAGGCGAAGTTGCAGGATATTGAACAGCTTGCGCTGACGGGCGGTTACGACGGACGCGACGTGCAAGAAACGCACTTCGCTGTCGCGGCCTACTTGGACTCCGTTGTGCTTCACTCCGAAGAGTCCGTGCGGGCAGAGTGGGAGAGGAAGACCCTGCAGGAGGAGATGTTTGGCCAGAGGGACGCCGGCGTGGTGTTTTTCGAGAAGCTCGAGGATTTTCGTTCGCGCCGCGACTCCGAGCAATTGGCCGGCATTCTTGAGGTTTATCTCCTCTGCCTCCTGCTCGGGTTCGAAGGCCGGTACTCAGGCGGCCTTCGCTCCGAACTAGAGGGTATTACGGAGAGGGTGAGGAAGCGGATCGAGGACATCCGGGCCTTGCGCCGCGAGATTTCGCCCTCGGGCGACCTGCCAAGGGAAGCGGCCACGGCGCAACCCCCGCGAATTCAGCGCACCAACCATTTTCGTTGGTATATGTTGGCGGCGGCGGGTTTCACCCTTCTTTGCTTTCTGGTATTGAAGTTGATCTTATATTTCACGAGCAGCGATGTGCTGAGAGCCTTGGGCTAGCAGAATAGCAGGCCTGCAATGACTATCAAAGGTCTCCTCTTCTACTTGTGCGTGTATCTGTCTCTGGTGTGGGTGTTGGCCCTATACCAGCACATACACTCCGGGCGTGATCTTTTCGAATTTGGACTGCAGTGGACGGCGATCGGCCTGGGCCTGCTGTTGGTTCTCGTCATTGTCAATCGCCTTTTCGCCTGGTGGCGTTTGTCGCAGGCGAAGGCTCAGAGTCGCGCAGCAGCTGGCCAGAAACCCAAGCAGATCATCCATGAGGATGATGCGGCACTAGCGGCCCTGATTGCCGAGGCTAACTCAACTCTGGCACGTGCTCCCGCCTATGCGGACACTCAAAATGGACAACCGCTTTTCAGCCTTCCTCTCTACCTGCTGATCGGGCCGGAGGGCAGCGGAAAAACCAGCACCTTCCTCAACTCCGATCTGGAGCCGCAGCTGCTCGCTGGTCAGGCGTTCGGACCCACGCCGTTCGCTGCCACCCGGCTTTGCAACCTCTGGCTGGCCAAGAACGCAGTCTTCGTCGAACTCTCCGGGAGGCTCTTCAGCGGCGATCTCGCCCGCTGGACCCAGCTCTTGGGTGTGCTGCGGGGCAAACCTCCGCTCCCTTTGTGGCGGCGTCTTTGGGGTGAATCCGATCAAAGATGGCAACTGCGCGGCGTCATCGGATTCTCCGATGTGAAGGAATTGACGGGGGCGACGTCTGACCGTCAGCGTTTGGAACGTCAGAGCCGCGACTGGCAAGAACGGTTGCGGGCAGTGGGCGAGGTGTTTGGAGTCGAGTTTCCCGTCTACCAGGTATTCACGAAGTGCGATTCGATTCTATATTTCCAGGATTTTTTCCGCCGGCTGCCGGAGCCGGAGGCGCGCCAGGTCTTGGGCTGCACTCTGCCCGTTCGCCAGGCAGGCGCGGATCGCTCCGCGGAGGTGTTCGCGCAGGCGGAGCCCAAGCGGCTCATCGCCTCTTTTCGGCCCCTTTATCACGCCCTCGCCGACAGGCGGCCTCGGCATCTGACTCACGAGCCCGATCCATCCAGACGGCCTGAA
>CAWIUZ010000379.1:0-18213 GCA_963838915.1 uncultured Acidobacteriota bacterium
GGTCATCGAAGCGGCTGAGGTCGGCCTTATCGTCGAGGATGCCCAGTGTAACGATCGCGAAGGTGAAAACGGTCGTTCCTTCGTGCAGGTGTCCGCCGAAGGCCTTCTGGTCGTCCGTCATGGTGATGTGGGCGTGGATTCGTCCGTTCAGCACGTACCCATTGACCGCGATAAGGTCCATGGGGGCGGCGCGCTCCGTATAGGCCAACTTTGCCGGAAGCGTGGTGCTGCTCACCGCATGGACGTGATACCGGGTGACTGACCCGACGCCGCTCAGGATCACGGCGTTCTTGATCTTTTCGCTATTCACCGCCCGCTGCAAGCCGCCCAACAGATCGGTGTTGTACTTCATGCGCACCAGCACGACGCGCTTGATCTCGCTGGTGACGGTGAAGACGTCCGGCGGGGACTGATCCGCCGCAAACGCGGGCAACGCCGCCAGCAACATCAAAGCCGCCAGATAGGTCGCCTTCTTCATAAATCCACCTCCCGTGAAGCGCAGGCACTCCTGCCTGTGCTAAGCCTCGCCACAATGTTCCTGTTCCCGCACAGCCAGGAGTGGCTGTGCTACTGACGCAGGGTTTAGACTCACTCAAGAATGGTCGCCAACTTCGCCAGGACTTCATCCATGACGGTATCCGGCACGCTCTCCAGCCTTCGTCCGTTGCGAGCGCCGAGATCCAGCGCGCGGGGCTGGTCGCAGCGGATAACTCCGGTTGTCTTGGCGCCGACCCCGGCCAGGGAGACCGCAAACCCGGCCGTCCGCGCGAAACTCCCGCCGCTGGTGATAGGGAGGACCACGGGCACTTTGGTGACCCGGTTAAAAGCATCCGGCGAGATGACCAGGACCGGGCGCCGGCCCTTTTGCTCGTGCCCTTCAACCGGATCGAGCCCCACTATCCAGATTTCGCCACGCCGCATTAGATTAGCTCGCCGCCCACAGGTTTGTTACTAAGCCATTCCCGCTCGTCTTTGCTGCGCCGGGCCTTGGGGTTGCATTGCGCAAGCAGTTCCTCCAGGGTGTAGCGGGGACGCTTGTGCGGTTCCACTACCAGCCGATCACGCTCGACCCGAAGGCCGACGCTTGCTCCCGGCCCCAGGTGCAGGACATCCAGGACGGGGCGAGGCACGGCCAGCATCACTGATCCGCCGACCTTGCGTAGATTCGTTCTGTGCATCGTCATTCCTTTCGATTATATTTCAGTATAACATGCGTTGTGGATTTAAAACACCGTGACCTCGCCCAGGCTTTGTCGTAGGCTGGACGTAGCGCCGATCCTCAGGTTGCCCAATGCAGTCCTAAACAGGTTACGAGTAAACCCTTGAACGTTGTCATTCTGAGCGAAGCGAAGAATCCCTGCATTTGTTGTTTCGAGGAACTGCGGAGATCCTTCGTCGCCTGTGGCTCCTCAGGATGACAGTGCTCGGGTTGTTTCCGCAACGTGTAGAGGCCAGCGCTACCAGCCATCGTGACGCTTGGTCAAGCCCAGTCGAGCGGAACCTATAGGCACAAAGACGCGTATAATCAGTTGCCAATCAGGAGACGCTAATGCAGCTCGTTATTGAGAATGTGGGCAAAATCTACCGCGGCAAGGTCTGGGGGTTGCGCGGGTTCAGCCTGACGATCGCCCGGGGAGTGTTGGGCCTGCTAGGGCCGAACGGCGCCGGCAAGTCCACTCTGATGCGCATCCTCGCCACCGTGACGCGAGCGACCGAGGGCCGAGTGATCTGGGACGGCGCAGATATCGCGAAGTCCCCGGACAAGGTGCGTTCCGTGCTCGGCTATTTGCCTCAGGACTTCGGCGTGTACCCGAACCTGAATGCGATGGAGTTTCTTGAATATTTAGCGGCCGTGAAGCGCATCGACGCCTCGGCCGCCCGGAGGCGCATTTCCGAACTCCTCGAACTGGTTAACCTCACGGACGCCGCGCGCCGTCCGCTCGGGGGATATTCCGGAGGCATGCGGCAGCGGGTGGGAATTGCGCAGGCATTGCTGAACGATCCGAGGTTGTTGATCGTGGACGAACCGACGGCCGGGCTTGACCCGGAAGAGCGTGTGCGGTTTCGCAACCTGCTGTCAGAGCTTTCCGGGGAGCGCATTGTGATCCTTTCGACCCACATTGTTTCCGATGTGGAAGCGGTGGCGACGGACATTGCGCTGATCGATCACGGAGGGCTGGTTGTCGAGAGCGCCCCGGAAACGCTGCTTCAATCGGTCAATGGCCGCGTATGGGAGATGGTAATACCCAGTTCAGACCTCAGCGAACTTCGTAAGAACTACCTGGTGAGCAACACGGCTCACCGCAGCGACGGAGTCCACGCCCGCGTGGTGGCGGACCACGGCCCGGCTGCGTCGGCGCGCCCTGTCGAACCATCGCTCGAGGACGCTTATCTTAGCACTTTGGCGGCCCACCGCAGCCAGACAGCCTCTCCGGGAGGCGCGCCGTGAATTTTCGCGCCATCTACCATATTGCCCGAGCTGATTTCCTCGAGCGCGTGCGGCGGTACAGTTTCCTCGTGACGCTGCTCTTCGCCGTCTATCTGGGCTATGCTGCGGCCACCGGGAAGATTGCCTTGCGCCTCGGCGATTACCTGGGCGTTTACACCTCGGCCTGGATCGGCGCCAACATGGCCATGGTGGCCTCCTGCTTCATTTCCCTGGTGGGCTTCTACGTGGTGAAGAACGCGATCGAGCGGGACCGCTCGACCCGTGTGGGCGAAATCCTCGCTGCCACGCCCCTTACGCGCGCCGTCTATTTGCTGGGCAAATGGCTCAGTAATTCCGCGGTCCTCAGTCTCCAGGTGGGAGTGCTGGCCTTGGCTTCTATCGTCATGCAGTTCGTGGTGGCGGAAGACCCGCACGTTGACCTCTGGGCCCTGCTCTCGCCTTTCCTCTTGCTGGCGCTGCCGGCGATGGCGGTAACGGGGGCCCTGGCGACGCTGTTCGAGTCTGTGCCGATCCTTCGCGGCGGCGTCGGCAATGTCGTTTGGTTTTTCGCATGGAGCTTCCTGATCACGCTGCCGGTCATCACCGGCCACGAAGGACTCGACTTCTCGGGCCTGTTTGCGGTGATGGCAAGCGTCACACGCGCGGCAAGCGCAGCCATCCCGAACTATAACGGGGAGTTCGGACTACAGCTTGAATTTGCCCGCAAGACGGTTGTCGCCGGCGGCCTTCGTTGGCCGGGGATCCACTGGGACCTGGCGCACGTATTATTGCGGCTGGGATGGATTGGGGCCGCGGCGGGGCTCGCGCTATGTGCCGCTCTGTTCTTCGACCGCTTCGATCCGGCGCGCGGCAGGCCGTCCGGTGCCGGGCGTCGCTCTCGCCAAAAGTCCACACCACCCCTTAGTCCCCTCCTCAATGAGGAGGGGAGCAAGGCTGTATCCGTTGGGTCCTCTCGCAGTTATGCGGTCACTCACTTGACCCCGCTCGCCGCCGCACGGAGCTGGGGTTTCCCCGAGATGCTCATGGCGGAGTTAAAGCTTGCGTTAAAGGGATATTCCTGGTGGTGGTATGCGGTGGCCGGTGGGCTGCTCGTGGCGCAGTGCGCCGCCCCCCTGGAGATTTCGCGGGGCCCGCTGCTGACCGCCGCGTGGATTTGGCCCGTACTCATGTGGTCGGCCATGGGCGCGCGCGAAACTCGACACGGCACGGAGCAGATCGTCTTCTCCTGCCCGGGAGTCCTGCCCCGGCAACTTCCCGCCGCGTGGCTTGCCGGAGCGCTCATTGCGGTGGTCACGGGCGGGGGAGTTGCCTCGAGACTTCTGGTCGCGGCCAACTACCAGGGCGTTTTAGGCTGGTTGGCCGGCGCACTGTTTATCCCGAGCCTGGCGCTGGCCCTTGGGGTCTGGACAAAATCCAGCCGCCCGTTCGAAGGGTTCTTCACGGCGCTGTGGTACGGCGGGCCGCTGAACCGAGTCCCCGGTTTCGATTTCACCGGTGGCGCCAACGGCCGGCATACCGTCGAGTACGGATGCATTTACCTTGCCCTTGCCGCCGTCCTTCTCGCCGCCGCATTTTGGCGCCGTGGGTGGCAATTGCGGCATGCTTAATCTCAAACTCGATTGGAGTGCGGTAGCGCCAGCTACCGCCGTTCGCTCGAATTCCACGGCGGCAGATGGCGCTGCCGCACTCCACGGCGACCCGCTCGGAATGACAGCATGGACTTGAACCGCGCGATCTAGTAGCATCGGCAACATGAAGAAAACCCCGACCGGCAAGCACAACCCTACGCCCAAAAGGCAAGCCCCGCCGCAAGATGTGGATGAGTACCTTGCCAGTGTCACTGGACCCGCCCGTGGAATGTTAATCAAGATGCGCGACGCTATCCGCTCTGTCGCGCCGCCGGAAGCGATTGAGACGATCAGTTACAAGATGCCGGCCTTCAAGTACAACGGAGTGCTGGTGTGGTATGCAGCGTTTTCAAAGCACTGCAGCCTGTTTCCCACTGCGGCCGTCATGGATGTGTTCAAGGACGAACTTAAGAGCTTTGCCACCTCCAAAGGCACCATTAAGTTCCCCTTGGACAAGCCTCTTCCCGTCGCCCTGATTAAGAGGCTCGTAAAGGAACGGGTGCGGCAGATCGAAAGCAAGCAACGGCGTTGATGCACTAGCCACTTCCTCTAAGACTCTTGCCAATCCCTTGCGAGTGAGTTAACGTTGCGAGTGCAATGAGAAAAGCCTGGGTGTACTGGGTGGCCGATTATGCCGCCGGCATCGCCGCCGCGCTCATCGTGTTGCTGGTGTTGTTGCTGATTGCGGGTTGGGTCAACGTGTTCAACTCGCACGTTATTCTGGGCGTGTTGAGCACCGCGCTCGCCGCTCTTATCATTGCAACGCTGGTCCGTGCCGTCCCTTACGTTCGCAAACGAGCAGACGAGTTGCGGCTGGAGTCCCCCGATGAGTCCCTGTCTGGACTGCTCCGGGAGCTGAAGGAGGCGCGCACAGAACGCGAGTTGCGAGAGAAACGGCAGGCTCGGAGAAGGTAGCAGGATTGTCGATTGGCGAATGGTGGCGCACACATTGACCTCTGGCTGGCGCAGAGCGAAGCTCTGCGCTTTAAGGGATCTCGAAGTTACGGAACCGCAGAGCTCCGCTCTGCGCCAGCCCGTCAATCGACAATAATCCATGAGCAGGTGGACTGATGAAGAGACTGTTCGCCGCATGGTCTGTGTTTCTTGCGCTGGCTGGCTCGCTTGCGGCGCAACAACAGCCGGCGACGAAGCCCGGCGAGGCCGCGGCTCCAAATCCCGCAGAGAATATCAAGGTGCGGGTGGACCTGGTCAACGTCCTGATGACGGTCACCAACAGGAGGAATCGCCTGGAAAACGGTCTGTCCAAGGAGGACTTCAAAGTCTTCGAGGACAACAAGCCGCAGACGATCCGGTATTTCAGCCGCGAAACAGACCTTCCGCTACGCATCGGCGTACTGGTTGACACCAGCGCCAGCATTCGCGATCGGCTGCGTTTCGAGCAAGAGGCCGCCATCGATTTCCTTGAAACCACGCTTCGTCCCGGCAAGGACATGGCCTTCGTCGAGGCGTTTGACGTGCAACCGCAAACTGTGCAGGACTACACCGACGATATGGAGAAGCTCTCTGCGGCGATTCGGAGCCTGATGGCGGGTGGCGTGACCACCCTGTTCGACGCTATTTATTCCGCCTGCCAACAGAAGATGCTCGTCTTTCCGCCTCCCGAGCCCTACCTTCGCCGCGTGATGATCGTGATCAGCGACGGCGAGGACAACCAGAGCGAACACACGCGCGAGGAAGCGCTTAAGATGGCGCAACACGCCGAGGTAACCCTCTACGCGGTCAGTACCAGCGAACCCGGCGCGCAGACGCACGGAGACAAGGTTTTGAAACGCCTGGCCGAGCAGACAGGAGGCCGGGCTTTTTTCCCCTTCAAGGCCGATGAGACTGCCGCGGATTTCCGGGAGATCGCACGAGAACTTCGCGGCCAGTACAGCTTGGCGTACGTCTCCACAAACCGGGCTCACGACGGAACCTTCCGCAACATCACCATCGAACCCACCCAAAAGGGCTTGCAGGTACGCGCCAGGCCCGGGTATTTCGCACCTTCCGAGTAGCCCAAGACACGAAATTCGAAAATCGAAAGTCGAGACAGGAATCAGCTTTTACCTGCGGCGTCGTCCCCGCGAAGGCGGGGACCCATTGTGAGCGGGGAGAAAGATGGATTCCCGCTTTCGCGGGAATGACCTGACTCTCGAGTAGGGGGGGTTCGCGAACCGCCCCTACGCCACTCTCCCCGAACTTCCCAAGTGACCCTGAGTTGGTGTATGGTGTTTGGTCCCCGGGAACGGGTTACGGCATCCCGGTTGCAAGTGGAAATTCTGGATTTGAGGTTTCAGATTAGAGAATCCGCAGAAATCGAAGGAGACTATTTGCCATGCCACTAGTATCAATGCGTCAACTACTCGACGAAGCCGCGCGGGGCGGGTATGGAGTTGGCGCTTTTAACGTCAATAATATGGAGCAGATCCAAGCGATTATGGAGGCGGCGCGCGAAACCAAGTCGCCGGTGATCATTCAGGCCAGCCGCGGGGCTCGCAGTTATTCACAGGACCGGTTCCTCTATCACCTGATGTTGGCTGCCACAGAACTTTACCCCGAGATACCCACCGTCTTGCACCTCGACCACGGCAACAGCGTGGACACCTGCAAGTCTGCGATTGCCATGGGGTTCACCAGCGTGATGATGGACGGCTCGCTGATGCCGGACGGCAAAACGCCCTCAACCTTTGAGTACAACGTGTCGGCGACGCGTGAAGTCGTGGAGTTGGCGCATGCCAAAGGCGTCACGGTAGAAGGCGAGATCGGCTGCCTGGGCGGCATTGAAGACGGTCACGGCGCCGGCCTGGACGGACTGAGCCACCTTACCGACCCCGATCAGGCCGTCGAGTTCGTCAAGCAGACCGGACTGGACGCCCTGGCCATCGCCATCGGCACCAGCCACGGCGCCTACAAGTTCACCAAGAAACCCACGGGGGAGACACTCAAGATGGAGCGTCTCATCGAAATACACAACAAGCTGCCCGGCACCCACCTCGTTATGCACGGGTCGTCCAGCGTCCCGAAAGACCTGCAGGACATCATCAACCAGTACGGCGGTAAGCTGAAGCCCACCTGGGGCGTCCCCGTCGAGGAAATCCAACTCGGCATCAAGAACGGCGTGCGCAAGATCAACGTGGATACCGACAACCGGCTTGCCATCACCGGCGCTATCCGTAAGGTCTTTTTCGAAAAGCCGGAAGAGTTCGATCCGCGCAGCTACATGAAGCCCGCGCGCGAAGCGATGAAAAAGGTCGTGGCGACGCGCATGACGCAATTCGGCCAGGCGGGCCACGCCGGCGACTATGCTCCCATCCCGCTTGAAGAGATGGCCAAGCGCTATCAGGGGAACGGCAACCCGGCGGTTAAAAGCGGCTCATAGAGGCAGGCTTCTAACGCAGACGGGCGGCGCATCCACGGAATTCCGTGCATGCGCCGCCCACCCGTCTTACTGCTGAGGCGGAGGGGGCGCCTCCCCGCCCGGCCCGTGACCCTGCATGCGGCCACGCATGTGTTGTTGCATCTCGTCGAACTGTTTCTTCTGGTCGTCGTTGAGCACATCGCGAATCTTGCCATTGCTTTCGTCCATGATACTCTTCATCTTGCTCATTCTGTCTTCTCGGGAAAGAGACGTATCGGAATGGAGGCTTTCCATTTTCTTCTGACGGTCCTCCAGGATGGGCTTGATCGAGCCTTTCTGATCGTCAGTCAGCTTCAGCGACTTGTCCAGTCTCTGAAGTTGTTCCTCCGGAGTCATGCGATGGCCCCGGCCCATAGCCCCGCCCGGTGGCGGCCCGGGTTCTTGCGCGTTGACGCCCAACGCTACCCCTAAGACTAGCAATCCACTTGCTGCAACGGCTAGTAACCGTTTGTACATTGTTACTCCTCCTCTCAAAATGATCCCACATGGTAAGAGGACGTATTGTCGCCCGACAAGGTTGCACCCCACTTGGGATTCCCCGAAGTGCCTGAGTGTAGCGCCGACCTTCAGAGCCTGCCCTGAGCGGAGCGAAGGGTCGGCATTCTTCATCTGGCGACATGCTGACCTGAAGGTCAGCGCTACGGGTCAAATTAGGACACTTCCCGGACGGCGTCGTGCTTGACAACATTCGACTTGGCAAAGTTCGGCAGGCACTGCAACCCTGGTTGACGATAAGCAATCTAATAGACTTAATGTCCGCCGCGGCGCGGACTTCTCGGTTCAACTCGTAAGACGGCAACCAGGGCTGCCTAACACGTTCATTAGAAAAGGAAAACGTCTATGAGACCTGCGGACCTGTTCCCGGCGTGGGGGCGCGTATTACGGGGTTACAAGCCTTTCCTGTCTATCGAGATCACACGTGAGTGCCCTCTAAGATGTCCGGGTTGTTACGCTTATGAGCCAGGGCATCTCGGCAACGCCGGGCCTCTCCGGCAACTCAGCGACTTTCGGGGAGAAGCATTGGTGCGAGGCGTCTTAGGTCTGGTTAGACGCTTCCGGCCCTTGCATGTGTCCATCGTAGGGGGCGAGCCTCTGGTCCGGTACCGGGAGTTGGACGTAATCCTCCCCAAACTGGCCGACATGGGCATCGAGGTCCTGCTCGTCACCAGCGCGGTGCGGCCCATCCCCGCCGCCTGGAACGATCTGCCCAATCTGTACCTCGCAGTCTCAATTGACGGTCTGCAGCCGGAACACGACCGCCGTCGCGCGCCCGCAACCTACGACCGCATCCTGAAGCACATCGAGGGCCACAGAATCCTCGTCCACTGCACCATCACGAGGCAGTTGCTCCAGCGCCCGGGTTACCTGCGGGAGTTCGCGGAGTTCTGGTCAAAGCGCCTCGAAGTGCGCAGGCTCTGGTTCAGCCTTTATACGCCGCAGGAAGGCGAACAAAGCGCGGAGCGGCTGACTCCGCAAGACCGGGCGGGGGCGCTCGAGGAACTCGCCCGCCTGCGCCTCAGCTTTCCACTCATGGAACTGGGGGACCGGGTGCTGGCAGGATTCCAACATCCACCCGAATCGCCCCAGCAGTGCCTGTTCGCTCAAGCCACTGCGTGCGTCTCCGCCGACCTCACCACCCGCGTCTCACCTTGCCAGTTTGGCGGCCGGCCGGTGTGCAGAGAATGCGGCTGCGTCGCTTCCGCCGGCCTTACTTCATTCTCGAACTATAAGCTGGCGGGGTTGGTCCAGATCGGGGACCTCTTCTCGCTTTCGAAGAGAGTGGGCGACCAATGGGCTGCCTTCGCAAACCGCGACGCAGCAGCGCAAGTGCCGATTGCCGGCGGACGATTAACGGTGGATTGAGGATTGACGATTGACGGAACACCAGAGATTCTCCGGCGCTCTGAAAACGTGTAGGGGTAGGGCTTGCCCTACCCGGCGCATTAGGGGACGGCAAGCCGTCCCCCTACAAACCCGAGTCACGTCATTCCCGCGAAAGCGGGAATCCAACGAAAATGGGTCCCCGCGTGCGCGGGGACGACGTTCGAGAGTCTCAGGGCCAATCGACCATCGTCAATCGTCAATCCTTCTTGAGCGCCGCGCGGGTTGCTGCCGGATGAGCCGTGCGCCGTCGACGCTGGGGTTGGGGCCGCTCTTTCGGGAACGTCAGACTCCAGAATGCGGGGTCCTCGACACCCAGTTTCCACGCGGCAAAACCTCGCAGGTGGAATTCCTCCATGAGTCCCAATTTAGCTTCCAGGCTCCGGCTGTTCTCATACCAGCCTGTATGCACGCCGTCGGCGTCGCTGTACTCGAACCAGGGGGTGCGCCAGCGCTCATCCCAAAGGCCATCGAGACTGAAGTGGTCCATTCGGTTCCGGGCATCGGAAAAGCTGAGGGTGTGGGCTGAGGTTTCGTCTCCGCTTTTTACCCATTCCCTGCCGTAGAAGGGAATGCCGAGCAGGATCTTCTGGCGGGGCACTCGCTGGGTGGCATATTCGACCGCGGCCTTCACCCAGTCATAGCCGGCCACTGGCCCGGGAGGCGTGGCGATGCTGTGGTGGTCGTAGGTCATCAAGGTCATGAAATCGACCACTCGGCCGAGGGCTCGGAAGTCGAACGGAGCGCCCCACTCGCCGCCGTGAAATTCGCGCCTGGGATTAACATCGGGATAGACATCGGAGAAACGAGGAACCACGGCAATGCTGAGCAGGCGTCCTTCGCTGTGCAGCCGAGCCGCCACGCGCTGCACAAACCGCGTGTAATAAGGTTTGTCTGCAGGTGCGATGTACTCCAGGTCAAGCTGCCAGCCGACGAAATCATAACGCTCGGCCAGGCGGGCCAGATTAACCGCGGCCCGCTGCTGCGCGCGGAGGCTGCGCAAGAGCGCCCTGGCCGTGCCCCGGTCAAAGCCCGGGTTGACGACCAGGGGCATCACGGGAACTCCGGCCCGCCGCGCAGCTTCCAGAACCGCGGGAGGAACTTCGCCCTCCACCCCGCCCTCTTCATCCACCGCAAACGACTGCGGAGCAACCAGGGTCATCTGCGCAACATGCTCATCGAGCGACTCGAGACCCACTGGGCCCGGCGCGTAGTAGTACATCGCCAAAGGACGGGCCGCCAGCACGTGCCAGCGGGCCTTGAGCAGCTCCGGATCAAGCTTGACGGCAGGCTTCGTGGCCGTACGCGACGGTTGGGTCGCTATGAGGTTAGGTAATATCACAATGGTCAATATTATGATTCCAGTAAGGCGCGTTAAGATCCATCGCATATCTCGGAATTCCTTATCAGTTGGGCACGGCGCCCGAGCCGTGAATGGTTCCAGGTCGTACGTGGCCAAACGAATTCTAACACAGTCCTGGAGCGCTACGAGTCCAAATTTGGGCATCCAGCCACGGATGTAGCGGGGTCGTCCTCCCCACACGGAAGCGTGTGGGAACGATGTTAAATGCCCGAAGGGCGTTAATCTCACTAGCCGTAAGTGAAACCTACGGATATGAGTCGCCACCTTTTGGTCTTCTCGGACCCCGCAGGGGTCGAATGTTCGACCCTTTCAGGGCCGGATGCTTCCACTGTGCTCCGCCCGTAGGTTTCACCTACGGCTAATGATCTTGGGTCCCGTCGGGACCCCTAGGCACGCGCTTATCTTGGCGCGCGTTGACGTCTCGCTATCCTGTGGCGCGGCGCGACGCCCGCGCTCCATCAGCGGGATTGCCCCTGGCGGCGTTTCCAGATGCTCCAAACGATGTACGCAGGAATGCCGCTGCCCACCAGGCCAATACTCCACACTGCGTCCGACCATTGGGTATGCACGGTATTCGCCAGCACCACCACAGACAGAATCACAAAAATCGCAGGGACGACCGGGTATCCCCAGGTGCGATAAGGCCGCTCGAGGCCGGGTTCCCGGCGCCGCAAGATGAAGATCCCGGCGGTGACCAGGGCGTAAAAGAGGTACTCGGCGAAGATCACTTTGGTGAAGAGCCCTTCGTACTGGCCGGTCAGGGCGAAGAGCCCGGCGATGACGCTTTGAGCGGCAATAGCTGCGGCCGGGGTGCGGAAGCGAGGGTGCACACCGGCCAGGAACTGCGGGAAGAGTCCGTCGCGGGCCTGCGCAAACGGAACTCGCGACCCCGATAGAATCGAACCGTTGAGCGCCGCAAAGCTCGAAATCATGACGCCCACGGCGATGAACGCGCCGCCGGCTCTGCCCATGAACTGCCGCGCGGTATCGGCGGCGACGGTATTAGTAGAGGCAATATGCTCAGGCGTCAAAACATAGAAATAGGCAATGTTTACCAATATATAAACAGCGATCACCAGCAGCGTACCCAGGATAAGAGCGATGGGCATATTGCGCTGGGGGCGCTCGACCTCGCCAGCCACCATGCTCAGGTTGTTCCAACCGTCGTAAGCCCAGAGCGCGGCGACCGTGGCCGCGCCGAATGCGGCGAGCAGGCCGCCCTGCGCCCCAAGCTCGACGTGGGCGCGGAAGTGCCCGAACGAACCGTGGCCAAGCGCCAGGCCAAACACGATGATGATGAAAAGCACCAGCAGTTTGGCGGCCGTGAAGAACGTCTGGGTGCGCCCGCTGCGGCGCACTCCCAGGATGTTCAACCCGGAGAGAAGCAGCACCAGAATCGCCGCCCCTACCTGGCCGCCCGTCAATTGCAGCCTTATGGAATGACTTGCGATTTCGACCGGCGCTTGCCAAAGCACTTCTTTCAGGCCGGGGAAGAAGTACGCCAGATAGAGAAAGAAGCCGGCGGCAATGGTGGCAATCGATCCGCTCTTGGCCACCACAAACTGCGACCAGCCGTAAAGGAAGCCCATTGCCGGCCCGTAGCCGCGATGCATGTAAACGTATTCCCCGCCCGCCTCCGGAAGCGCCGCCCCCAGTTCTGCGTATCCCAGCGCCCCGAACAGGCTGAGCGCTCCTGCCAGAACGTAGACCAGAAGAACGAGCATGGGTGCGCCCACCTGCCGGAGCATGAGGCTGGGCACGACGAAAACTCCCCCGCCGATCATCGTCCCTGCCACGACCGACGTGGCGCCGTAGACGCTCAGCCCTTTGACCAGTTCCGGCCGTCGTTCCATTCAGTCGACTTCCTTTGTTTTCATAGACATTCTCGCTTTGTTCCGGCGAAAAACAGCAGGCAGCCTTCAGCTCTCAGCCAAGCCGTTCAGGATGGCGCAGACCCCCGAAGTGTGGGGTCTGCGAGGTCCCGAAGGGACAGGCCGGACGGTGCGAGCTAACCCCACTGCGCCTTCGGCGCATCGCAGGCGTTCAAAAGCAACGTCCGCGCAAGCCCTAGACCTTTGACCTCATCCTTTGTTTTCATAGACATTCTGGCTTTGTTCCCGGGATTTCTGCGCTTCTGATCGTGCCCACCCCGCAGATTTCGTTATGGACGGGCGCAGGGGCGGTTCGCGAACCGCCCCTACATGTCTTTCCGTCGCGATCCTTTGTTTTCATAGACATTCTGGCTTTGTTCCGTCAATTCCCGTAGCGCCGACCTTCAGGTCGGCATTTTGCCCTCGCCTGCTGACCTGAAGGTCAGCGCTACGGCGACTCGCGGCGCCAGGCCCGGGCTCTGCGCCGCCTATCGCCATTAGAACAGTAGCCTATTAGTTTGGATGTGTCAAGAGACAAGAAGCGCCCCTCAATCCGTCGATAACCGGCCCGCCGTAGGGGGGCGGCTTGCCGTCCCCGCGTTTCTGCTGGTCCTGACGAGGGTAGGGCAAGCCCTACCCCTACACCCCCCGGGTCCAGCCGCGTGCGGCATAGAGGCGCGGGGCCATGGGCCCTACCGCCCTCGACCTCCCTTATCGACGGATTGGGAGTGTTTCATTTCCGCTTGCTATCGTGAAATCAAAATGACTATATTGGCTTTTAGCGCAGGGAGGTTACATCGTGGGAGTGGATGCGTGGACAGTCGCCCAAGCCAAGGCGAAATTCAGCGAAGTCATCGACAAGGCGCGATCTCTGGGGCCGCAAACGATCACGCGGAACGGACGCAAGGCCGCCGTCGTTGTCGCCGCTGACAATTGGGAGCGCAAGACGCGGCGAAAGGGGAGCCTGGCTGAGTTCTTTGCGTCGTCGCCCCTGCGGCGATCCGGATTGACGATTGCCCGCCTGCGCGGTGGCCTTCGTAAGGCGGGATTGTGAGTTTTCTGCCTTCCTCGCGGCCACTGCCCAAGTTCACCAGTTGACCCTTGTAACCCGTAATACTGCACACTTTGATTCGATTTTGAAGGCTCTCCTGAATCCCTGGACCTAGAGCTGGGAGCGGGGGGTTAGAGCCCTTGTAATTTCCCCGAGGCGGCCACAGGGGCCATCCCCATAGGCGTTTACTTACACACCGCCAGTAGTGATGTACGTCCCGATGACCGCTAATACAGGCCCGGAGGGCCGCCAGAGAGTAGCCCACGGCGTGAGCCGTGGGACCGAGGCGCAACCGGTGGTTATCTGAGCCCCGGAGGGGCGGCAGAGACTCCTGCGTTATGTCTGTCGCCCCTTCCGGGGCTGTGAATATCGACGCGCCACGGGGCCCCACGGCTCACGCCGTGGGCTACTATCTGCCGCCGCTCCGCGGCTCGGGAAGTCGCTGCACCTTAAGTGAACGCTTATAGGGCCATCTCTACTCCCGGTTCCCTGCTCCACTCGCCACCCACCCCACCGTGAACGTCACCACGGTTCCGAGGGCGACATACCAAGTCCAGGCAAGAGGCGTGTAAGCCACCACAAAGACCATCACGGCCAGGGCGACCAGCGCGCCCGTCAAGGCGCCGCGGGTGTTCGCGCGCTTGGTCAGCACGCCCAAGAGGAAAATCCCGAGCATGCTGCCATAAGGGACACTGGCGATCGTAAGGGCCAATTCCATCGCGCTGCGGTGAAGAAGTTGCGCCCCAAGCGCGATCAGCGTCAGCACCGTGCCCCAGGCCAGGATCATGCCGCGCGAGACCGCGAGGTAATGCCTCTCGTCGGCGTTGGGGCGAATGAACGGTTTGTAGAAATCCATCACCGAACTCGACGCCAGAGAATTAAAGGCGGCGCTGAGATTCGCCATCCCCGCTGCAATGATGGCTGCGATCAGCAAGCCGGCCAGTCCTCGGGGCAGTTGCGTCGCCACGAAGGTGGGAAATATCTGGTCACCGCGTGCGAAGGCGCGGGCTGGCGGGAAATGCCGGTAAAAGGCGAAGAGGGTCACGCCCACCAGCAGGAAAAGTGTGAATTGCAGCAGGATGACCACCCCGCTCGCAAGCAGGGCCGCCTGGCTTTCGCGCTTCTTGCGCGCCGCCAGCAGTAGCTGGACGATCAACTGATCCGTGCCGTGACTGGCCGTATTCAGAAACGCTCCGCCCACCAGGCCCGACCAGAACAGGTAAGGCTGACGCCAATCGAAATGGAAGTCGAAAACCGCCAGCTTGTTGCCTCCGAGATGCGCCAGGCGGCTAACCTCCGTCCAGCCGCCGGGGATGGCGTGCAAGGCCAGGACCAGCGCCACCACGGTTCCGGCGAGATAAATGAGCAACTGGACGACCTCCGTCCAGATGACTGCGGTCAGGCCCCCTTTAAACGTATAGAAAAGGGTCAACGCGGTGACGATGAGAAGAGAGGCGACTACCCCGCTTTTGAAAATAACCCCGATGACGATAGCGATGGCGAAAACCCGGACGCCTTCGGCCAGGGCGCGGGTGGTTAGGAAAAGCCCGCTCGTAAAGACTTTCAGAACCCGGCCGAAGCGCTGCTCGATGAGCTGGTAGGCGGTGAACATGTCGCCCGCAAAGTAGTGAGGAATGAGCACAAAACTTACCACCACCCTACCCACCAGGTAGCCAAAAATGAGTTGCAGAAAACCCAGGTTCGAAGCGTAAGCAATACCGGGCGTGCTGATGATGGTCAAAATGCTGGTTTCGGCGGTGACAATGGCAAAAGAAATTGCCCACCAGGGCAGGCGGCGTCCGCCCAGAAAATATTCCCGCAGCGTCGGCTGGCTCTTGCGGAAACGTGCGCCGAAAATGGTGATGGCAGCGAGATAGCAAATCACCACCAGCAGGTCAGGCCAACTGATTGCCACGAAGGCTCCCCCGAAAATCACGCTCTCTCTGTCATTCCCGCGAAAGCGGGAATCCATTTGACCGACAATGGGTCCCCGCTTTCGCGGGGACGACGACGCTGATTTTCATTGCCCCGGGTGGGCCAAAGGCCCATGATAACTCTCCTGAAAGTCACGTCATTCCCGCGCAAGCGGGAATCCATTTGACCGACAATGGGTCCCCGCTTTCGCGGGGACGACGACGCTGATTTTCATTGCCCAGGGTGGGCCACAGACCCATGATAACTCCTCGGAAGAAGCTATCAGCCGTCAGTTCTCAGCTTTCAGCGGACAGGCTTCAGGGCAATTAACATAGCAGTGACGAGTTACGAGTGACAAGTGACGAGTGGGCAAAATGAGTCGGCGGCCCTCTCCCTTGGGAGAAGGCTGATCATTATTTGTCGTGTGGGAATACCCATCCAGGTAATTGGTATTAACATAGCGAGAGGCCAGAAGGCGCCGGCGGTCGTATAATAGCAGTTCAGCTGTGCCAAAATGCCGAACGAACCGCTGAAGGTGTCATCCTGAGGAGTCCGTCAGTTGACGGACGACGAAGGATCTCCGTAGTTGGTTGAAACAGCAACTGCGGAGATTCTTCGTCGGGAGCGAGTGGGCCACACGGCCGTCAGGGATGCGAGGCGAGAAAACGCGGTCACATCCGGCCGCGCCGAAGTTACCCGGATTGCGTTGAACCGGGTAAAATCCGTAAAGCCTCTTTTAGGGGTACTGCACTTTCGTGTTAACACGTAAAAGTTCCGGCCTGGAGACCTAGCTTCACGTTCAATTACGCGTAACTTATCGTCTTCGTCTTGTCAAGTGGTCGTATTGCAATAGATATACCGATGTTATTAAAACGTGACCGTACGGCAGCTATCGTGCTCATCATCCTTCTGGTATTGAAGCCCGGTCATACAACGGCAGTGCCGAGTACGACCCCTTCACCTTATATCGGCTCTAACTGCCGATGGTAGCGAGGATGGAGAAACCATTATGCAAATGCCTGCCAGGTTTCCCGGGCCGCGTAATACCAGGCGCCTGCCGGATTCAGGCCCAATGGGTGCCCAGCTGAGCAACCGCACGTTCTCGATCGGCCCGTGGAAGCTTGAGCTGGAACGAGCCGATTATCCAGGGCCTAAGTCTCTGGCGGCGCAGGCACGTGCCGATCGTCGATTACAAGCCGCCCCGCAAGTTCCGGCCCACGGCTCCGGGTAGCTGGCGCGAACGCCGGCCCCACCGGACACCGGGCGCGAGACCCCGCCAGGCCCGCCTTCCCGTCCCGGATCCGCGCCTTGCGCGCGCCACCGCCCCCCGGACGGCCTCGCTAAATCGCCGCATGTTGGGACATTTCTCCTGCGCTGGGCGCGCTGACCGGGGCTCGCTGAGGGAGACAGCGTTCCGACGTCGTCCAGGCCAAGCGAAGGTAAAGAAGAGGTAAAGCAAGTCCTGCTGGAGGTGCTACCTGGGCCGCGTGTCGCGGCGCTGAGCCTGGGGGAACGGGTCACGCCCGCCGAGAGGGTCCTCCTCGGACAGCGCCCCCGCCTCCGCCTCCGCCTCCGGGAACGGCGCGGCCGGGTCCTGGCGGGAGAACGGTGTCCCGGCAGGGAAGGGATCCGGGACGCGGAACGGGTCCTGGCCGTTGGGAGCGACCTGGCCAGGGAACGGGTCCTGGCCGTTGGGAGCGGACCTGACCAGGAGAACGGGTCCTGGCCGTTGGGAGCGACCTGACCAGGGAACGGGTCCTGCCTGGGGAATGGGCCCCGACCGGGAGACCGATCCTCGACTGGGGAAGGGACCCTGCCTGATAAAGGGGTCCTGGCTGGGGAAGGGATCCTGGCCGGGGAAGGGCGGCTGGCTGGGGAAGGGGGGCTGGCGGGGAAGGGCGGCTGACTGGTGAAGGGGTCCTGACCAGGAAACGGGTTCTGGCCCGGGAAAGGATCGGCGCTGGGGAGACGACCCGCCCGCGGCAGCGCATCGGCGGGAACCGGGAACGGGTCTGACGGGTACGCGTCGCGGGGGAACGGAGTCGCGTCGCGGAACGGGCCCGCGTCCCGGGAGTATCCGAGCCGCGGGCCGTGGCCGGATGGCGTCGCGCCATTGACGGCGGCGCCGGACGGGGCGGCGGCGGACGGGGCGGCCGCTGACGGGATGGCGGCTGACGGGACGGCGGCTGACGGGACGGCCGCAGAGTATCGCGGCGTGTTGGGATGGAGAAAGACGATGTCGAAGTTGGGCTGGATCACGATGGCGGCGTCGGCGGCGGGTTGGCCGTAAGTCAGCTCGGCGGCTTGGCCAAAGAAGTACTTGCCGGCCGGGGAGAGACGGAACCAGACTTGCCCGTCTTCGCGCACGGTGGTCTGGACGCAACCGAGGGGAACCAGCCTTTGCCAAAGGAACTTTTCCAACGCCTCGCGGCAGATCTCCTCGATGGTGTCCTCCCGCAGCCTCTGCTCGCTACCGTTGTATTGGGAAGCGAAGCGAGGACGGCGCGCCTCTGGGATGGCCGGGTTTATGAGCGGGTGGCTCACGCGCGCGTGGTAGTCCAGGAAAGCGTTGAGGGCCGTGCAGCCCTCATCCGGGGTCTGGCGCCAAATGGAACAAACACCAGTCTAACGAAGCACA
>CAWIUZ010000380.1:0-10582 GCA_963838915.1 uncultured Acidobacteriota bacterium
TCAGAAAATAAGAATTCGCTTGAAGGCTTACGATCACAGGATTCTCGATCAATCGGCGGCTGAGATCGTATCGACCGCGAAGCGCACGGGGGCACAGGTGGCGGGGCCAATTCCGCTGCCCACCATAAAGAACAAGTACTGCGTGCTGCGTTCGCCGCATACCGATAAGAAATCGCGCGAGGAGTTCGAAATCCGCACGCACAAGCGGCTGGTGGATATCCTGGAGCCCACTTCCAACACCATCGAGGCTTTGACGAAACTCGATTTGCCTTCCGGCGTGGATATCGAAATTAAGGCGTTCGGCAAGGAGCACACGAAGTAACGACATCAGTTGACCGTCGTCCGTTCGAGTGGGCGACCGATGACTGAGAACTGATAACTGATAACTGAGAACCGAAAAATGGTGAAAGCAATTCTCGGCAAAAAGCTCGGCATGACGCAGGTCTTCGCGGAAAACGGCGATGTGACGCCGGTGACGGTTTTGAAGGCGGGGCCGTGCATTGTCGTTCAAAGGAAGACGGCAGGGCGAGAAGGATATGACGCGGCTCAACTAGGCTTGGTTGAGTTGCCTCCGCCCAAGCACGTGAACCGGCCTCGGGAAGGGCATTTCAAGAAGGCCGGGGCAAATCCGGTGCGTTTTCTGCGCGAAGTGCGCTTGAGCGCGGACGCCGGAGAAGTGAACGTCGGGGACAAAGTGCTGGCGGATGTTTTCACCGCCAACGACTTCGTCGACGTGACGGGAGTGTCCAAAGGCCGGGGCTTCGCCGGGTTTCACAAGCGGCACCACTTCGGGGGCGGCGGCGGATCGCACGGCTCGATGTTTCATCGCGCTCCTGGGTCGATTGGGGCGTCGGCGTGGCCATCTCGCGTGCTTAAGGGGATGAAGGCGGCAGGCCACATGGGCAACGTTCGCAAAACCGTGCGGAACCTCCGGGTGGTCAAGGTTGATGCGGAGGAGAACACTTTGCTGGTGGCGGGCGCCGTGCCGGGTCCCGAAGGTGGTTACGTAGTGGTCCACCGGGCGAAAGCGCCACACAAGTAGGCAGATCGGCAGATGGGCAGGTCGGCAGATGGTCTGCTAGTGAAGGCCCGGAACTGACAACCGAGAACTGAAAACTGAGAACTAATATGGCGACAGTCGAAGTTAAAAACATGGATGGGGCGACCGTGAAGCAGCTCGAGCTTGCGGACGAGGTCTTCGCGGTGAAGCCCAACGAGAGCCTGCTTTGGGAAGCCGTGAAGCAATACCGGGCAACCCAGCGGCGCGGGACACACTCGACCAAGAGCCGGGCCGAGGTCAGCGGCGGCGGCAAGAAGCCGTGGAGGCAGAAGGGCACTGGCCGGGCGCGCGTAGGGAGCATTCGCAGCTCATTGTGGCGCCACGGGTCGATCGCTCACGGTCCCGTGCCGCGCGATTACTCCTATGCGATCCCGGCGAAAATGCTGCGCGGCGCGCTGCGTTCCGCGCTCGCGGCGAAATTCCTGGAACACAAACTGACCGTGGTGGACCAGTTCGGCTTGGGTGAGGCGAAGACCAAATTGTTTGCCGGGGCGCTCAAGAAGCTGGGAGTGGAAAGGACCGTGTTGGTGGTAAACGATGCGGCCAATCACAATCTGGAACTCTCCTCGCGCAACGTCGAGGGATGCGATCTGGTTCCCCACCACAAGCTCCATCCCTACCAGGTATTGAGCCACGATCAGATGCTGATTTCGGAAGGAGCTCTCACCCGGCTCCAGGAGTCGCTGCTATGAAGAGCCCCTACGAGATTTTGCGTAAGCCCATCGTTACTGAGAAGAGCGTGGATGTGAAGGAGCGCCATGGCACGATGTGCTTCCAGGTGATTCCGGAGGCCACCAAGATCGAGATTAAGGACGCCGTGCAGACCTTGTTTAAAGTCAAGGTGGCGTCCGTTCACACCTCCTCCTACCTCGGCAAAATGCGGCGCCGGGGGAAGACATTCGGCTACCGGCCTGACTGGAAAAAAGCCTATGTGAAGCTGAAGGCCGGGGAGAAAGTTCCGGAATACGTTGAGAGTGAGTAGTAAAGTGGCACAGGCACTCTTGCCTGTATCGAACGTAGCTCAGGCAAGAGTGCCTGTGCGACAGCAAAGAAAATGCTATGGGAATCAAAACTTACAGACCGTACACCGAGACGAGAAGGTTCCAGACGGGCTTGACCTTCGAGGAGCTCTCCAAAGTGCCGCCTCACCGGCCGCTTTTGGAGCCCAAATCGCGCATCTCGGGGCGAAACAATCACGGTGAATTGACGATCTGGCACCGCGGCGGCGGGCACAAGCGGCATTATCGCGTTGTCGATTTCAAACGCGACAAGATGGGAATTCCGGCTCGTGTGGCTAGCATCGAATACGACCCGAACCGCTCCGCTTTCATTGCCCTCCTGCATTATGCTGACGGGGAGAAACGGTACATTCTTGCTCCCTCGGGATTAAAGGTGGGAGACAAGGTCGTTTCCGGTCCGGAAGCGGACATCGTCACCGGCAATGCGCTGCCGCTCAAGAGTATTCCGGCCGGCACGCTGATCCACAACATCGAACTGCGCCCGGGAAAGGGCGGCCAGATGGTGCGCAGCGCCGGAAGCTCCGCCCAATTGCTTGCCAAAGAGGGCGAGTACGCGCAGATTCGTCTGCCCTCCGGAGAGGTCCGTAAAGTTCTGATGGACTGCGTGGCCACCATTGGCCAGGTGGGTAATCTCGAGCACGAGAATATCTCCATTGGCAAGGCGGGACGCAAGCGCTGGATGGGGATTCGGCCCACCGTGCGAGGCGTGGCCATGAACCCGGTGGATCATCCGCTGGGCGGCGGAGAAGGCAAGACCTCCGGCGGGCGGAACCCCGTCACACCCTGGGGCCAGCCCACCCGCGGCTACAAGACGCGCAACAACAAGTTAACGGAACGGTTCATTGTGAAGCATCGCGAGAAGAAATAGAGGGAGGAAGCCTTGGGAAGGTCGGTGAAGAAGGGTCCCTTCGTGGATGACCACTTGATGAAGAAGGTCGAGCTGCTCAACCGGCGGTTCGAGAAGAAAGTGGTGAAAACCTGGTCGCGGCGTTCCACTATTGTTCCCGAGATGGTGGGACACACGATCGCCGTGCACAACGGGAAGAAATTCATACCGGTGTACATCACGGAGAACATGGTTGGCCATAAGTTGGGCGAGTTCTCACCCACTCGCACCTTCAAGGGTCACAGCGTCAAGGTGGCGATGGAAAAGACTGCCGCTGCCGCTCCACCACCCGTGGGAGGCGCAAGGCCTGGATCCGCGCCGGCAGCGCCGCCGGCGGGAGGGGCCGCGAGCTGATCGCGAGGCGGCGGGACTACCAGCGTCCCGTTATTGTGTGAATGACGGCAGTACTCGTCACCCCCGCAAAAGCGGGGGCCCATTGGCATTACAAGCAATGGATTCCCGCTGGCGCGGGAATGACGAGCTTACGCTGATTCTTTGGACAGCCAGGACGAAACTATGGAAGCACGAGCCACACAAAAATACATCCGATGTTCGCCGCAGAAGGCGCGCTTGGTCGTTGACCTGATTCGCGGCAAGAACGTGGGCGAGGCGCTGAGCACCCTGACCTACACAAAGAAGCGCGTGACGCAGGCGGTGGAAAAGATTTTGCGTGCCGCCATCGCGAACGCGGAGCAGAAAGCCGAGCACGTGGACGTGGACGCGTTGGTCGTGTCGAAGGCCTACGTCAATGACGGACCGCGGCAGAAGCGGGTTCGTCCCGCGCCCATGGGCCGCGCGTACCGCTACCAGCGGCGCTCCAGCCACGTCACCATTGTGGTCGAGTCGCCAGAGAGCAGGCGTTAGGGATTAGGGGTTAGGGATTAGGGACCCAGTGCGACGGTTGGTCCGTAACCCCTGATCCCTAGCCCCTAACCTCTAACTGAAGGAGGAGTGGATGGGCCAGAAAGTACATCCTTACGGATTCCGTCTTGGATATAACAAGACCTGGAAGTCGCGCTGGTTTGCGAAGAAGGATTACTCCGATTTTCTCCACGAGGACTTGAAGCTCAAGAAGCGGCTGAAGGACCAACTGCAGGCGGCGGGAGTGGCGTCCATCGAAGTCGAGCGGCCGGGCAACAAGCTGAAGATTACCATCCACACCGCCCGGCCCGGCATCATTATCGGCCGCAAGGGCGCGGAGATCGACCGGCTTCGGCAGGAGATTCAGAAGCGCACCGGGCGCGAAGTGCTGCCCATCAATATCCAGGAGGTCCATCGCCCCGAGTTGAACGCTCAGTTGGTGGCGGAAGCAATTTGCCTGCAGCTTGAGAAACGCGTGGCTTTCCGGCGCGCCATGAGAAAGGCGGTTGATTCCGCATTGCGCTTCGGCTGCAAGGGGATCAAGATTCGCTGCGGCGGCCGGTTAAACGGGGCCGAGATTGCGCGGTCGGAATGGTACCTCCAAGGACGTTTGCCGCTGCATACCCTGCGCGCCGACATCGATTACGGACTCGCGGAAGCGCGAACCACCTATGGCGTGATTGGTGTGAAATGCTGGGTCTATAACGGGGAGATTCTGGAACAAAGGAAGCGGCAACCGAAGCCCAAGGTCGAGGAGCCAGTAGCGGCGGCTGCACCTGCGCCTGCGCCCGTGGTTCCTGAAGCGCCGCCCGCGGCGCCAGCGGCATGAGCAGTTGAGAAGTTGAGGAGTCGAGAAGTTGAGAAGTCAGGACTCGAGAGCGATGAGCTAAACGGTCGGGAGTGTGAACTTCTTGACTTTTCGACTTCTTGACTTCTCGACTGGTTGAGAGTGGATCGAAACTATGTTAATGCCGAGTAAGGTAAAGTACCGGAAGCAACAGCGCGGACGCATGCGCGGCAAGGCGTGGCGTGGCTCGCGGCTATCGTTCGGGGATTTCGGGTTGAAGGTGCTCGAGCCGGGCTGGATTACGGACCGGCAGATTGAAGCCAGCCGCGTGGCCATCATGCGCTTCATCAAGCGCGGCGGAAAGCTTTGGATTCGCATCTTCCCGGATAAGCCGGTGACCAAGAAGCCCGCGGAAACCCGTATGGGCAAAGGCAAGGGCGCTCCGGAGTTTTGGGTTGCGGTCGTGAAGCCGGGACGAATCCTGTTCGAGATGGAAGGCGTCCCGGAGCCGGAAGCCCGCGAAGCGATGCGCCTGGCCGGTCATAAGCTGGCTTTGTCGACGCAGTTTGTTACCCGCAAGATTACCGGGTAGCAACCGCATGTGGCACGGCCATCCTGGCCGCGCGCACGGGCGGGACGCCCGTGCCACGAGCAACGGCACCGCCAAGAGTCGCTGTGCTACGGGAAAAAAGAGGTCGTTATGAAGCTCGAAAAAGACAAGAAGTGGAAGTGGCCGGCGGAGAAGATGCGCGAATGGACTGACGATGAGATCAAAGCGCGCGATACGGAGTTTACCGGTCAACTGGGCCGGTTGAGGTTCCGAATGGCCAGCGGGCAGGCGGAGAGTCTGGATACCCTGCGGGCGCTGCGTAAAGGCATCGCCAGGGTGAAGACCGTTGCACGGGAGCGCCAACTGAAAGCGAAAGGGGCGGCTTAAGCCGTCAGCTATCAGCCATCAGCTATCAGTAAACAGATTGTGGGAGGCTGCAGGGTGTTTGCCGATAGCTGAGTGCTGACGGCTGAAAGCTGAAGGACATGCAAAAACAGCGACATGAAAAAGTCGGAGTTGTTACCAGTAACAAAATGCAGAAGACCGTAGTGGTTACGGTGGAGCGGCAGACCATTCACCCCTTCTACAAACGGGTGGTGCGGCACTCCAGGTCATTCCTGGCTCACGATGAGAAGAACGAGTGCCGGCCGGGCGACCGGGTACGAATTCAGGAGACACGGCCCCTCAGCCGCCAGAAGCGCTGGCGGGTGGTGGAAGTTATGCACAAGGCAGTGCAAGTGGCGCCGCTTCCGGAGGCAACCGTATGATTGGGATGAGGACGATTCTCCATGTGGCGGACAATTCCGGAGCGCGCCGGCTGGCCTGCATTCTCCCCGTGGGAGGAGACGTGGGCTTGCAGGCGGGACTCGGCGATATCGTTACTGCTTCGGTGAAGGAAGCGGCGCCCGACAGCGCCATTCATAAAGGCACAGTAGTCAAGTGTGTGATTGTCAGAATGCGCAAGGAGCAGAGGCGCCGAGACGGAAGCTACATTCGATTCGATGAAAACGCCGCCGTGCTCATCAACGATGCGAACGAACCTGTCGGGACGCGCGTCTTCGGGCCGGTCGCCAGAGAGCTTCGCGAGAAGAAGTTTCTGAAAATAGTCTCACTCGCGCCAGAGGTTTTGTGATGGGAATTGCATTGGATATCCGCAAGAACGACCAGGTGAAGGTGATCGCCGGGCGGGATAAAGGCAAGACCGGCCGGGTTCTCGAAGTCGAACCGCGCAAGAAGCGGCTCTACGTCGAGCACGTGAACATGATCAAGCGCCACACGCGGCCCAACCCGAACAAGCAGATCCGCGGCGGGATCCTGGAGAAGGAAGGCCCGATCAGCGTTTCCAATGTGGCCCTGGTGTGTAGCGAATGCGGACCCACTCGCATCCAGCACCGGGAAATGGCGGGCAGCAAGAAAGTGCGCATCTGCGCTAAGTGCGAGAAGTCGTTAGACAAGTAGGGAGGCCCTCGTGGCCGCCCTGGGCAACCATCCGCCAGTTGGCGGATTGGCCCTACGTCCCCGATGGGGAGGGTGGAAGGGAAAATGGCGCCGCGGTTGAAAGAAAAATACAAGAATGAAGTCGTGCCGGCATTGTTGAAGGAATTCAATTACCCGAACACCATGGCGGCTCCGCGTCTGAGGAAGATCGTGCTGAACATGGGGTTGGGTGAAGCCATTCAGAATGCCAAATTGTTGGATTCAGGTTCGGCGGAGCTGGGCTTGATTACAGGGCAGAAGCCGATCATCACCAGGGCGCGCAAGTCGATTGCGAATTTCAAGCTGCGCAAGAACATGCCGATTGGGGCCATGGTTACTTTGCGGGGCGACCGCATGTACGAATTCTTCGATCGCCTCACCAGCGTTGCGCTGCCCCGCGTGCGCGACTTCCGGGGGCTATCGACTCGCGCTTTTGACGGCCGCGGGAATTACACGCTGGGCCTTCGCGACCAGTTGGTTTTCCCCGAGATCGACTACGCGAGAGTCGAGAAGGTAAAAGGACTGAACATTTCTATCGTCACCGACGCTCGGACCGACGCGGAAGCGTTGGCGCTGCTCCGGCAACTGGGAATGCCTTTCCGGACCGAGGTGCAGCGGCGGAAGACCGCGGCGGTGGACGCCAAGCCAGCGCCGGATGCAGAAAAGCAGTGACGAGTGACAAGTGACGAGTGGCGAGCCGGAAAGAGGAATGACGAGTGATGAGTAAGATAAACAAGAATTGCGGAGGGGATAGTGCGGGCGCGGACTCGTCACTCATCACTGATTTTGATCTTTGCTCGTCACTCGTCACTCATCACTCGGCACTGTACTTAGGAGGTATTTCGTGGCTCGAACTTCAATGATGGCGAAGTTGCGCAAGAAGCCGAAGTTCGCAATCCGGCACCGGAATCGCTGCCTGATTTGCGGTCGGCCTCGCGGTTACCTGGGGAAGTTCAAGATGTGCCGATTGTGTTTCCGGCAATTGGCGCTTAAGGGCGAGATCCCGGGAGTGGTGAAGTCGAGCTGGTGACCGGCGTGCGGCAGGCGTCATTCTGAGCGAAGCGAAGAATCCCGGTAGTCTCGAAACAACCAACTGCAGAGATTCTTCGCTGCTATGAAAATGGCGGAAGCTTTTGTTGAAAATACAGGAGTTACCTCCAAAGAGCCATTTTCATGCACAGTGGTGAGCCGAAGGATCATGAAGTCTGCGCTCAGAATGACAGCGGAGAAGTTGAAAAGCAAATTCGGGTGGCAGGAGTTTTATGGCAGCGGTCACAGATTCTATAGCGGACATGTTTACGCGCATTCGGAATGGGATTCAGGCCCGGCACCAGCGGGTGGACATGCCCTCCTCGAAATTGAAGGCTGAAGTGGCGCGCATCCTGAAGGACGAGGGTTATATCAGCAGCTACAAAGTGAACGAGGAAGGCAAGAAGAAGGTGCTGCGAATCGTTCTCCGTTACGGGGCCGACGGTCAGAACGTCATCTCCACGATTGACCGCGTTTCGAGGCCCGGACGGCGCGTCTACAGCGGGGCGAAGGAGATCCCCAAGGTGCAGGGGGGGCTGGGAGTGAACATCGTCACGACCCCGCGCGGAGTGATGACGGGTAAGCAAGCTCGCCGTGCCGGCATCGGCGGTGAGATTCTAGGCGTCATATCCTGATTGTGGTAGAGGCGGTTCGCGAGCCGCTCCTTCGCGGACGTTCTACAATGATCGTAGGGGGGTTCGCGAACCTCCCTTACTGGTGGAACAAACGTTATGTCGAGAATAGGAACCAAGCCAGTTCAGATCCCCTCAGGAGTGACGGTCGAAGCGGAGGGGGAAGCGATGGTGGTGAAGGGGCCGAAAGGGACGCTCCGCGTACCGGTGCCGCCGGGCTGCCAGGTCGAGAAACAGAACGGCCAATACGTGGTGAAACGGGAGGCCCAGGAGCAGGCTGCATTACACGGCTTGACTCGCAGCCTCTTGGCCAACGCGGTGCGGGGTGTTGCCCAGGGCTTCGAAAGGCACTTGGACATTGTGGGAATCGGATATCGGGCGGAAGTCAAAGGCTCCTCCGTAGTATTTACTCTGGGTTATTCGCACCCCATCAACGTGCCGATTCCGGAAGGAATGGCGATCACCGTTGAGAAGCAGACCCATCTCGTGGTCAAGGGACCCGACAAGCAGCGCGTGGGACAGTTGGCGGCGGAGATTCGCGGCTTGCGGCCTCCGGACCCGTATAAGAACAAGGGTGTGCGCTACACCGGCGAGCGGCTGAAGAAGAAGGTGGGTAAGGCCGCGGCGGCGGCTGGAGGCGGCGGAGCGGCCAAGACAGGCTAGCCTGCGGGACGCCGGGCTCTGTCATTCTGAGCGAAGCGAAGAATCCCGGTAGTCCTGAGATGAGCAACTGCAGAGATTCCTCGCTTCGCTCAGAATGACAGGCCGACGGTTGCCGTCATTCCTCGCATCGCTCGGAATGACACAGTGTTTTGAAGTCTCTGGAGAGAACGCAAAATGTTGCAAATGTTATCCAAGGACTCGGCGCGGCGGCGGGTTCACATTCGACTCCGAACGCGATTGTCCGGCCGAACGCAGATGCCCCGGCTGAGCGTTTACCGCTCCCTTAATCATATCTATGCGCAGATCGTGGACGATTCGCGGGGCCAGACGCTGGTGTCCGCGTCGACGCGAGACAAGGAAGTTCGGACGACGCTGAAGACGGGCGGGAATGTTGCGGCCGCGAAAGTGGTTGGACAGACGCTGGCCAAACGCGCCACCGCGGCCGGAATCGCGCGCGTGGTGTTTGACCGCGGAGGCTATGCCTACCACGGGCGGGTGAAGGCCCTGGCGGATGCAGCGCGAGAAGCGGGTTTGAAGTTTTAGTTGTGGTGCGAGCGTTCCGCCCGCTGTCGCGCGGGCATCCTGCCCGCGAAACGCAGCGGGGGCGAGACGCCCCCACGACAGCGGGCGAGGCGCCCGCCCTACAGAGCGGCGATAGGGAGGAAGCGTTGGGAAATCGGATTGATCCAAATTCGTTGCAACTCAAGGATCAAGTGGTGGCGATAAATCGTGTCACCAAGGTGGTCAAGGGTGGCAAAAACCTGAGCTTTTCAGCCTTGGTCGTGGTGGGCGACGGAGCGGGCACCGTGGGATACGGCTCGGGCAAAGCTCGCGAGGTCCCGGCGGCCATTCGCAAGGGCATCGAAGCCGCCAAGAAGGCGCTGGTCAAGATTCACACCACAGCCATCTCGATACCACATACGGTGATTGGACATTACGGCGCGGGTAGGGTGCTGCTCAAGCCCGCCGCGGCCGGGACCGGCGTCATTGCCGGCGGGGCCGTGCGCGCCGTAGTGGAGGCCGCAGGGATTCAGAACGTGCTGACGAAATCGCTCGGCACGACGAATCCCTATAATGTGGTGAAGGCAACTATGGATGGCCTTCTGCAGCTTCGTGGTGCGGAAGAGGTGGCGGCCATGCGCGGCAAGACCGCAGACGAACTTTAGGTTTGGTAGGGGGACGGCTTGCCGTCCCCTCGGCCGATCGGGAGTTCAACGACTGGGTAGGGCAAGCCCTACCCCTACAGAGGTCAAGCAACGGTGTCAGACAAGACTCAAAAGACGGTCCGAATCAAATGGATTCGCAGCGGGATAGGATTCACCCATTACCAGAAGCGGATGGTTCGAAGCCTGGGATTGAGGAAACTGAATCACGAAGTTGAAAGGCCGGATACTCCGCAGATTCGCGGCTTGGTGGCGAAGATCCCGCACCTCGTGACAATTGTGGAAGCGCCCAAGACACCCGCCTGGAAGCTGGTGCCGGAATACACCATTCACCCACCAGTCGCCGCACCCGCGAAGCCGGCGGAAACGGCCGGTGAGTCGCCGGCGGTTGAGGCCGAAAAGATCGAAGCTCCCGCTCTTCCGGTTGCCCCAGCGTCCAGCCCGGCAGAGGAATCC
>CAWIUZ010000381.1:0-29465 GCA_963838915.1 uncultured Acidobacteriota bacterium
CTCCAAGGCGAGGGCCCGCAGGACCACGCGCACCTGCTGAATCCCAGCTCGCAAAAGTTGCCGAAGCTGCTTCTGATCTTCTGCAGATACTTTCACCTCAAGGGGGCGTCGCGACATGCCCCAGTATAGGCCCAAAGATTATCTAAAAACAATATATTATAGAATCTTTTCATGCGGTCAAAGACCTATTACTACAGCAAAATCCACGGACGGGCGCCTGCCGAGGCCGAAATGCAGCAATACTTTCGGGTCTCTCCCCCTTCTGTGCACCAGATGGTCTTGACGCTCGAAGCCCGTGGGCTCATCGCGCGAACGCCCGGGCAGGCACGCTCCATCTGTTTGCTCATCCCCCCTGCGGACCTACCCGACTTGATCTAAGACTGGCAGTGGTATGATGGCTCCGTGACAGCCACTAAGTACTGGGGGAGGACAAGTGAAGCCCAACCTTGCCGGCCCGTGCCAAAGGGAGTAATCTTCGCGCCATGATCGCACCCCTTAAATCGCGCCTTCCGGTCGCCGGGCGTGGAAGCATCTACCATTTGAAGATCACTTTGGCCGAGGTCAAACCGCCGATCTGGCGGCGACTCCGGGTGCCTGGCGAAGCGAACCTCGGTTGGCTGCACGCCGTCATCCAGGTGGCGATGGGCTGGACCAACAGCCACCTGCATCAGTTCACGTGCGGAGGGACCGTTTACTCCGACCCGGGTTTTGATCTCGACGAATTTGAGGACGACCCGAAGATCTTCGACGAGCGTCGGGCCACACTCCAGAAGATTGCGCCCAAGCTGAAGAGCGTGCTCGTTTACGAGTATGACTTCGGCGATTCCTGGGATCATTTCATCACCGTCGAGAGGATTCTGCCTACCGATCCGGCGGTGGCGCCGGGTGCGGAATGCCTGGATGGCGCACGCGCCTGTCCGCCGGACGATTGCGGGGGCGTGTGCGGCTACGCGGACCTGCTCAAAATCCTGCGCGACTCGGGCCATGAGGAACATGAGTCGATGCTGGGCTGGCTGGGCCGCCCCTTCGACCCCGAAGTCTTCCATCGGGACTCGATCAACAAGCACTTGCGGATGCTCCCGTGGCCCAAGACAACAGAGAGCCAACTCCGCCGCGTTCTCATGCGCCGGGACGGATTCAAGGCATAGCGAGGAGATGAAACGCCGGGGTAAGTTTCAACTGCTGATCGCCGATATCCGCGACGCGCTTGCCGATGTGGCGCGGGAGAATCGTTACGGGGATCTTTTCCACGCCACCTGGGAGTTGGTGTGTTTCGAAGAGGAGCTCGCAGGTGACATTGAGAAGGTGCGGGAGTTGATCGCCGTCGCCCGCGCTATTCGCGACGCGACCGGCCCAGGCCGTTCCGTCGCCGAGCAGAAGATCATGGACACCTTGAAAGGGATTGCCTGGACTTGTTGCAGCGTGCTTGAGGAGGCCGGCGTGCCACGAATTCCTGATCTCGCTGCCGCCGACACACTCATCCCGGACCTCCGCCGGTCCCTATTAATCTTTGCCAAGCTGCGTGATTATGCCCTGGAATGCCTTCGTTTCAACGCGCGGCCACGCGATGCTTTTGCCGGTGCAAGACGTGGACAATCTTTCGAGATTCTCGGCATTGCCGGTCGCCTGTTTGATCTTCCGGAGGCGCTGGACATGGCTCGCCAAGCACTACGCCGCAGCCGCCGCCAGACAGTGCGCGGAGCGATTATCTTTCTCGAAGACTACTTCAAAGCACGAGAGGGTATGGAAGTGCCTGACGACATTCACACGGTGCTGTTGACCGTGGCGGAGACGACCGACAGCCGATCGACCGCCACCGGAGCGCTGAACGTGCTCGTCGAAACCGGTGAAATCTCCGACATGGAAGCGCTCGATCGCCTCGATGAGTGGAAGGACAAACATCGCCAATGAAGAGGCGTCCACGACGTTTGCCAGTTTGACGTTCCTCCCGTCACATTCATGCCCGGTCATTCGCGATAATGTTTCACCATTCCTCGACACCGGTTCGCCAGAGGGCAAGCACTCCTTCGTCCGGCCGTTCGTAGTAGCCGGGCGGCATGCACCCTGCTTGACGCTTACGCTGCTTCGGTGCGGGCTCAAACAGTATATCGCCAAATCCGGTTGGTCAGAAGGGGCATTTCTTGGCAGTGAGTCAAAGCTCGGCGTCCAGCAGAAGTTGTGGGGGAAAAGTGTACGTCGTCGGCGCCGGGCCAGGTCCGGTAGAGTTGCTCACATTGAAAGCGGCCGAACTCCTGCGGGACGCAGAGGTCATTGTTTATGATCGCCTCATTCAGCAAAGTGTGTTGTCGCTCGCCTCTCCTTCTGCGGAGCGAGTTTACGTCGGGAAGCCGGCGGGACGCCACCATTCACGCCAGGAAGAAGTGAACGAGGTTCTCGTAAGAAAGGCGCGTGAGGGAAAGCAGGTTGTGCGTTTGAAGGGAGGGGACCCCTTCGTTCTAGGACGTGGCGGCGAGGAGGCGGCATACCTTGCCGAGAGAGGCGTGCCCTTCGAGGTCATTCCTGGGGTCTCCTCGGCTATTGCCGCTCCCCTGCACGCCGGTATTCCGCTGACCCACCGGGATGTCGCTTCTTGTGTAGTTATTGCCACTGGCCATGAGGCTCACCGCGACGAGGACCGGCTGGACTGGGCTGCCCTGAGCAAGCTTGACACCCTGGTCTTCCTCATGGGCGTCCACAATCTGGGCCGGATCGCTTCCCGTTTGATAGAACACGGGCGCGACCCCGCCACTCCTGCCGCCTTGATCCAGATGGCGTATTGGCCCGACGAGCGCGTGCTGGTGGCAACCTTAGCCAATATCGCAGAGGAGGCTAAGCGCGCCCAACTGCAGCCGCCGGCCACTCTGGTAATCGGTGAAGTCGTCAAGTGGCGCGAGAGACTGCGCATAAAGGAGACATCGCTCGGGTGAGATGTCGCGCCACTGCGGAAGATTCGTTGCGGACACGGCCAGGAAAGCTGAAGGGAGGGCTCATATCAGGCCACGAACGGCCAGTAGCAGGAACCGAAGCCTTCATGCGCGGGAGGCTCCGCCGGGACGGCCCGCCAGTTGCGCCAAAGAGGTATGATCCAGAATTTTAGCGGCCGCGTCACGAACGTCAAGAAACACCTGGTAAAGAGCGCTGTGCTTTTTGTCGGACTTCACCAGCCGTTTCAACGACTCGTTATCCGCAATCGGAGCCAGCGGCCCATCAATAGCGCGGATGATCTCGCCGAGGAAAATGTCCCGAGGCGGTCTCCGCAGCAAGTATCCTCCATGCGCGCCTCGGAGACTGTCGACAAAGCGCGCTGTTTTCAGATCGAGGAGGATCAGTTCCAGAAATTTCTGCGGGATGTCCTCGGCGCCGGCGATGTTGGAGATCTTCGTCGGTTCAGGATAGTTTCGCGCCAGTCTGATCATTGCCTCCAGCGCATAAAGGCCCTTCTTTGAAATCTTCATAAATCTATCTACTTACTAAGGTTTTCGCCGGCTAATGTCAAGAGACTCTTTGTCTGGGCAGTGGTACGGCGAGGCAACGCCCCAACCAAATACAGATTCTTCGCTTCGCTCAGAATGACATGTCATCCTGAGCCCGGTCGCTTCTCTCACGGTAAATTGCGCGAAGAATCTGCTTTTCTTCGCGCCCCGCTGTGACTTAGCTAGTTAGTCGATCGTTCCGATAGACTTGCTTGTATTTCCTGTTGACAGCTCTCGCGGATCTTCTATACACTACCATTTTGATAGGGTAAATAGACACAATCTAACTTTTCGCGAAACCGGTGCGCACCAGCGGCGCTCCGCGGAGAAACTGAAGGAGGCTGTTCTTCGGCGGAGATGGTTTGCGGAGGTTTAAAAGTAGGGATTATGTCAACACGACGACGCGTTAGGATGGAAATCAAAGGCTTGCTGAAGAAAAGCGCATGGCTGTCTCTGATTTGCTTCATCGGCTGCCTACCGCTGTTCGCTCAGGATGGCAATGCGCCATCCGGCCAAGACACGCCGCCGGCGGCAGCCCAGGTCGCGTTAAACCAGCAGACGACTTCTTCAGAGCGCGCCAGCAACGAGAGCGCCTCTTCGGTTTCCGCATGTGCCGGCGGCGACAGCGCCGCGCCGGCGACTAAGATTCCTGCCAACGCGGCGGCGACACCTGCCCCCGACCCGGCCGCCTGCTGGACGCCGGCCAAGTACGTGAATGCGGGTCTGCCGTCCTGGCTTCGCTTTAGCGGTGAATTCCGCAACCGCGAGGAAGGGCGCACCAGCTACGGTTTCGCGCCAGGCGACAACGACGCCTACGGGCTGACGCGTCTTCGCATCGGCTTCGATGTCATGCCTAACTCGTGGTTCCACGCTTTCGTTCAGGCTCGCGATTCGGAAGTGATCGGCGCCAATCCGAAGAACGTGACCAGCTCCATGAAGGACGTGTTCGATCTCAATCAGGCCTACGTCGAATTCCGGAACGGCGAGCACGCCTGGATTAGCCTCAAGACGGGACGCCAGGAGCTGGTCTTTGGCGACGAGCGCCTTATCGCCAGGAGCAACTGGTCGAACGCCACCAGGTCATTTGACGCCGCACGGCTGACTCTTGGGCGCGAGGACATTGGCGCCCTGCTCGACGTTTTTGCCTCCTCGGTGGTGAAGGACTATCCGACCAGCCTCGATCGGGTTCAGCCCGGCCGCAACTTCTACGGAGTGAATCTTGCCATCACAAAACTCATTCCCAAGGCCAGCATTGAACCTTACGTCTATTTGAAGACCGTCCCCAGCGTGACCGCCGTCAATAAAACGACCGGCGACGAACGCCTCTACACCAGTGGGTTGCGCTGGGCCGGCATCATTCCGGGAGGCGTTGATTACCGCGCGCGTTACTCGGTTCAGTCGGGTCATTATGCCGATGACACGATTCATGCCTGGGCTGCGTACGGTATTCTCGGCTACACAGTTCAGAGGACACGCTTCGAACCGCGCTTCTCGATCGAATACAACTATGCGAGTGGAAACAAAGCCATCGGCAGTTCAGTGATCGGAACCTTCGACCTGCTCTACCCCACCACTCACCAATGGGGCCGCCTCACAGACCTCTTCGGCGAGGAGAACATCAGGGACCTGAAGCCGGGATTTGAGATCAGGCCGGCGAGGAGGATGAAGGCCTACTTCGTTGTGAGCGAACTGTCACTGGCCAGCCGGTACGACAGCGTGTACGATAATACCGGAGCCGTTCTGGTGAAGGTACCCAAAGGCGGCGCGCGCAGCACGGACATCGGCAAGGAAGGCGACCTCTTCGGGACTTACGATGTAAACCGTCGCTTCGAGATCGGGGCCGGCTTCGGACACTTAATTGCCGGGCGATTCCTCAAGCAGGCCAGCCCGGGTGGAAACGCTTCTTATCCCTACGCCTTTGCGGACTACCGCTTTTAGTGAGGTGACGCTTGGACATCAAGGTCAGCGTGCTTGGGCTGGCTGTGGGATTCATGGTTGGGTTGACCGGAATGGGCGGGGGAGCGCTGATGACGCCGGCGCTAATCCTGCTGGGCCTCGCGCGCCCGTCTTTGGCCGTCGGAACCGATCTGGTTTGGAACGCACTCACCAAGAGCGTCGGCTCCGTCGTTCACATCAGGCAGCATACCGTCGACAATAGAATCGTCAAGCGTCTGGCGCTGGGCAGCATTCCTGGCGCCCTCGCCGGCATCGGGCTGTTGGCGATTCTGCGACGCAGCGGGGTCCAGCATCAGGACAAATTGGTTGTATGGGTTCTGGGAGCGGCCTTGGTGTGCGTGGCCCTGGCACTTTACGCTCGAGCGGTTGTGGGCAGATATCTGAACTTGCCGGCCCAGGAGGAAATCTCGCATGGTCCTTGGTGGCCGACTTCACTGGTTGGGTTAGTGGTGGGTTTTCTGGTGAGCATCACATCGGTGGGCAGCGGCACCCTGATCATCGCCAGCCTGACGTTCCTCTATCCGGCAACTCCTCTCAAGAAGCTTGTAGGCTCCGACATCTTCCACGCCCTTTTCCTCGTCGGAGTCTCCGCGATCGGCCATGCGGGGCTAGGTACGATAAATTACAAGCTGCTCGCAGGCTTGCTGGTTGGATCCGTGCCTGGTGTGTGGATCGGCAGCAAGTTAAGCGCCCGCTTTCCAGAGAAGGTCCTCCGTCCGGTCCTGGCCACCACCTTGCTCTACCTCGGGTTGAAACTCTTGTAGAAGAGCACCTCTTTTCGGCTGCTTTGAAAACAACTCCCCTCCTCAGTGGTAGGAACTGGGTAGCGCGGACCCCCGGTTTTGGGGTCCGCGGCTTGTCTGTGGCCCCACGGAAGAACCGCGGACCCCAAAACCGGGGGTCCGCGCTACCAAACCCGTGCAGCGATGACTTCATTTTCATGGTTTCCGGGTGCCGGTCACCCGACGGACATGAGTGGCTGCTTTGAAAACAACTCCCCTCCAAAGCGGGAGGAGGGGCAGGTGTGGTGGGTGGTAGGATCGCGAACGAGAACACCCCTGACCCCTCCTTACCAAGGAGGGGAATCACCTTCGCAGGATTTGGGCGCCCGGGTTGGCGCAGAGCGAAGCTCCGCGATCGACGGAGTCACAATGCTTGAAGACCGCAGATCTTCGCTCTGCGCCAGCCGGCGAATTCTCCTCCATCGCATTGTGATATGATAATTTCTCTCACCGGTTAGTGGTCGTTGCATCAGAGCAACGTAGTCACTGCCGGGCCGGGTGGGCGAAAACACCGGATATTTTGCGTAGCGGGGTGTGCTTTTCGAAGGCATTGCGCAGTCGCACATATGTGAGGTCATTAATGAGCAGTCTGATATCTCCGCATGGAAGTCACAAACTCAATCCGCTTCTGTTACAGGGGCCACAACTTCAAGAAGAGAGCACGAGAGCGCAATCCCTAACGAAAGTTCCAATGACCAGCCGCGAGACCAGCGACCTGATCATGATGGGCATCGGTGCATTTACGCCTCTGGAAGGTTTTATGGGAAGGGACGACTGGCACGGCTGTTGTGAAACCTACAGCCTGCCCAGCCGGAAAGGCCTCTTCTGGCCCATACCCATTACCCTCTCGGCCACTCAAGCGCTGGCCGATTCCATTACCATTGGCGGCGAGGTAGCGCTATGGGACACGGAAACTGAATCCATCATAGGCACCATGAAGGTGACCGAAAAATACTCCATCGACAAGGAGTTCGAGTGCAAGCAGGTTTTCCGCACCGCCGACCGGGCGCACCCCGGCGTTCAGAAAGTGATGGAGCAGGGACCCGTGAATCTTGCGGGCCCTGTCAAAGTGCTCTCGGAATCCTACTACCCGGAGATGTTCAAGGGCATCTATCAGCAGCCTGCGGAAGCCCGCAAGGCTTTCGAGGAACGCGGGTGGAACACAGTGGCCGCTCTGCAACTCCGCAACCCCATGCACAACTCGCACGCGTACCTTGCATGGATCGCCATCGAGGTCTGCGACGGGGTTTACATTCACCAGTTGGTGGGCAAGCTCAAGCCCGGCGACGTCCCGGCCGAAGTACGCGTCAAGGCCATCGACGCGCTGGTCAATAAGTATTTCCGCAAAGACCGGGTCATCCAGGGCGGTTACCCCATGGAAATGCGCTACGCCGGGCCGCGCGAGGCGTTGCTGCACGCCGTGTTCCGGCAGAATTACGGCTGCACTCACCTCATCGTGGGACGCGACCACGCCGGCGTGGGCGACTACTACGGCCCCTTCGACTCCCAGAAAATCTTCAACGACATCCCTTCCGACGCCCTGCTTTTGCGGCCCTTGTGCATGGATTGGACGTTCTATTGCTATGAATGCGGCAGTATGGCGTCAATGAAGACCTGTCCCCACGAGAGCAAGGCGGTCATCGATGCGGACGGGAACTACAAGGGAGGCGCGCGCCTGATACTTTCAGGCACGATGCTAAGGAAGTTGATGAGCGAGGGAAAGCCTGTCCCCGCGGAGTTCTCCAGACCTGAAGTGATCAACATTTTGAAAGAGTACTACGACAGCCTGGAACAGAAAGTGGAAGTCAAGCTCCACGGTATCGCCACAGGGCAGACCATAGAACGTCTCCGTTAGAATTCACGCTGGTGATTGAGACGATTCCAGGTCTGCCGAGTGCATCGAGTTGCGGCGAATCTCCGGCCTACTTCGAAGCGCCGGGCAAGGCGAAGGCGACGTAGGCGCCGTGGATGCGTGCTTGGGAAGCTGTATCGCTCATCTCTGGTGCTGCGGCGCAGACCACGAGATATTCCCGCCCACCCGCCTGGTACACGCTCGGAATGCCTTGCATCCCGGTGTCGAGCCGCTTCTCCCAAAGCACCTTTCCGGTTTCCACGTCATAGGCTCGGACCTTGTGGTCTCGCGTCGCGGTGAAAACCAATCCGCCCGCGGTGACCACCGGGCCGGTTTTGGGAAAAGGAAAGCCGGTGTCGCGGATTCCTTTCGCCGCCATTTCCGGCACTTCACCGAGCGGAATTTTCCATTTAATTGTGCCCTTGTTCAAGTCATAGGTGGTGAGTGACGACCAGGGCGGCGCTATGGGCGGAACTCCGGCGCTGGTCATCATGAAGCCAAACCCGCTGAGATAGCGGACCGCTCCGGAGTCAGGCGCACCCGGTGATTTCGCTTCCGAGGCCGCAGGCGCGGCAGGACGCGCCGGCAAGGCTGCGGCGCGGGAGGGATTAAGAAGAAATGCGATCAGTGATTGCAAGTCCGCCTCTGCGAGGCGCGCGAATCCCGGCATGGGGCCGCGTCCCTGCCTCACGATGCTTTCGATCTCGCCCCGACTCTGCCTTGTGCCGACATTGACGAGCGAGGGAATGGCGGGAGGCAAGCCCTTGCGGTCAGCGCCATGGCAGGAGCGGCAATTCGACTCATAGATAAAGTGGCCTTCTTGTTCGATTGACTCGCCCGCGGAAGCGCGGCCCGTCTGTCCGCGCTCCAATTTGAGCAGGCAGGGAAGATCCATGGAGACGACGTACAGCGAGCCATCGGACGGGTCCACTGCCGCCGAACCCCAATTCGCTCCACCACTGTTTCCCGGCATTTGCATGGTGCCGCGCATGCTGGGCGGCGTGTAGAGTCCTTGGTTGCGGGCCGCCTCGATCTCCTGGCGGAATTGCGCCAATTCCTGCGCGTCGCTGATCAACGGGCTCAGCTCACGCGAGGTGAACGCTTGCCGGGCGAAGGGCGGAGGATTCAAGGGGAACGGCTGGGTGGGCCACGTTTCTTCTCCGGGCATGTCGGAACGCGGCTCGGGCCGCTCCTCCACCGGCCAAAGCGGCTTGCCCGTGACGCGGTCGAACACCCAAACAAATCCCGTCTTGGCCACCTGGGCTACGGCGTCCACCTTTCGGCCGTCGTGCCACACGGTGAGAAGCTTGGGGGCGGCAGCGTTGTCGTAATCCCAAATGTCGTGATGAACCATTTGGAAATACCAGAGGAGTTTGCCGGTGCGCGCATCGAGCGCCAGCAGGCAATCGCCAAACAGGTCGGCGCCCAGGCGGTCAGCACCGTAAAAGTTGTACTTGGGGCTGGCTGTGGGCACATAGACGATTCCGCGATCTTCGTCCAGGGAGAGTTCGCCCCAGCAGTTGGCCCCTCCCACCCTCTTCCACGCGTCCGGCGGCCAGGTTTCGTATCCCACTTCGCCGGGATGCGGTATGGTGTGAAAAATCCATGCCAGCTTGCCGGTGCGCACATCGAATGCCCGGATATCTCCGGGCGCTGATCCGTATCCCTCATTGGTGGCCGAGCCCAAGATCAAAAGATCTTCGAAGACTCGCCCGGGAGTTGTGGATTGCACCAGCGAAAAGCTTTGGGGATCGCGGCCCAGGCCCTCTTTCAGGTCAACACGGCCATGCGTGCCGAAGGACAGAATCTGCTTCCCGGTTCGCGCGTCAATCTCCTGAAGGCGGTGGTTGCTGGCAAAAAGCAGCCGGCGGTCGCGCCCATCCTTGCTTTCCCAATAATTGATCCCGCGGTTGGTAATGATCTCGGTGTCCGGATCGGGCTTGTGAACCCAGACCACTTTCCCGGTTTCGGCACCGAGCGCCACAATGGAGTTGTTCTCCGCCATGACGTAGGTAAGCCCGTGCGCCTCGATCGGGTTGAAGAAATACCGGTTCTCATCGCCCGTGGGAAAGACCCAGGCGACGTGAAGCATGCTGACATTGGTCCGGTTGATCTCATCGAGGGCCGAGTATTGCGCGGAGTCCGGTCCGCCTCCGTAGTCACTCCAGGTTGTGTGGCTTTGGCCAAGCGCCCGGACCTGCACGCCCAGGAAGAGGCAGGCGAAAAGCAACAGACGGAGCTCGGCTCTCCGGAATGAGAAGAGCCGCAGAGGAAGCCAAACTACGGCTACCTCTGATGCGCTACCCGCTGCGGCGGGGAATCCCGGCTCCGAGCGATGCATGAGCGCTTCGACTGACGTCACCTGATCCTCCCAGCAACCTGAATAGGGTAGCCCACTCGCGAGTATAGCATCAGCTCAGAGGCGGGAGCGGTCGGGGAGGTCGCAGCCGAAGGCCTGCTCAGTTTCAATTAAGCTTGTCGTTCGGGGAGGCCGATCGGAATGGTATTGTCCCCTCTCGAGAGCATGGCGATCTCGCATCGCCTCAAGGCTGGAATGAGATCGCTTGCCATCCGGGACTTGTCAACGCATCCATCGGCGCCCGATTCAAGGGCGGCGGGTAACATGTCGCGCTCGTCTTGGTGACTCAGGATCAAAATCTTGACTTGCGAATTCTCCCGGCGGATCAGACGAGCCGTCTCGAACCCACTCACGCCGGGCATACTGTTGTCGAGGAGGATCAAGTCCGGCCGCAGATCACGCGCCTTTTCGCATGCCTCAGCGCCGCCAGCGGCTTCACCGCAAACTTCCCATCCCTGCTGCTCCTGCAAGAAGCTGCGAATCGCCCGGCGAATAGAATGGTTGTCATCGACGAGCAGAATTCGCATAAAGGCTAGTGCCTGCTGACAAAAGTCCGCGTCATATTGCGGAATCCTAGGAAGGGCGGGGCTTTAGCCCCGCCATGGAAAAACCGCCTATCATCGGGGCTTTAGCCCCTGAGGCCACGTGGCTTCAGGGCCTAAAGGCCCTTCCAACCCTGCTCCCGTCGACGGCGGGGCTACGCCCCTCCCTTCCGAGGGCCACTTGAAATTGCGCTCATTAAACCGACCCAGCGCTAGTCGACATTACAGCTTCGCTTCGGCGCCGGCGGCGCTGGGCTCTTCGGGATCGCAACGTCCTTTAGAAACTGGAATCGTGACGAGCACGGTGGTGCCGAGATCAGTCGAATCGATGATCATCTCGCCACGGAACTGCCGCAGGCGCTCGCGCATTCCTCTAATCCCTACTCCTGATCCCCTGGTCTGCACCTCAGCCAGTTTCTCAGCGGAAATGCCTTTGCCCTGGTCGCGCACCTCGACGAGCACGCGGTCGGCTTCACGAAGAAGCTTGATTACAGCGGTCTTGCTGCCGGAGTGGCGATGGATATTGGTAAGGGATTCCTGGACGAGCCGGAAGATCGCCAGTTCCATCTCCCGCGTAAGCCTTCCGAAATCCTCAGACATCTCGAAGCCGGTTTCAATTCCGCTGCGCTCCGCGAAGCCGCTGACATACCAGGACAGTGCCGCACGCAATCCACTTTGCTCGAGCAGCGGAGGATGCAGCAGATACGACATGGTTCGAATCTCTTTGGTCAATTGCCGGACCAATTCATTGGCCTCTTCGAGAGATCGCTTGAATCCCGGCGCTTGCTCGTCGCCATTCGTAGCAAGCCTCCCGAGTGTCAGCCCCAGCAGGACAAGAGTCTGTCCGGCGCTATCGTGTAGCTCGCGCGCCATGTGCCTGCGCTCCTCGTCTTGTACGTGTAACAGTCGCGCAGAGAGATCCCGAAGCTGCTCCGACTGTCTCAAAACCTCGGCGTTGCGTTTCTCCAGTTCTAGCGTACGGACGCGGACTTCCACGTCGAGTGTCTCAGCGAGCTTTCTATAGTTCTCCTCTACTTCTCTACGCGCAGTCACGTCGCTGGCGGCGCCGAACCATTCGATGATTTCGCCATTTTCGTTCGTCAGGGGAACGGCTCGCGAGTAGGTCCAACCGAGCGTTCCGTCGGTGCGGCGAACGCGATGTTCGAGCTCGAACATGCTCTTTGTCCGCACAGCTTCCCGGATCGTTTCGAGCAGCAGGGGTTGATCGTCGGGGTGGATATATTCGTCCAACCAGTCTCTTCTGGGCATGGGCGTGTCTGACATGAAGCCCCTGCCGTCGAGTTGGCGCATCTCACTCCAGTCGGGGCTCATGCGGTAGACAACGTAGGAACTGGCATTTACAAAAGCGCGGAAGCGCTCTTCGCTTTCGCGAGCTGCCCGCCGTTCGAGCTCCGCTTTTTCCCGAAGTTGGCGTTCCAGTTCGGCGGCATGGCGGCGCAATGCCGCCAAAGAAAGCTGCGATTCAACACGGGCCAAGAGTTCGCGCGCGGAGAATGGTTTGACCAGGTAATCGTCGGCTCCGGCATGTAGTCCTACAATCCGCGATTCTTCGCCTGCCCGCGCGGACACCAGAATCACCGGAACAGTGTTCAGCTTTTCATCCGAGCGCAACGCTCGCAGCAGTCCAAAACCATCCAGCCGGGGCATCATCACATCGGCAAGCACCAGATCGGGAGGCTGCTCTCTTGCGCTCTCGAGCGCAGACTGACCGTCTGTGACGGCAACCACTTCATATCGGCCCTGCAAGAGTCGCTGCACGTACTCGCGCATGTCAGCATTGTCATCTGCGAGCAGAACGCGCGAGCGCGTCTGCGGGTCGCTGCCTGGACGCGGAAGAGAGCCGATTGCCGAAAGCGATGGCGAGAGCGGAATCTCATCGGAGATGGTCTATGACCCTGGCAGCCAGCGCAACGCCTCTTGTACGTAGGCCTCGCCTCTGAACCCTGCGAAGCTTGGCGTGTGGTCCGCGCCGATTCGGTCTGCCGGCAAGTGGTTCGTGCCCAGCGGAACGGTGACCGTGAAGGTGCTGCCCCGGTTCAGTTGGCTCTCCACACGCACCGAGCCTCCGTGCAATTTCGCGAGCTCCTGCACGAGCGCTAAACCGATGCCGCTCCCCTCGACAGTTCTTCCTTGCGCGCCTTTGACGCGATAAAACCGCTCAAATAGATGAGGCAGGTCATCCGGGGGAATGCCGGTTCCGGTATCCCTTATCACGAGTTCCACGGCCCGATTTGCTTTGCGCAGCGCAACTTCGATTTCACCGGCGAATGTGAACTTGAGCGCATTCGAGATCAGGTTGAAGGTGATCTTCTCCCACATTTCCGTATCGACGTAAACGGGTTCCGAGATTTGCTGACAGTTGATGATGAGCCGAAGGCCGGCGCGTTCGATGGCGGAACGGAAGACGCTGGCCAGGTCGGCAGTGTAAGCAGCCAGGTCAGTCGGCACGTAGCTGGCCTGAATCCTTCCGGCCTCAATGCGCGAGAAGTCGAGCAACGTGTTGACCAGCTTCAACAGGCGAAAGGAGTTTCGACGCACTACCTCCAACCGTTCGCGTTGATTGGGGGTCAAACCGTCACGCCCCGACAGAGCCTCCTCGAGCGGCCCCAGTATGAGGGTCAAAGGCGTCCTGAACTCATGACTCACGTTGCTGAAGAATACAGTTTTCGCGCGGTCAATCTCGGCCAGCGCCTCGGCGCGCTTCCGCTCCTCCTCATAGGCGCGAGCATTGCTGATCGTTCTGGAAATATGGCCGGCGATCAGATCGAAAAAACTGTGATAGTCGGCGTCTACGATTCGCCGCGGGCTGAGGCCCGCTACGAGAAAGCCCGTGGGACGGGACTGACCGGCAGAAGGGATCGGAACGACGAGGGCAGTTTCCGGGGACTCCGGCCACGCGCCCCCCGGCAAGCGCTCGAAACGCTTGGAAAGATCGGATACGACCTCGGATGACCCTCGATCGAGAACTCGCTTGAGCGGCCAAGCTGAAGCGCCTGCCGGCACGGTCAAGTCAATCTGTTCCGGAGCGGCTTCACTCTCACCTGTAATTCCGGTCGTTGCCGCCAAACGCGCCCGGCGCCCGGCATCCTCGAGCAGGTAGAGGAGAGCAAAAGGAATGTCAGCCGGATTGCCCTCCAGGATCTTGGCGGCTGATCTGCATGCCGCTTCTGCGGTTTCTGCCCCCGAGACTGTTCGGCCGAGGTCGCGGAGTGTCCGCAGCCTCCGGTCGCCAATGACCCGGGCCGTGGTTTCGTAACACGCGCAGAAGATGGCTTCGACACTGCCCGCCTCATCCCAAATGGGGCTGTACGAAAAGGTGAAATAACCTTCTTCCCGAGGCAGCTTTCGGTTCAGCACTAACAGCAAATCTTCTGACCATGTGGCGTCGCCGGTCGCGAAAACGTGTTCCAGCATGGGGCCGACTGTTTCCCAGATTTCGCTCCAGCACTCGCGCGCCGACCCACCCAGAAAGACAGGGTGTTTCTTGCGGCCCAAGAAGGAAATGTAAGCGTCGTTGTAAAACTGGATTAGGGCCGACCTTCCCCACCAAATCACGATGGGGTTGCGCGACCCAATGCAGATGCGGACGGCGTTCTTCAGCGCCTCGGGCCAGCGATCAACTGGACCAAGTACAGTCTTCGACCAGTCGAAGGAGCGAATTCGCTGCCCCATTTCGCCGCCGCCGGCGAAGAATTGACGTTGCGGCGAGCTGGGTTCATCAGTTCGAACACGATTTCTGCGGGCAATGGTCGCCTGGATGGCCGGTATCAAGTCCGAGGCTAAACTGCTCTTGGCAACCCAGCCGGCGGCACCAATCTCCCGAGCTTGTCGAGACAAAACGTCAGGATCGTGCTGGCTGACAATGACTACTCCCGATTCAGGTAATTCCTGGCGGATGCGGCAGGTCGCTTCGATGCCATCCATGCGCGGCATCGACAGGTCCATCAGAACCACATCTGGACGGAGTTCGCGCGCCAATTCAGTTGCTTCACGGCCATCTGCTGCTTCGCCACAAATCAGCCAGTCGCTGCGGCAACTGAGGAGGTATCGAATGCCACGCCTGATGGGTTCCTGATCATCTGCGATAAGGATGCGAACTGGCACTTGTTGCCTCACAGCCTATCGCGGCGGTCTTCCAGGAATTGATCGAGCGCTCAGACACCCGAGGCGCCCTGCTCATTCCTAAGCCGTAATATTCGGTTTTCAGTTATCGCCCAGTTATTAGCATACATCTCGCCGCCTCTGATTGCAATTGCCAGTCGGGTTGGCAAAAATGCGAAAATGAGGGCGGCGCCGGGATTCCCCAGTTAGCCCGCGGCTTGCGTTACCTGCCTGTAGGGGGACGGCTTGCCGTCCCCAAATGAGCGGGGTAGAGCAAGCCCTCATAAGCGTTCACTTAAGGTGCAGTGACTTCCAGAGCCGCGGAGCGGCGGCAGATAGTAGCCCACGGCGTGAGCCGTGGGGCCCCGTGGCGCGTTGATATTCACAGCCCCGGAAGGGGCGACAGACTTAACGCAGGAGGCTCTGCCGCCCCTCCCGGGCTCAGATAACCACGGGTTGGCCCCCGGTCCCACGGCTCAGAACGTGTGAAAGAATCAGCCGCCTGTCATCCTGAGCGAAGCGAAGGATCCCGGCAGTTTCTCATGGTTCAACGATTTACGAACAACTGCAGAGATCCTTCGCTTCGCTCAGGATGACACGTTGCAAGTTTCTTCACACCCTCTCACGCCGTGGGCTACTCTCTCGCGGCCCTCCGGGCCTGTATTAGCGGTCGTCGGGAAGTACATCGCTACTGGCGGTGTTAAGTAAACGCCTATGGGGCAAGCCCTACCTCTACAGGTTTTCAGAGCAGAACGCTCTTAGAATCCTTTGGACCAGTATAGCCGCGTCAACAGGGCGCATGATCTAAACTGGTAAGACCTCGACGAATTCGAGGCCGGCAAGAGACCAACTGTCGCTCGTAACACGTTTCGCCCACACTACGCGAGCCGCGATCGCGTGTTCGGAATCCCCTCCTGCAATGATTCCAACCGTTTCGCCAGGGACCAACTCACGGGGAGTCCGCACCTTTGCGCCTTGGGGCGAGAGGTCGATTGTGAAGGCTTCGTGCTCCACGTTGCAGCCTTCGGACTGCAGCAAGAGCCTGATTGAGATTGTTGCGGGTATACGTTGAGATTGCCGGAGGTCGGTATGAGGAACGGCTTCCATGGCTGATCCCGCGTCGCTCGGTCTACCTCTTGAATGGTTTGAATCTAAGGCACCGGGCAGCAAGTGTCAAGTACTTGCGTATCGGTACTCCTGTACCATCCTAACGATGCTTGATCCCTCCGATGACTCTTATGAAGACATTAGAGGAGGTTATTCGAGCATGATCACTTCTTGGCTGATTTTGACACTCTCGCTGGCTATGGTTTTCTTTTGCTTCCAGGGGACCTGCCAGAGTATTCTGCGCCGGCGGTTCGATCAAGACTATTTCCGGTCCATCGCCAATGCGATTCGTTTGGAGTTTCCGTGCCTGCGAGACGCTCTCCAAGAGTCTGGCCCCTCTTTCGATTATTCCAGGCTGTCCAATGCTCTAAAATGCGACTTCCTCGCCCTGACCCATCTCCTAAGGAACGCCGCGGGCGTAAGACATGGCTATTCGACGGAGCAAAGACTCCTGATCCTCTATTTCCGCGTGCAGTTCCTTTCCCTGGTCGTGCGGCGTTTGCTGAGGGCGGGCGAAAAGAAAGCAGCCCTGAGGCTGACTTCCGTCCTTCAGTATTTCGCCAATGTGGTTGGCCAGCGTGTGAACGAAGCAGGGTTTGGCAACCCCACGGCAGCAAGCTGCCTCGTGAACCGTTGATTCATCCCTCCTCGCTGCGCATTCGGGCTGGACTTACCTCTTCTACTTTGCTAATCGGAGTACAATGTTCTCCGGGAACCCGTCGCAACCTTGACGCCCGTGCCGACGGTCGCACGGGGTGGTGACGGGCATCCGCGCGTTACGGAGGACACATGAGGCGTCTCCTGTTTTGTGCGCTTTTCCTGGTTGTTTGCTCACCGCCTTTTCCTGCAAAAGACCGGGCATGGACCACGGGCACACTGGTGAATGCTGCAACGGAAAGAGATTCGAGAGCCGTCGGCGTTCCGCCCACAATCGTAACCGGACCGAAGGTCGTCACGCTTCGCAACGACGTGACGTACTACACGATTGACGACGGGAAATACGTGTGGGTTGTCACCCGGCGAATGACCAAGCAAGAGGATAAGCCGCTCCAGGTGACAATCGACACTCCGGTGAAGTTTGCCATTGAGAAGAAGACGTGCTATCTGCTGGACGAGCAAGGTGAAGAACACAAGTTGACAGTCGAAAAGAAGAGACTGAAGACCCATTGACGGCCGCGAGAGCATTTTTCGCTATGCTCTCTGCATTCACCAGAGGAAAGCGTCTCGCACTTTATTTGAGGGGGGGAATCTCACGTAGCTGATAGCGGCAACCCGCCCGTTGGTCCTGAACTGCTTTTTGAGATCGACACGGACCATGGTCAGGCGCTCTTCTGAGAGCGGGTCAGGATATTAGTCAGATAAATGGACGCGACCGAGGCAAGCGTGAGGATCAAAGCGAGTTCCTTTGCCTGCCGGTCTTCTCCAGCGATAAACGCTTCGAAAATGGCCAAAGGCATTGTCTGGGTTTTCCCTGGAATGTTACCCGCGAGCATCAGGGTGGCGCCAAATTCTCCTAGGGCCCGTGCAAAGCTCAAAACGATACCGGCCACGAGACCGCGCATAGCGAGCGGTAGCGTCACACGGAAAAAAGTCTCAAACTCGCCCTTGCCAAGACTGAAGGAGACCATCTCGTAGCGCGCATCCACCGATTCCAAAGCGGCTCTTGCCGACTTGACCATGATAGGGAGCGCCATCACGCCGGCGGCGACCACCGCTCCTTGCCAAGTGAAGGCCAGCGACCAGCCCGTCAGACTGTAAATGTATCGGCCGACCCAGCCACGCCTGCCGAGAAGCAAAATCAGATAGTAACCCGTCACGGTCGGGGGAAGCACCATCGGCAGCGTCAAGATGGCGTCACAGAGTTCTTTGGCTCGGAACTGGCGTTTGGCAAGGACATAACCTAAGCCGGTCCCGACCACTCCGATAAGGAAGGTAGCGACGGTGACGACCAGCAGCGAGAGCTTGAACGCGGGCCAGATCATTGGCTATTTTGGAACCAGAAAGCCGTATTTCGTCAAGATCCGCACACCGTCCGGGCTTCGCACGAGATTTACAAAGCCTCTGGCAGCTTGAGTACTGCCGCTGTCCTTCACGACGGCAATCGGATACAAAATGGGGCCATAATCCTTGTCAGGAGCCGAAGCAACGACAGTGGCTTTGCCCTTGGCGATATTAACATCAGTCGCATAAACGATCCCAGCCTCAACCTCGTCGCGCACGACATAGTCCAACACCTGACGCACATTCTCGGCCAGAATAAGCCGCGACTCGACCTTGGGCCAAAGCTGCATGTTGCGAAGAAGCTGTTCGGCGTACTGCCCGGCAGGGACTGTTTTGGGGTCGCCAATCGCGATGCGTTGCACACTCGGCTCCTCGAGCTCAGCAAATGAGTGTAGTGCCGCCTTGGAGCCAGCCGGTACCACAAGCACCAGAGTATTACGAGCGAAGTTAGCGCGTGTCGATTGGTCAATGAGTTGCCTCGCCTGGAGTTGGTCCATCTCCTTTTCGCCCGCGCTGGCAAACACATCCACTGGCGCCCCGGCTTCGATCTGTTTCTCGAGCTCACCTGACGAAGCGAAACTGAAAGTGACGGTGTCGCCCGTTCGCTGCTGGTAAAGGCGCCCGATTTCGTTGAAGGCCTCGCTGAGGCTGATAGCCGCGGCGACCACAATTCCGCGAGCCTGCGGGCCCGCCGGGTGTGCCGGTTTGCCATCCAGCAACAAAGGGATTAGGAAGGAAAGCAAAAGCGCCACGCTACGCTGTCCCGGATGCTTTTTCAATTTCGAATCCTTCTGAAGCTCATTTGACCTAGTGCTTAGTCGTGTTAATAAGCGCAATTATTCTGAGTGTTGGAAGGGCGGGGCTTTAGCCCCGCCGGTACGCAGAGCGCGGTTGAAGGGGCCTTTAGGCCCTGAAGCAACGCGGCTTCAGGGGCTAAAGCCCCGAGGACTGGCCTGTTCTCTGCGGCGGGGCTGAAGCCCCGCCCTTCCGACGCCAAGCGAAGAAGAACGCTTACTTCTGGAAGTAAGCACTAGCCTAACTACTGAATTCGCCCTATTCAGGTGCAACCGAAGGCTCGGAAGCTATTGGACCTGCACCACCTTGAGGGTAATTACCTGGCGGACCCATCTCGCCATTCGCTTTTCGCCCGGGACCACAATCCGAAAAGGACCCGTCTTGCTGTCCAGAGGCTGACCGTCAGCGCGATCCGCCAGGAGAATGACTCGATCAGTAAAGCCCGGGTCCAACTCCGCCAACGCGAAGACCACCCGATAACCGTCTGCTGCTACCACCAGCAAACACCTCGTGAGGCTCTTCCCATGCATCGAATTGTCGAAGGTCACGCCTGCCTTTTCCAACACCTGACGGAGGGGAACCCCTTCTACCACGACACTCTTCGCGTGGTCGTTAACGGTCATCTTCTGATGCGGCATGCCGGCGATCTCAGTCGCCGTGATCTTGACCGGTACGTTCGCTTCATTCTGTACTGAGATTTCCTGAGCTTTACCACCCAACGGGATAACAGTCGAGATCAGCAGAACCAGAACGGCCGGGTGTAGTTTCCAGCTCTTTGCATACTGACGCGATGTCATGGGATCGAATGCTCCTTTCAAGGCGTCTCGCCATTCGCTTTTCGCCCGGGACCACAATTCGAAAAGGACCCGCCTTGCTGTCCAGAGGCTGGCCGCCAGCGCGATCCGCCAGGAGAATGACTCGATCAGTAAAGCCCGGGTCCAACTCCGCCAACGCGAAGACCACCCGATATGCGAGGGTGTCCACGCACGATCAGAAAACGATCAGAAGGTGAAACGGCCACCGACTGTCGGAGCAAGGTTGTTGTTGTACTTATAGGGAACGCCAGGGCCATGAGGAATGGCGATGGCCAGACCGCCGGTCACGTAGGAATAGGCAATTCCGGCAAAGGCGTCGAAGCGCTTGGTGAAGTGATGATCCTCATAGAGCGACACCTCGTCGAGGGTGCCCGCGCAGGAACTGCGGAAACCGGCTTCGGGCGAGCAGGTGGACGGAACACGGAAGTCGTTCTGCCGCTGTTGATACCAGGACAAAGTGATGTCGGTTTTGCTGCGGTAGGTGTATTTCCCGCCCGCCCACCAGATCTGCACGAGCTTGGTAGAATCAAGATTGTTGTCTTCGACGCCGCTCATATAAGCAGAGCCCTGATCCAAGGCGCCAACGCCCAACGGGCGCGACGGGTTATTCTGCCAGATGTATTCGTAGCCGCCAAAAAACTTGAACGGGTCCCACGTATACTTGGCAGCGCCCATAATGGCGCTGTTGTCGGTCACGATACCGTATACGGTGTTGGTCGTTGCGATCAGATTGGCGCCGGTGATGGGGTTGGTATTGATGCTGTCGGTGGTCGACTGATATGGCGCCGTCGGACTCTGAGGCCCCAGCAGGGGGTTCAATACGCTGATCGCCTGGTTGTAATGTTGGTACACGATGTCCGCAGAGAACTTACGGGAGCCTCCGCCGAGGTTGAATCCATAAGCGGTGTTATGCGGCGCTTCCGGCGTGCAGTTGGCGGCAGTCCAGGTTGCGGAGGCCGAGTAGCAACCGCCAGAACCATCGGCGAATTTATACATCGCGCCAAAATGGACCGGGCCATAGGTCAGGCGATACTTCAGAGCGTCATCCCAACGGGCGTCTTCGGTATCGCCGCCGCCGGCCATCGTGCCGTTATACCCGATGTACGAAAAGGCATAGCCGCCGCCGGCCGGATCGTAAAGGAGCATCGTATCGGTACCGAGAGCGCGCTGACGACCGAAGGTCAGTGTGCCGAGATACGCGGACGCTACGCCGGCATAGATTTCGTCATTGAAGGGTTGGCCCGCGCGTGGGCCGTCGATGGCTTCCGAATAGCTGCTCCTGGGAAGGCCGTTGTTGACGGTGTCGGTGGCTGACGCGTTGGCGAGCTGGCCGGACTGCGGATTGATGCCACTTGAAGCGTTGAACACAAGGGACCAGCCAGGCCAAAGCTCTTCCTTGCCCCTGATGCCCAGACCCGTCTGCTGCAGGTTGTTCGGTTCGACGAGGAATCGATGTTGATAGCCGTTTCGGTTCACCAGGGACTCGCCTTCATAGTTCGTGGCGCTTTGCGGTAAGCCGTGGCTGACCCAGCCGACGCCAACGTCATACGCACCGTACAGCGTGATGCCGTGCCAGGTTAGCGCGCAATCGGTCGAGGCGAACTCGTGGCCGCTCGCGCAGGGGTCGGGAGTGCTCCGCTGCATCTTAATGTCAACTGTGGCGTCCTGTCCAACCGCCAAGGTGATTGCCGTGCGCGTTTCATCGGCGAACCCCTGTTTTGCCGCACGAATCTCGATGCGCCCCGGAGGCAGGCCGGACGCCTGATAGTGCCCCCCGCCGTCGGTTGCGATCGTGCGCGTTGCACCAGTGTGGACGTTCTTGATTGTCACCGCGATATCGGGAAGGGCTGCGCCGGTTTGGTCCGTCACCACGCCGGAAAGGCTCGCTCCCGTTTGCGCCCACGCCGGGTACGCCCCAATCGCAAGCCACACTAAGAGCGTCAGCAACACCGCTGACCCGAGAATCCAATTGCGAATTGACGTCATCCCCTTTTTCGAGGGATTCATGTATTTGCGCTCCTCCCCGTCAAGAAACGGCACGCTGCCGCGGCGACTTGGCATCGTCTTGGCTAAATGGCTACCGCCGGGGTTGTGGCGAGTAAAGTTGCCGCTGCACCGTGTCTCTATGTGCGAATAAATATTGTATATCAGAGTCTCTGGTTAAGGTCAATCCTTCTAAATAACTATATACGATATTATACGAGTATTCATATCGCTGTCGAAGCTTGCAAGGCCTCGACCGCCGGCTGCAGATCGCTAGTGCTCGTCGTCAGTTCGCATTGCGAACGGAATTCGGAGCGGTCAGTTGGCTCCTCGCGAAGCTTCAAATCTGGAGAATAAAGAACAGGGTGTGAACCGTGAAGTCAAAGGCATGCGCCAAGCTGATGGCGGGAAGCTGACCAATGCTGACCGCAAGGCCGTTAATCAACAGCAAAACAAGCTCTCCAAACAAATTTACGACAAGAAGCACAATGCCCAAAAGGGCTACTAGGCAAGTGTGCACTCGCGGGGAGAATCTGAACGCACTGTAGGGGCGGCCCTCGTGGCCGCCCTCACGCAACCGCCGGTGCCAGTTTGCTGTCCATCCATTCCAAAATCAGCTTCCTCATCTCCGGGAGTTCGACGTGCGCGCAATCGAAAAGCTCGATGCGGCAGTTGCCGGCATCGCCGTGCGCTCGATACAGCGGCAGCAGATGGTCACGGACGCGCTCCACGCCGGCGGGCGGCGTCAATGCATCTCGGCGGCCGTTCACGCTTAGTCGAGGGCGGGGAACGATTAGCTCATTGATCCCGGAAGTCTGGAAGTGCTTGAGCAAAGAGGGCACGTAATAATAGATGCCGTGACCTTTCAGGCCCTGAGTCCTGATCAACTCGTCAAAATCGGTGAGGCAGCAGATATCCACGCATAATCGGACGCGCGGCTCGAGCGCGGCCAGCCACCAGGCCTTCGTCGAGCCCATGGACATACCCAACGCACCCACTCTCCGGGGATCAACCTCCGGCCGCCTGGCCAGGTAATTAAAGGCTCGGAATTCGTCAAACATCATCATGCCCCAGAGAACCTGGCCCTTCCAGAGCATCAACTTGAACGCGTCTTCTTCGCCCGTTCGGCCCTCGGCCTCGTGTTTGCGTTCCCCGAAGCACCAGCTATCGATGGCCAGCGTCACGAGGCCTTTTTCCGCGCACACCGGCGCATAGGCAGGTTGGGCGTCCACACCGGAGAGCAATTGTTCCTTTCCCAGGTCGTACATTCCACCGTGCCAGTGAATGTAAAGCAGGCCGGGCGCAGGCTGCTGGCGTTTGTCGGGGATGAGCAGAAGGGCGGGGACGGGCTCGATGCCGTTCAGATCCAACACCAGGCGCTCGAGCGTGTACCCGTTATGCCGCTCGCTCTTCAGCAACGAAGCCGGACCGGGCTTGTGAGCCCAAGGTAAATCGCCGAGGAGGCCCCAAAGCTCTTTGCGGCGCCTCGCCTGGAAGGCCGAGAAAGCCTCGCCAGTCTGCGGTTGGGTGGTCGGCTCTCCTTGCCCGCCTGCTGATGCATCTGTTCCCAGCGCCAGCATGGCAGCGGATTGTTTGAGAAAATCGCGCCGGTGGGCGAATGACATTGGGTGTCCTCCAGAACTGAAATCCCAGCGTTATCTTCTTATAACGTCCGGGAAGGAGTGTCAAGTTGTAGGGGTGGGCCGTAGCTCAGAATGACCGACCAAGCTTCAATCGCCAGAATTGAGTGAACTGTCGGCGGGCGTTGTTTGATGAGAACCTAGAATTGACAACGGACGGCTTCTGGGCAGTACGACGGCGAAGGTCGTCCCTTCCTCTTCGGACGACGTGAAAGTCAGGGACCCGCCCAGGTAGCGTTCCGTGATGAGTTTAGCGCTGTAAGTTCCGATTCCGCGGCCCACAGGCGACTTGGTGGAAAAGGATCGCCGAAAGACTTGCATCCGGACCGACTCGGGCATGGCGGCTCGGTTGTGCACACGGAAGACGGCGGAGTCGCTCTTGCATTCGAAACCAAGCTGGACTTCCTCTCCTTCCAGTGAGGCCTCGAGGGCATTCTTCACCAGATTACCCAGCGCTCGCTGCAGAAGCAGTTTATTGCTCGCGACCTCGCAGGAACCGTTTACTTCCTTGACGACGACTTCTCGGCCTCGACTGACCGGATGATGGGAGTAGAGCTCGCAGACGGATCGCAGTATCTGCCGGGCATCCAAAGAGGTCACGTGCACGGCCAATTCTCCCCGCTCCGCAGCGGCCAGGTCCTTCCCGGCTTCGACCTCTTCGATCAGGTACTGGACCAGTTGGGAGGCCAGATGGGAGGTTTCCTGGCGATGTTGCTCGGACAGTGAAGGCAAGACTTCGAGCAGATTCCGGACCCCAGCCGCGGTGTTCAGCACATCGTGGAAAAACATCCGCTCCAGGACGGCTCGGCGTTTTTCATCGGCGATGTCGTTAAAGGCGAAGACGGTATACCTCCCATTCAGATCGAGGTTGGAAGCCGTCACCCTCAAATCGAGCGTGCGCTCGCCCTGGTCCGTCTGCATGGTAATCGTGCACTGTTGAACATCCTGGCTGTCTCGTAGCTGCGTGTTTAAAATGGCCTGAAACGCCCCGCAATCCTCGCAGAACTGCGCGCTCCCGCATCCGCAATCTCCCTCTCGCCAGTGAATGCAGTTGAATGCCTCGCCAGGGCGCAGGCCCAGGAGGTCGTTCTCGGCCCTGCCCAGCAGCCGGCAAAGTCGCGGGTTTGCCGCCACAATCTGGCGGCACTCATTAAGGATGACGGTGGGCGTCGGAAAGGCGCTCAGCAGTTGTTGCAAATGAGGAATTGCCGAAAGGTGTTCGTGTTCGGCCCTGATCTCCTCGATAGTTTCCCGTCTCGCGGGATCTGAAGCGGCTAAAGGGGGGTCTGCCATAGTTGCAATCCTCGTTGGCCGTTCAGGCCTGGTGGGACGGCTTCCAGCGCAAGACTGGCTTGCGAGCCGCGGCGGCCTCATCCAGTCGAGTGACGCGGGTAGTGTAAGGCGCTTGAAGCACAAACTCCGGATCCTCTTCGACTTCCTGCGCAATGGATGCCAGCGCGTGGATGAAGGCGTCCAGTTCCTCCTTGCTGGCGCTTTCCGTGGGCTCGATCATCAGCGCCCCAGGGACAATCAAAGGAAAGGCCGTGGTGTAAGGATGAAAGCCATAATCGATGAGCCGCTTGGCGATGTCGCCGGTGCGGACGCCGCGTGCCGCCTGGCGGCGGTCCGAGAAGACGCATTCATGCATCGAAGGGCAGCAAGAGCCAAGCTCGTAGATGCCCGTCAACGAGCTGTTCAAGTAATTGGCGTTGAGCACGGCATCGCGGGCGGTCTGGCGCAGGCCTTCAAAGCCATTGGCTTGGATGTATGCCAGTGCGCGCACTGCCATGCCGAAGTTGCCGTAAAATGCGCGCACCCGCCCGATGCTCCGGGGCCGGTGATAGTTCAGGCCGAACACGCCGTCCGGTCCCTGCTCGATGATAGGCAGCGGCAGGTAAGGCTCCAGGACTTTCTTCACCGCCACCGGCCCCGAACCTGGACCGCCGCCGCCATGAGGTGTGCTGAAGGTTTTGTGCAAATTCAAATGCATCACGTCCACGCCGAAGTCCGCTGGGCGTGCAACCCCGACCAGCGCATTCATGTTGGCCCCATCCATGTACATGAAGCCGCCTCGCGCGTGCACCAGGTCCGAGATCTGCCTGATATTCGACTCGAAAATGCCCAGGGTGTTGGGGTTAGTGAGCATCAAGGCCGCTACATCCTCAGCCATGGCGCGTTCGAGCTCGGAGAGATCAATGCAGCCGCACTCATCCGATTTGATGTTCCGAACCTCGTAGCCTGCGAGGGTCGCGCTGGCAGGATTCGTACCGTGCGCGGAATCGGGAATCAGGATGTGCCGCCGTGGGTTGCCGCGTTCGGCTAGGCAGGCCCGGATCATTAGGATGCCGGCTAACTCGCCTTGAGCTCCTGCGGCGGGCTGAAGCGTGATCGCGTCCATGCCGGTGATTTCCTTGAGGCAGCGTGCGGTCTCATGCAGCACTCCCAGGCAGCCCTGGACTATTGCCTCGGGTGCGTAGGGGTGGTCGGTCGCCAGCCCTTCCAGGCGCGCCACTTCTTCGTTTATCCGCGGATTGTATTTCATGGTGCAGGAACCCAGCGGATAGAGGCCCGTGTCCACGCCGTAATTCCACGTAGAAAGGCGTGTGAAGTGACGGATGACTTCCAATTCCGAGACTTCCGGAAAACCCTCGATTTCGCTGCGACTTAGTTCCGGACCGAAAACTTCTTCCGGAGATACCGGAGGAACATCGAGCGGCGCGAAGTCCACACCGCACTTCCCGGGCGTGCTCCTCTCAAAGATCAGTTTTTCGTTTCGGTTGACGTGAGGCCGAGCCTCACGAATGCGATTCTCCATAATTTCTCGCTCTGGTAAACGGGGGGGTTGCGTCAGGGCGGCCACAAAGACCGGCCTAACGTCAAACCGCGGTCTTGCACCCCGTAAGTTCAGCGCTCCTTGCAGCGCTTTCGGCCGTGCGCCGATAGGCTTCGACGGTGCAGTCGATCGCTTCACGGCTGACTGTTTCGGTGACACAGACGAGCAGGTGGTTTCTCAGTTCCGGATAGAAGCGCTCCAGGTTGAGGCCGCCGATGATGTTTACTTTCCGCAATTCGGCGAGCAACTCGTCGGGATCGCAGGGGGGCCTGACCACGAACTCGCTAAAGTGCGGGGCACGAAACGGCGCAATCACGCCCGGAATGTCCGCAAGCTGCCGGGCAGCGTAATGGGCTTTGGCAAGGTTCAATTCGGCAAGCCTCTTCAGTCCGTTTTTCCCCAGCAGGCTGAGGTAAATGGTCGCAGCCAGGGCGCACAACGACTGGTTGGTGCAAATGTTGGAGGTGGCCTTCTCGCGCCGGATGTGCTGCTCGCGCGTGGCCAGAGTCAAGACGAAGCCCCGCCGGCCTTCCTTGTCTACCGTCTGGCCGACCAAGCGGCCCGGCATCTGCCTCAGAAACTTCTCCTTGGCGGTCAAAAAGCCAAGGTATGGCCCGCCGAAGGCCACTCTCACACCAAAGGATTGCGCCTCCCCGCAGACGACATCCGCCTCCGTGGGCGGCTTGACCACCGCCAGCGATAAGGGTTCGGCGATGGTCACGATCAGAAGAGCGCCGCTGCGATGCACCTCCTCCGCGATCTGGGCCGTGCGTTCGAGAGCTCCGAAGAAATTGGGCGATTGTACCACCACCGCAGCCGTCGCGGCATTGAGCGCGGTTTCGAGGCTGGAGAGATCAAGCTGGCCCGATTCCTCGTAAGGGAGTTGCACAAGCTCGGTGCCCTGATGGCGGACGAATGTCTTCAGGACCTGGTAGTACTCTGGATGCACGGTGCGGGCCACCAGGACGCGGTTGCGGCGCGTGACGCGCAAGGCCATCAAAACGGCCTCAGTCGTGGCCGTGGAGCCGTCGTAAAGCGAAGCGTTGCCCACCTCCATGCCGGTGAGTTGCGTCATCAGGGTCTGGAATTCAAACATCGCTTGCAGCGTGCCTTGGGCAATTTCCGCTTGATACGGCGTGTAAGCGGTGAAGAATTCGCTTCGCGAAAGTAACGCGTTGACGGCCGCGGGTACGTAGTGCGTGTACGCCCCGGCGCCCAGAAGCGAGACGTACCCGGCGGCGCTCCGTCGCGCGGCTTGGCGAAAGTATTCCAGGATCTCGGGCTCGGAGAGGGGCCCCGGGAGGTTTAGCGGGCCTTGCAACCGTAATTCCTCCGGAATCCGGTCAAAGAACTCCTCCACGCTGCTTCGGCCGGTGGCGTTCAACATGGCGGCGCGGTCGGAGTCAGAGTTCGGTAAATAGCGCATTAGGTGGATTTTTCCTTCTGGATATAGGCTTCGTATTCATCGGACGTCATCAGCTTCTCGATCTCACCTCGATCCGACAGCCTCACTTGGACCAGCCACGCTCCGCCGTGGGGATCGGTGTTCAGCATTTCCGGATTGTTCTGCAGCTTGGCGTTGACGGCCGTCACCTCTCCACTGACCGGAGAGAAGATCTCCGAGACTGCTTTCACCGATTCGACAGTCCCCAGGCTTTCGTTTGCAGCGACGTGCTCGCCGGGCTTTGCAACCTCAACGTAAACGATGTCGCCCAGTTCCTTCTGGGCGAATTCCGTAATGCCGATAGTGCCGATTTCTTCGTCCACCCGGATCCATTCGTGCTCTTTGGTGTAGAGAAATTCTTGGGGATACATGGACGGTTCCTCTCTCATCTTCAATCGGATGATCGGGTGATCGGGAGATCGGGTGAACAAAGACCAATTTCGCGCAGCCGAGTTAGCGTCATTCCCGCGCAAGCGGGAATCCAGGCCCCGCCATCTGCTCGCGCGAGCTGTAGTGTGGCCGTCGCCGTCGCTCGTTGTTCACCCGATCTCCCGATCACCCGATCATCGGATCTTCGGCCTCTTGTAAAAGGGCAGAGGTACGATCCGAGCCCCTGCCCGCCGGCCGCGAATTTCGATCTCGACCTCGCTGCCCGGACTCGCCGGCTGGGAGGAGATGTATGCCATACCAATGTTTGTCTTTAGGAACGGTGCGTATGAACCGCTCGTCACACGCCCCGCCAGTTCGCTTGCCACGTAGAGATCATAGGCATCGCGCGCAATTCCCTGGCCCGTCATTTCAAAACCCACCAACTTCTTGCGCGTGCCTCGCGCCCGCTGCTCGATCAGGGCATCACGGCCGATGAACTCGCCCTTGTCGAGCTTAGTAATCCAGCCAAGGTTGGCTTCGAGTAAGGTCGTATCCTCATCGAGTTCATGACCGTAAAGCGGGTAGCCGGCTTCCAGGCGCAATGTGTTCCTGGCGCCCAGTCCTGCGGGAACCAATCCTTCGGACTTGCCGGCTTCGATCAGCGTGCTCCACACCCTCTCCGAATCCCCGGGCGCGAAATAGAATTCAAATCCATCTTCGCCGGTGTAGCCGGTGCGCGCCAGGAGGCCCCCCACATCGCAGAACCGGGCGCGGAAGAACCAATAATACTTGAGCCCCGAAAGGTTGACGCTGCTTACTTTGGAGACGATTTCGGCAGCGCGCGGTCCTTGCAGGGCAAGTTGTGAGTATTGGCTCGAAACGTTGCGCACCTCCGCCCCCACGGAGTTGTGCTCAACGATCCAGTCGAAATCCTTGTCGGTGTTCGCCGCGTTGACGCAGATGAGATATTGCTCCTGCGTCAAGCGATGCACCACACAGTCATCGACAGCGCTCCCCTTGGGATGCATCAAAGCGCTGTATTGGGCCTGAAAATCCCTCAGGCGGGATGCGTCGTTGCAGGTGATGTGCTGGAGGAGAGACAAGGCGCGGGGTCCGCTGATTTCAATCTCCCCCATGTGGCTGACATCGAAAAGCCCGGCTGTGTTCCGCACGGCCAGGTGCTCCTGAATGATGCCGGAATACTCGACCGGCATCTCCCACCCGCCGAACTCCACCATCTTGGCCCCGAGCGATTTGTGCAGTCCGTTGAGCGCCGTCCGCTTTAGAGCCGCTCGCGCCGGCGCCAAACTCTCTCTCTCAAGCGACATAACCTGTTAAAGTTAAACAACTCAACCTAACACACTCTCAACAACTCGGTCAAGGCAACGAGAG
>CAWIUZ010000382.1:0-17894 GCA_963838915.1 uncultured Acidobacteriota bacterium
ACGCCACAACGGCAGCCGGTGCGACGATTCGACTCCGAATTGGGTGACAAAATCCGTCAGCGCTGTGGACAAAAATCGGTAGTAGGCGAGCGGGCGAGACTAGACAATTCGTATCCGCATCGAGTGCGAATACGAAAGTTTGGCAGCTTTTTGCCACCAAAACAAAAAGACAGCGACAGTGTGGCGCTGGGGTGGCTTGGTGAAAACGACATGAAGTCGTTCTTTTCCGCCGCAAGAATTTGGTAGAAGAAATGCTCGCTTTTACGGTGCAGAATTAATTCAACTTGATATACGGGAGAGCCTTAGGTGAAGAAAGGGGCGAAGGGTTTTTCACTTATCGAGTTACTCATTGTAGTCGCGATCATTCTGATCATCGCGGCGATCGCCATTCCGAACCTTCTGCGTTCGCGTATGGCGGCCAATCAGGCGTCTGCTGTGGGATCACTGAGGACGCTCAACACGGCGGAAATCAACTACTCGACGACATACGGCATAGGTTATACATCCACTTTGGGCGACTTGGGTCCCCCTGCCTCCGGCAATCCTGCTGCTACGGGCGCAGGGTTAATTGACAGCATCCTCTCCGGGGGTACTGCCACCGCCACCACCAGCGTGAAGAGCGGCTACAAGCTCACTTATATCAGCGGCACTCCGGACCCCAGCGGCAGGATCAACACCTACTCGATCACCGCCACTCCCATCACCGTCGGTACCACGGGAACGAACTACTACTACACCGATCACTCGGCTGTGATTCGTCAAAACAGCACGGCGGTTGCTGGTTCGACCGACTCTCCGCTCGGGGGTTGATACTTGAGCCGTCAGCCCTCAGCTTTCAGCTAACTCAACCCCTTTCGCATGTTTCGAGTGTCCCGGGTCAGAAGTTCGTCGAAGAATTCAGCCCGTCAGCCGACGGATCGCGCACACCCCACCCTCACCCCCGTCCCCTCTCCCGCAGAGCGGGAGAGGGGTGCCGAAGGCGGGGTGAGGGCCAGCTGACCCAGGGCTTGCGCCCTGGGCTACTCTATACCGCCCCTGACGGGGCTCTGAGAAACGGTCGCGCATGGGAAAGACTTTCTTAACGGACCTCTGAATCAGGTCACGAATTTCGGCCTTCCATTTTCTAAACTTCGTCCTAAAAACTGAAAATCACCTGGAAGTCAATGCGGCGGTTGGCCGCTTGGGACCCGCCGCCGCCGAAGACGCCGCCCAGCGAGTTTGACAGGTCGAAGAGCGGTGACCCGATCACACCGACGGGCGAGCCGAGGTTCACGTTATTCAGGACGTTGCGAGCGTAAGCGCTAAAGGTGAGGCTGTAGCGCCTAGCGCCGGCATTATTCCCCGGACCAAAGAGACCACCTCCACCTGGTCCTCCCATTCCCCGGCCACCGAATCCACCGCCCCCACCGTAACCACCCCGCCCGCCGCCACCTCGACCACCTGCTCCGCCAAATCCACCGCCTCCACCACTGCCGGCAGTCGAGGCTCGCCTGGTAACCTCTTTGCCGAAGGAAAACGTCTTGCTAAGTCGCAAGTTCAGAGTGAATTGGCCGGGCCCGGTAAAGTTATTAATGGGAACCAGGGCCTGGTCGGTCTGCGGTGCAACATTGAACGTGCCGAGGCGGGTTGCCACAAATTCAGGACCGGTCTCACCTGCTGCGGCGATCGCAGGACGGGCGCTGTTCACGACTCCGGTTCCAAATATGTCGGGCGCCATCGTAACGTTGAATGGTGTGCCGGAGGCGGTGACCAGGAAGGGACTCAGGGTAAAGCGATGGGGCAGATTCCAGGTGCCCGCCAGGAAGAATCGATTGCGAACGTCGAAGGACGCTCGCCCATAGCTCTCCAGAAGATCGTACGGGTTCATGGCAACGCTGGGATTATTCCCCGTCGTATCCGAATCAGCATAGTTGAGCGTGTAGTACCCAAACAGGGAAAGCCGCGTGCCCAACCGCACATTGAAATTGGCAATCAGTTGGTTCTGGTTGAAGAGGCCGACGGACTCGTACTGATAGGGGTTGCCGGCGGCGTTACCCAGGGGCCGAACGCCTGCTTCGGGGTCGCCAAGGCTGAACGTGCCAGGAAGAGGCGCGTTAACGTCATCGAGCAGCAGTTGGTGAAGCCCGCGCGAATGAAGATACGTCAGCGAGAGCGTCGCGTTTTTGGTCACTTGCTGCTCAAGGCTCGCTGCCGACTGCCAGACGTAAGGTGCCCGCAAATTGGGGGCGATTTGATAGCTGGCGGGAAGGGAATTAGCGAGGCTCGAGAGCGTGCTAAGGGACGGAATGTTGGGGAAGAAATCAGGAGAAGAAATGATGAACTGCTGCTCATTGATGCCGTTCAACCTTTCCGCATTGAGCACCAGATTGGAGGCGAAGCGGTCGTAGAATACGCCTGATCCGACGCGCAGAACGGTTTTCGCCGGCCCCTTCTGCGAGCGACGCAGTCCCCAGGCAAAACCCAGGCGCGGGGCAAAGTCGGAGTGATCGTGAATATCATTCTGAGTCTCCCAGCGCAGGCCTGCGCTCAGCGTCATGCCCGGGTGAAGTTGCCAGTCGTCTTGCGCGAAGAGGCCCACATCGAGCAGATTGACGGTGGCCAGCTTTTGTCCGTCCACAATCAGAAACTGATTCGGTTGTCCCGCTGCATAGGCTGCGAGCGACGGGAACGTAAACGTGCCGTTGAAATTTGCGTCGGAGGTATTCGAATCCTGGCCGTCCCGCAGACGCCCTCCGACCACAAGAGTGTGCTTGCCGAGAAACAAGGAAGTCAGGTTTTGAAGCTCGTAGCGGTTCTGGGTATCGGAAGAGACGCCGCTCGAATTGCCGCCGCCGGTGAACGCGCCTAACACGGAAATCGTGGGCTCGAGGTACTTGGCGGTCTGGCTGACGCCGTCGTGGAGATATTGGAAGCGAAACTGGTTCAGCGTTTTGGCGCTGAACACCTGCGTGTCGCTCACCTGCAGAGTGTCTTCAAGGCTCTGAGTGTTGTAGCCCTGCGTCAGAAGGTTGAGCTGGCCGATTCCGCCATTACGCGTGTTGTTGTCAAAGAACTGGTAACGCACCGTCAGCACGTTGTTCTGGCTCAACTGGTAGTCGAAGCGAGGACTGAGATTGGTGCGTGTAGCGGGGCTAGCCACCGCCTGGCTGAACGGGGTCTCAACGAGCGTGGGGCTGAGAGTAAAAGCGGAGACGATCGAGTTATCCTGAATATCGCGCCGGAAGAACGTGAAAAAGAACGAAGCTTTCCGGCTCAGCGCATCCCCGACGCTGCCGTTGAAAAACTCGGAATGATAGCCCGGTTCCTGCGGCGCGAAAGGGTTCCGCGAGTTGAATACCGAGTCGTTCAGATTGCCCAGAATCTGGCCGTGAAGCTGGCTCGCGCCCGGGCGAGTGGTGATTTCGATGCGTCCGTAGCCCAGCTTGTCGTACTCCGCGGAGAACGGGTTGTGGTTGATGCGGATCTCGAGAATATCCGCCTTGGGCGGAAGTTGTCCGGCCGTGAATCCGTCCACATAGATCTGGCCGCCATTCGGTCCCGCCGACGGCCCCGCCAGCGCGTCGAGTTCAGACTGCAATTCGTCCGGGTCATCGGAGAGCGCTTGCAGATCTTCGCCCTTGATCACGAGGGAGGTAGCGTTCTCTTGCGGCGCCACGCTCACTTGCGTGGTTTGCGCGGAGACGGTGACCTGCTCTTTTTCCTCGGCGAGTTGGAGAGCAATGTCCAGCTTTTTGCCTTGCTCGGCGACAAGCTCGACACTCTGCTGCGCAAAGACCGCGAAGCCCTTGGCCTGCGCTCGTACGGTGTACATGCCCGGCGCGAGTCCGCGGATTTCATAGCTCCCGACGGCCTTCGCAACCCCGGAGCTGGTTTGCCCTGAAGAAGAGACCGCCTGCACGACAGCACCCGGAACGCCTGCCCCGGAGGGATCCGACACTTGGCCGCGAATCGTGCCGGAGGGAACTTGGGCCAACAACTTACTGGAAAAGAAGCCCGAAAATGAGAGGATTAAAAAGACTGACAAAATGTACCTAATCTTCGTATGACCCATCTCGACACCCTTTCAGATGGTGTTATTGACTACATGGGCTCAGACGAAACGGTGGGAGGGAGAGTTTCAGTGGGTCATAAAAGTCTGGGCTGCGTGGTGCGGATTCGGTAAAAAGGTCTGACATATCTGAAGGCTGTGCGGCATCGTCCGGCCTTCCCTGGTCCGCGGCATTTTCAATGCCCGAACGCAAGAAGAACAGAAATGATCACCACAGAGGCACGGAGCAAAGCCTTTGTTTTTGCACCTCGGTGCGGCAGTGCATTTGTGGTTCGTCAGCAGATCGTCGAATCCTTCGCTGCTATGAAAATGGCGGAAGCTTTTGTCGAAAATACAGGAGTTACCTCCAAAGAGCCATTTTCATGCACAGTGGTGAGCCGAAGGATCATGAAGTCTGCGCTCGGAATGACAGGCAAGGGGCACAGCCTGCCGATGGAATCCCAGGGTTGCGCCACCTTCAACATCGACAGACTACTTCTGCTGTGCTGATATAATACTTGCATCACAGGGAGCATACATGAGATCAGGACGAATTCGCGCCGTTTTGTTTGATGCCGGCTACACGCTGCTATTTCCTCGGATCGAGGTCGTCATCACCGATTTGAAGGAGCACGGATACGCGGCCACGCCGGACGACTTCTTCGCAGCCGAGCGTTTGGCCAAACAAAAACTGGATGAATGGTTGTGGCCGATGATGCGCACGGGTCAAGTTCCAGAGCAGATTGACTACTACTATTGGTCAGAGTATCTCCGCGAATTCATGCGCCGCCTGGGTGTTTCAGAGGAAGGGAAGGGCGAACTCACTCGGCGACTGATCGAGAACTTCCAGAACATCCAACTCTGGTCGCGTGTGATGCCCGACACACCCGCCTTTCTCGAGTGGATGTTGGCCCAAGGCTATCTTCTGGGAGTCGTTTCAAACTCCATCGGCACTCTCGAGGGCCAACTCGTTCGTCTCGGTCTGGCGCGTTACTTCCAGGCCATCTTGGATTCAGCGATCGTCGGCATTCAAAAGCCCCACGCGGGGATCTTCAAGCTGGCTCGCGAGCGCCTGGGCGTAGGGAGCGCGGAAGCTGTGTTCGTGGGTGACACGTATGCAACGGACGTGGGCGGCGCCGAACTCGCCGGGATGACGGGCGTGCTTATCGACACCGTTAATGCTTACCCCGCCGCCACTTGTCCAAGGATCTCGTCGCTTCCCGAACTGAAGGCAATCCTCGAGAATCTGTGAGAGCAGGCACTCAGGGGGGAACCGCTCCCATGCCACCACTGGCCTACGTACCTTCATCAAACAATGTAGGGGGACGGCTTGCCGTTTCCTGAAGTTTACGCGATTGACCGGCGTGGGTAGAGCAACCGGGTAGGGCAAGCCCTACCCCTACTGCATCAAGGAGTGCTACCATGCTCGCGGTGTAAAAGTGCACGTCACGGGGGTGTGCTATGGAAGTTCGAAAACATCATCGCAAGAAAGAGGACTACAAGCTGCGTACACACATGATCCACGGGAGCTTCGACAGCAAGAAGTGGGACTACGACCACCACGTCGTCCCGCCCGTCTCCCATTCCACGGCGTTTCGCTTGACTTCACTCGAGCGCGGCGCCAAAGGCTTTGTGCAATTCGCTTCCGCCGCCGAAGCGTTAAGCGGCCACATGCCGATCTACATCTACGACCGGCTGGACGAACCCACACGGGCGATGCTGGAGGAAAACCTGGCCTACGCGGAGGGCGGCGAAGTCGGCGTGACCTTTGCCTCGGGCATGGCTGCGATCAGTGCGGCGCTAGGTTCGTCGCTTCGCCAGGGGCAGGAGGTGTTGGCTCACCACACCCTCTATGGCTGCACGTACAGCCTGATGACCAACTGGCTGCCCAGGTTCGGCATGCAAGCCCGGTTTACGGACTTCCTGAAGATCGAATCCTTCGAGGAGCAGATAACGCCCGCCACACGGGTTCTCTACTTTGAAACCCCGACCAATCCGACCATGGAATTGATCGACATCGCCGGCCTGCGCAGCCTCGCCGACCAGGTCAATTCCGGCCGCGAGGAGCGCGATCGGGTCCTGGTAATCGTTGACAACACTTTTGCCACGCCCTACTGCCAGAGACCTCTGAACCTCGGAGCCGACATCGTGGTGGAAAGCCTCACCAAAGGAATCGGGGGATTCGGAACGGATATGGGGGGAGCCGTGGTTGCGCCGGCGGAGTGGTATAACAAAGTCATGCTCTTCCGCAAGGATTTCGGCGGAGTGCTTTCACCGCGCGCCGCCTGGGGCATCCTGGTATACGGCCTGCCCACGCTGGCCACTCGCATGTCGAATATGCAAAAGACAGCGCAACACGTGGCGGACTTCCTCGCGAAGCACCCCAAAGTGGCCTGCGTCCGTTACCCCGGCACGGACTGCTTCCCGCAGAAGGCGTTGGCTCATCGGCAGATGGTCAGCGCAGATGGCACGTTTGCTCCGGGCAGCATGCTGTATTTCGTTCTTAAAGGAAACGGGGGCAAGCAGACTCAAGCTGAGAAGTTGGTCGACTACCTTGCTGAGCACGCCTATTCCATCACCTTGGCCGTCAGCCTGGGCCAAGTCAAGACGCTGATCGAACATCCATTCTCGATGACGCACTCGGCTCTCCCCGACGAGCAGAAGCGCGCCTTCGGTATGCATCCCGAGGGCATCAGGCTATCGCTCGGCCTCGAAGACTGGCACGACATCATACGTGATCTCGAGATTGCGCTGGAGAGGGTGTGAGGCGGTGGGCTGCTTGTAGGGGGGCGGCTTGCCGTCCCCTAACAAACCGGGTAGGGCAAGCCCTACCCCTACGCTTTTCAGAGACGGCTGACAACTACCCCAAGCTATTTCCCCGACCCCACGCTTGCCTGCGTGGCGATTCGCTCGTTGCGCAGCACTTCACGATAGAAGCGCCCGGCGATTTCCGCAGCGTGCGGGCCGAACATCATGCGTCCGCCGCGCAGGAGAACCACGGCCACATACTTGGGCTGCTGCTCCTGGGCGAAGGAAACGAACCAGCCAAGGCGCGCCCCGTCTTCGCTGCAGGTCCCGGTCTTTCCGTAAATTTGCACTTCGGGGTCGTAAGCCGAGTGGCCCGTCCCGTAAAGCACCGCCGCCTCGAGCCCTGCTTTGACTTGTGGCAGGTACTGAACCAAGTCACTCAACTGGCGCCGGACTTTGGGCGCGAATTCAGAGAGATCGTCTGCGGTGCGCGGATACTGCAATTCGTAGAGCGTGCCCCCGTTGGCGACGGCTGAGATCACCGCGGCCATCTGAAGCGGGGTTACTTCCATATCCATCCCGTAGTAAGCCAAATAACCGGCCCCGCCTTCTTTGGGGGAAGTGGTTGGGAATTTACCCGCTGACTCACCCGGGATGTTGTCGCTGGTTTTCTCGCCAAAATCGAACTCATGAGCATATTGCGCCAGTCGGGTGAATCCCAGCATCTCACCCAGCTTATGGAAGAATACGTTATTAGAGCGGGCCAGCGCCTCAGTGACGTCCATCCGCTGACGGCTGCCGACATAGAGTTTTGTGTTGGAGGTGATGATGCCTTCCTTCAGGGCGGCCAATGCCACCACAGGCTTGAAAGTCGAACAAGGTGTGAAACCGCTGGAAAGCGCCAGCTTTTGATTAACGATGCTGAGCACACGTCCAGTATTGGGGTTCACGACGACCAGGCTGCCGTTCCAGTTGCCCAGTGCCGTTAGCGCGGCCTGGCGCACGGCGGGATCGTCGCCGACGGGGTTGTCTTCCGCCGCCGGATCGCCGAACGAGCTGAAACGATAGCCGGCGTCACTCATCAGCCGGCGTCGGCTGTGTCTGCGATAGGCTGCCGATCGGGTTGGTGAGTTTAGCTTCCTCGCGGAGTGGAGCTTGGAAGCGGAGGGTTTTTTAAGAGAGGAGCGCGCGCGTGAGGATGCCGTAGAAGGTGGCGTCCGGGAGTCCAACGCGACCCCAAAGCGGGTGTTTATTCCAAACAGGAAAAAAGTGGCCACGGCCAGGATGGCGAGTCTTTTACGCAAGGTTGTATTCATGACCTCCTTGATTTGTGTCGACTTGGATCCGCTCCCACGCCGGTAGCTGGCGACTGCCGGCGGGAAGAAACTCCAATATTCCAAAAATCCCGTAAGACGAACTTGCTCTCGCGTCTGCGGCCCGACCCAGATATCGAGTTGGCAGCTCACTCCTGTTATTTAAGATCGGCGGCTTTTCCGGGAGGATGAATCCCCGAGTCGCAGACTTTGAACTGCCGGTCTGCGCTACCGTCGACCTGCACTTACTTCTTAGCCTTTGCGGCAGCGGCGCTCTCCGCTGCAGCAACAGCCTCGTGGGACGCAGGCAGGTTGAGCGCCTTACGCACTTCTCCATCAAGCTTCTTGCGTACGTCAACGTTATCGCGCAAGAACTGCCTGGCGTTTTCGCGGCCTTGCCCGATGCGCTCACCTCCGTAGGAAAACCACGCCCCACTTTTTTCGAGGATATTGCGCTCGGCGGCTACATCGATCAAATCACCTTCTTTTGAGATCCCCTCGCCATATAGAATATCAAATTCTGCCTCCCGAAAGGGAGCGGCAATTTTATTTTTTACTATTTTTACCTTGGTTCGATTCCCGACCACCCGTTCGGCATCCTTAATGGAGGCGATCCGCCGGATGTCCACACGCACGGTAGCGTAGAACTTCAGCGCCCGGCCGCCGGTGGTCGTTTCAGGGTTCCCAAACATGACACCGATCTTTTCCCGTATCTGGTTAATGAAGATCAGACAGGTCTTGGACTTTGACACGATGCCGGCGAGCTTTCGAAGGGCTTGCGACATCAGCCGCGCCTGAAGGCCAGGCAGCGAGTCGCCCATGTCGCCGTCCAGTTCGGCCTTCGGGACCAGCGCAGCGACCGAATCAATCACGATAACGTCAATGGCGTTGGAGCGGACCAGCGCTTCGGCGATTTCCAACGCCTGCTCGCCGTAGTCCGGCTGCGAAACCAGCAGGTTATCGATGTCCACACCCAGCCTTTTGGCATAGGGTGCGTCGAGAGCGTGCTCGGCGTCTACAAATGCCGCCATTCCGCCGCGTTGTTGGGCCTGCGCCACCACGTGCAGCGCGATCGTCGTCTTGCCGCTCGACTCCGGGCCGAAAATCTCAACGATCCGTCCCCGCGGCATCCCGCCAACTCCCAGTGCCGAATCGAAGGAGATGGACCCGGTGGGGATCACTTCCACGGGGACGAAGGCGTCCTTGCTCCCCAGGCGCATGATCGAGCCCTTGCCAAATTGTTTCTCGATCTGTGTCAGCGCCAGTTCTATGGCCTTGCCTTTTTCGCTTTGCTCTAGAGGCATGTCGCTATCCTTGTTTGCGTTGGAATCTCCTCATATGATGCTTTGTTTCCAGTCCTCGTTTCATCAGCCCCGTCCGAGCCCGAATTTGGCTAAGCTAAGAACGGCCACACTGACCTCTTGGGCGAGCGCAACAGCGGCCACCGGAAATCGCCGCCGCCGGACTTGCGGCTGAAAAATCGCTCAGCCCACCTCATCGATATACCCTTTAGTAAACTACGTCAATGGTACTTTCGTAAATTCCTATGAGAACCAGTGTTGTATCTCAGTGATTCGCGTTATCGGTCGACATGCTTCGGCCACGGGCCAGCAGCCCCGTCAGGGGCGTCATAAAGTAGCCCAGGGCGTAAGCCCTGGGTTGGACGGACCTCACCCCGCCTGCGGCACCCCTCTCCCGCGCGAGCGGGAGAGGGGACGGGGGTGAGGGAGTGCCCAACGAACCCACGGCTTACGCCGTGGGCTATTTGCTTACGCCCGCTCCGCGGGCTGACGTGTTCAACGACCTTCTGAAACGCAACACTACCGATATTCATAGAAACCCTCGCCCGTCTTGCGCCCCAGGCGTCCGGCGTTCACCATCTTCTCGAGCAATGGGCAAGGGCGGTACTTCGAGTCGCGGAAGCTCTCGTAGAGAACTTTCATGATAGCCAGACAAACATCCAGGCCGATCAGGTCGGCCAGTTCGAGCGGCCCCATGGGGTGGTTCATACCCAGCTTCATCACGTCGTCAATGCCCTTGGCGTCCGCAGCGCTTTCCATCAGGCAGTATACAGCTTCATTGATCATGGGCATCAGCAGGCGATTTGAGACGAATCCCGGCGCGTCATTCACGCGCACCGGCGTCTTGCCTGCCGTGGTGGCGAGGCGCTCCGCGGCTTCCACGGTCGGCGGGGAGGTGGCTAGGCCGGGAACGACTTCGACCAGCTTCATTACCGGCACTGGGTTGAAAAAGTGCAGCCCAATGAAGCGATCCGGGCGCTGGGTCGCAGCCGCGAGCCGGGTGATGGATATGGAAGAAGTGTTAGAGGCAAAGATAGTCCCGGACCCGCAGTGAGGTTCAACCGCCCGGAAGACCCCTACCTTTGCTTCGAAGGTCTCAGTCACCGCCTCGATGATGAAGTCGGCGGCCGCGAGGTCTGAAACTCGCGTTGTTGTCGTCAGCCGGCGGAGCGCCAGCTCGCGTTCTGCGCCGCTCAGGCAATTCTTTTCGACGTCGCGATTGAGGCCTTTGGCGATTCTCGCCGCTCCCGAATCGAGGAACTGCTGCGAGACATCGTTAAGCAATACCGTGTAGCCGCTTCGCACCAGGATCTGGGCGATGCCATGCCCCATGGTTCCCGCACCAATTACCCCCACAGTTTTGGTTTCCAGCTCAGGCTCCGCGACTAACCGTGTTTGACCTTGCGCATGATGAGTCACTTTGCCGCCAAATGTCAAGGCGCTAAGGTACTCCGCAATCCGTCGATAACAGCCCCGCCGTAGGGGGACGGCTTGCCGTCCCCGCGTTTCTGCTGGCCCCGACGCGGGTAGGGCAAGCCCTACCCCTACAACGCCCGGTCCAGGTATCGGTTCGCGAAACAGCTTGACACGGGTTGCGGGTTCGGGAGAAATAGTCGAAACTACACAGCAAGGGGGTGACATGGTCGCCTGGGTCTTGGTGTTCCACCTGATCGGACTGGTTTTTTGGCTCGGCAGCTTACTGGTTGTTACGCACGTTCTGGCCCTCCATTCGGAGGAACCTTCTCCGGAAGCGCGAGCGGCGTTCGGGCGATTGGAGATGAGGCTGTTCAAAGGCCTGGCACATCCCGGCGCCGCGCTGATGGTGATTACGGGAGTAATTCTGATCGGTCAACACCCTCATTACCTGCTCGAGCACTGGCTGCACGCAAAGCTGCTGCTTGTCCTGGTTCTGATCGTCTTGGACTTGAGGGTCTATTTCCGTGCCGCCGCATTCTTGGCGGGCCGCGTGCAGTTGCGGCGCCGCGAATGCATGGCTATGCACGGCGTAATTTCGTTGGTGTTTTTCGGCATCCTGATTCTCGTTCTGCTTAAGCCGTTTGGCGCCGGCGGGTCGCTCAAGCCGCGGTCCGCATCGAGTTCTGGAGCCGAGGCGGCTCTGCGCCGCTAGGTGCCGCTGGGGCAACCCTGGTGGATGCACTGATAAGCCCCAGCCCAACACCCCGGCTGATAGTAGGGTAGGTCTGTACGAGCGCTTATACAGGCCCGGAGGGCCGACAGAGAGTAGCCCATGGCGCAAGCCGTGGGATCAAGGAGCAGCCCTGGGTCATTCAGCCCCGGAGGGGCGGCAGGGGCTCCGCGAGATGCCTGTCGCCCCGTCCGGGGCTTTAAATATTAAGCCGCATCGCCACCCACGGCTCACGCCGTGGGCTACTTTCTTCCGCCGCTCCGCGGCTCTCGAAGTCCTCGCATGTTAGGGCAACGCGTATGAGCGGTCGCCCTAGGAGGAACTCAAGGGCCGCTGCAACCTTATGCTTTGGAGGAAAACTTAATGAAGATTACCGTAAACAAGAACGGCTCACTGCGGGTGGAAGGGGAATTCACGATCTGCGACGCCGAGGGCAATGCCTTCGACTTGGCGGGGCGAACCTCGATCTCACTTTGCCGCTGCGGCCAATCCGGAAACAAACCTTTCTGCGACGGGACCCACAAACAGATTCCATTCCAATCGGAAGTGAAGGCTCACGCCCTTCCCCCTCCCGTCCCGAAGCCTCCGACGCTGTAGGCAATCGGCAGTTGTGCTGCTTCTAGGGACACCAAAAGCGGCATGTCATTCTGAGCGAAGCGAAGAATCGCGGCAGTCCAAACGAAGAAAGATCACTGCGGAGATTCTTCGCTTCGCTCAGAATGACATGCCCAACGCTTCCGACCGACAGTCGGTATTCACTGACCCCCAAAAGGAGGGTCACTTGAAATTGACTTACTTGCTTCTAGCTATGCCTCTCCTCGGCGTGAGTGCTCTGCTGGGTCAAGCACTGCCATACCGTCGCCCACAACTTCTGGTTGAAACCCCGGAGCTCTCGCAACTGCTTTCAAGTCCCCAATTGTGTCTTTTGGATGCGAGGCCTGCCGCGGAATACCAGGTCGGGCACCTACCGGGAGCGGTGAGCCTCCCCTCCCTCGAAACCGACGACTTGGAAGCCAACCGTCGAGGGTTCCCGATACCACCCGAACGGGCAGAGCGCCTGTTTCGCGGCGCGGGGATCACGTCAAGCTCCGAGATCGTCATCTACGACGACCAAGGCAATCGATTGGCCGCGCGCGTGTTTTACGTTCTGGAGTTCTTCGGGCATCAACATGTGCAAATCCTGAACGGTGGACTCAAGAAGTGGCAAAGTGAAGGACACCCCCTTAGCACAGATTCTCCACGCGTTGTTGCCGGGGATTTCAAGCCCCAGGCGAACCCCGCCATGATTGCTACCTCCGAGTGGTTGAACGCTCACCTCCACGATCCCCATATCAAGCTTCTGGATGCGCGGTCCGCACCGGAATTCAGCGGTGAGAGGGTGGAAGGACCGCGCGGGGGGCACATACCCGGCGCCGTCAATCTCGAATGGACGCGAGTGATTAATCCCGGCGAGATCAAGACCTTTCTGGACGCCCCTTCGCTCGAAAAGGTCTTCTCCGACGCCCGGATTTCACCCGGGCAGGAGGTGGTGACCTACTGCCAGATCGGAATTCGCGCCGCCGAACTCTATTTCGCCCTGCGCCTGCTAGGATTTGAGCACGTCCGGATCTACGACGGCTCCTGGGAGGATTGGAGCAGCCGTGCGGACTTGCCGGTGGAGAAATGACGCTGTCATCCTGAGCGGAGACTTCATGATCCTTCGGCTCACTACCCGTGATGCAGATGCAAACGATTCCCCTCCTTGGTAAGGAGGGGTTAGGGGTGGTTGCCATTCGCCGGCGATACCCCCCACCACCTCCGAACCAGGACCCCCTCACCCGGCCCGCGGCGGCTGGTAAAAGCGCCGTCGCGGTCCACCCTCTCCCCCAAGGGGGAGAGGGCATTTTCATGAACTGTGGTGAGCCGAAGGATCATGAAGTCTGCGCTCAGGATGACAGACATGGACTTGACAACATTCATGGCCGTTCGTTGACTAGAGCAGGACCGTATGCTACGGTAGCGCATGGTTTTCTGTTGTACCGGGGACGCGGAGCGTACGAATGGCTTTTAACAAAGCCAGGGCACTGCAAGAGGCGGAAAGCCTCGCCAGCCAGGGCAAGATCAGTCAGGCGATCGACCGATACTTTCGCATCCTCGACAAGGATTCCTCCGAGCTAATTCTGCTGAACACCATCGGCGACCTTTACGTTCGCGACAAAAATGTCGCCGAGGGTCTCAAGCACTTTTACGAGCTCGCCGAGGCCTACGTCCACAGCGGGTACGCCCTCAAGGCCATTGCCATTTACAAAAAGATTGTCAAGCTGGAGCCGGACTCAGTCGGCCCTCTGCTGAAAGTTGGCGAGCTTTACCAGGCGCAGAGAATGGTCCGCGAGACCCGCGATCTCTATTACCAGGTCGCCGAATTCTACAAGAAGCGAAAACAGAATGACAAAGCGCTCGAGACGCTGCGGAAGATTGTACAGCTCGATCCCGAGAACGCCGGGGCGAGATCGCGCCTGGCGGCGTTCTGCGAGGATTTGGGGCGTAAGGACGACGCCTTAGAGGTTTACGTTGAGAGCGCACAGCTTGCGCTGCGCCGGGAGGACTCGGCCGCTGCCGAGGTTGCCCTAAAAAAGGCGCAGGAATTAAATCCCGACGCACCCCAAATACAACTGCTCAGGGCCCAGCTGGCATTTGCGCTCAAGCACCCGGAGGAAACCGAAGCAATCCTGAATAGTACGCCAGGCTTAAGGGGCGATCCTGCCGCGCGCACGCTCCTCGTCGAGTCTTACGTTGCCTTGCGCCAGATCAAGAAAGCAGAGATCCTGGCACTGGAGCTCTTTCGGGCCAAGCCGCCGGACATTCCGCCGCTGGCTTGCTTCGTATCCGCGTGCGTCGAGGCGGGCCAATTCGACGCGGCCTCCGAGACCTTATCCCTGGTCGCAAACGAGCTTATTGCGCAAGGGAACACCACCTCCTTGATGGAATCTCTGCGTCTGATCCGGCGCAAATCCCCCCAGCATCTTCTCGCTCTCGAGCTGATTTACCGCATTTGCGACCAGAGCGGAGACGTAGATGCGCTTGTCGAAATCCTGGAGGCGTTGGGCCACGCTTATCTTCAGTGCGGGCAATTCGAGAAGGCGAGACAAGCGTTCCAAAAGCTGATCGATCACGATCCTGGGAACGAGCATTACGATGTGCTACGCAAAGATGTCATCCAGAAGCAAGGCGAGAAATTCGGCCGGGCGCCACTTGCCGATCTGCCATCCGCCATCGATCTGACGGCAGAAGAAACTCCACTCCCCTCCGCCTCGCCCGCGCCTGCGACGGACCGGGCAGGGATGGTCAGGGAGGCACTTGAGAATAGCGAGCTTTTTGCGCGCTACCATTTGTTGAGCAGGGCGGTTGCCGAACTCGAGAGGGTCCTGGAAGTTTATCCGGACGAAATCGAGATCCACAAGCGCCTGGTGGGGATGTGCTGGAAAGACTTGCCGGAACGAGCTGAGCAGGCCGCCCAGGCGCTGGCGGTGATTTATGCGCAGCAGGGCGATACGGAGGGGGCCCAGCGATTTGCACAGATGGCCGGGGAACCGGAGACGGTGGCCGCACTGGCAGCTCGGACCGCGGCGCTTCAGGTCCCGGCAGAGATACCGGAACCAGGACCGTTGCCGCCAACTCCGGAACAGCCTGCGCCATTTCCTCCAGGTGAGACCCGCCTCATTTCCGAATTCTCACCTGCTCCGGGCCAAGCAGGTCAACAAACGTCCTTGGATCCCCCTCTCTCCCCCGATTCCCAGGCGTCACCACCGGCTTTCCCGGAACCGGCGCTCGACTTGGGAATGCCCGTCCCAGACACATCGCCGTCCGCCTCCTATTCTGAAATTCAGATGGTCGACCTTTCGCAGGATCTGGAGGCCTTTCTGGCTGCCAAGCGCGCGGAAGCGGAAGTCCCTGAGTCGCCTCAACAGGCGCCGGCATTCAACTTTGATGACAGCAGGGTCGAGATCAGCTTCTATCTCGAGCAGGGGTTCTTTGAGGAGGCGAGAGGAGCCGTCGAATCATTAGAGGCGACGTTTCGAGGCGACCCCCGAATTACCGAACTTCGGTCCCTCGTCGAGGCGTACACGGCGGGTGGGCCTTTAAAAGCTTCCCCCAAACCGGATGCAGCTCAGGAACGAGCGACTGCGAGAGTTACTCGGCTTGGCGCACAAGCCGTTGACCAGCGAGAAGCGGCGAGCAGGCCTGCGGCGCCGGGACCTGAAGGACAACCTGCCTTCGCTCCCTCGGCACTTCCCGGCGAGGAAAGGCGTCAGTTGGAGCCGCCCACTGGCGTGGGCGCCGAAACAGCCACGCGGTTCCTCAGCGAGGTCACTGAGGCGGTCGAGCCTGCGATCGGACAACCGGCAGCACCGCTGCCCGTACCTCCTTCCTCAGCTCAGCCGCCCGTCATACCGAGTGAATGGAGCGATCTCGCTCCGCCTTCGGCTCGAGCCGACGAACCGCGCGCGGGTTCTCACTCCGGTCCGAATGATAGTGTTCCGGAGCCTGGCTGCGAGGAGAATGCGGAAGCTCATTTCAATTTGGGAATGGCTTTCTGGGAGATGAAACTCCTGGACCAGGCCATCGGAGAATTTCAAAAAGCTGTGAATGGCGCGGAAAAGACACCCCAACCGGCAAACTACCTCCAGGCTTGCTCTCTGCTTGCCGCCTGCTTCATGCAGAAGGATATGGCCCCAATCGCTGCGAAATGGTACTGCCGGGCTCTCGGGACTCCCCGCCTCGACAAGGAGGCCCGACTGGCTCTCCAGTATGACCTGGGAGTCGCCTATGAGCGGGCAGGCGACCTGCCACACGCGATCGAGATGTTCTCCGAGGTTTACGGCCAGAAGATCGATTTTCGCGATGTCGCCGAGAGGATCCGCGCACTTCAGCAGAAAGGTTTTTAAGACGCGATCCGACGAGGCTGACATCGCCGAATAGACATGCGCAGACTGCTAACCATCATCTACATTGTGTTCTGCTTGGAGCTGGGAATCTTCCTCTTTATCCTTCCCTGGGCCGCTTTTTGGAGTCAGAACTATTTCACCGACCACCTCCGAGTACTTTCGGGGCTCTCGCATAACAATTTCCTGCGCGGGGCGGTTTCCGGACTCGGGTTAGCTGATATCTGGCTGGCGATTCTTGAGATCTGGCATCTTATCCGCCCCACTCCAACCTCAGAACCCAACTCCAACAGATGAGTAGCCTTGTTCTCTGTTACATCACCGACCGCAGCCAGATAAAGTCAGTCCCGCTCGCGGCAGTCATTCGGGAAACGCTGCGCGGCGGGGTGGACATGGTGCAAATCCGCGAGAAAGATCTCCCCACCCGTGAGTTGACAGCACTCGTGGAAGAAGCTGTGAGCGCCGCGAGGGAAATTCCGTCTGTAGCGCGGGCGTCTCGTCTCTCGATCGTGCCTGACGAACTTCCCCGGCAGCCTGTCATCCTGAGCGAAGCGACCCGTCGCCCGAAGGCTTTGGGCCGCAGGACGAAGGATCTCCGCATTTCGCCTCTCGCACACGCCTGCATTTTGGTCAATGACCGGCTGGATGTGGCCTTGGCGGCAGGCGCAGGCGGAGTGCACCTCGGGGGGCAATCTATGCCCGCCGCGGAGGTCCGCAAAGTGGCCCCCCGCCCTTTCGTTGTCGGGGTCTCCTGCCATTCACTGGCTGAGGCAGTGGCCGCTGAATCAGCCGGAGCGGATTACCTTCTGCTCGGTCCGGTCTTCGAAACACCGTCCAAGCTCAAGTACGGGCCACCGCTGGGTTTGGATGAGTTGCGGAAAGTAACAGGGCAAACAAGAATACCGGTCCTGGCTCTCGGGGGAATCACCGTGAAACGTGTCCAGCCTTGTCTCGAAGCGGGAGCCACAGGCATTGCCGGTATCCGCATCTTTCAGGACTGCGAGTCCATCGAAGCTCTTGTCAGGGAATTGCGCGCGCAGGGGCAGTCGAACAGTCAAGAGTCAAGAGTCGAGAGTCGAAAGTTCAGGAGGCGAAAATCAAGAATCGAGAAATCACGAACATCGATTTCAAATGCCAAATTACAGATTTGAAACCATTTGAAATTTGCCATTTGCGATTTGCCATTTGAAATCGCTTTATTCATTCAGGTGCGTTTGTCGGCTTTTCAACCTTTCGACTTTTGAACGTCTCGACTCCTTAAATCTTCGACTACCGGCTGTCGACTTTTGACTTTCGACTCTCGACTCTCGACTCTTGACTGAATTCACCCTTCGCCCATCCACGCCCCGTAGGGTTTCAGCTTTTCAACGTTGTCGCACACCGCTTTGATGGCGGCGGTGATCGGCACGGCGAGGATCAGCCCAAACCCTCCCCACA
>CAWIUZ010000383.1:0-9197 GCA_963838915.1 uncultured Acidobacteriota bacterium
GGCTTTCCGCAAGTCAGGGCGGCAGAGCCGCTTTCCGGCCAGCTAATTTGGACCGCTGTAGGCGTAATCGGCCCAACCGCCGGCTCAGGAGTTCCATCTATGATTCGGGTCATCACGATCGAGCGTGAATACGGCAGTGGAGGAGGCGACATTGCGGCGGCGGTGGCAGCACGCCTGGGCTGGAAACTCTGGGACCAGTTGCTGACCGAGGAAATCGCCCGCCGGATGGATTGCGAACGCCGCGCGGTGGAGGAGCACGAAGAGAAACGCGATCCGGTGCATAGCCGCCTGCTCAAGGCTTTCATGCGCGGCAGCTTCGAAGGAAGCTTGAACGCCCGCGCCTTAAAGTGGTGGACACCGATTGTGTGCGCGAAGTGGTTCGGCAGATTCTGCCCGAAATCGCCGAAGCGGGCAACTGCGTGATCGTGGGGCGTGGGTCAGCTTATTATCTCGGCGACCGCCCTGATGCCTTTCACGTTTTCATTTACGCTCCCTTTCAGGAGAAGGTCCGCCGGCTCCAGGCAAGAGGCAAGAACCCGAAGGAAGCGGCGGAACTGGCGGAAACCGTGGACCGCGATCGCGCCGATTTCATCAAGCGATACTTCGACGTCGAGTGGCCCGGCAGACATCGATTCCACCTGATGGTTAATTCCGGCGCTGGCAATGACGTGGCGGTTGATATCATCCTGGATGCGGTGGCCCGGCATGCTAACAGGCGGAGTTGATTCCCCTCCTTGGTAAGGAGGGGTGAGGGGTGGTTGCTGGGCGGCTGGGCAACCACTCACCACCCCCGGCCCCTCCTCCCGCTAAGGAGGGGAGTCGTTTTCAAAGCACGCGCGGTTGAACGATGGCCGCTGCAATACATGGGGGTGAGGCAAAAATGGCAACTACAACGACCGAGAACCCACAGGTAGTGAACCGCGGCGACACCGGGCCGACGGGAACAGGAGTAGGCCCCGGCGCGCCGCCCAGGCGGCGCACGAAAGCGCGCTGGCAAATCGGGTTGGTGGTTCTCGGCCTCGCTCTAATCGCGGCGTCGGTCCTGCTCTATCGCCACTTGACTGCCTGGGAGTCCACCGACGATGCCGAAATCAACGGCTACATCTATCCCGTCAGTGCGCGCGTCGCCGGCTACGTGACGCGAGTTACCACGGACGACAACCAGTACGTCGAGGCTGGAACGGTGTTGGCGCAACTCGATCCCGAGGACTATAGGGTCGCCGTGGCGAATGCCAGGGCCAATCTCGCCAACGATGAAGCCAGCGCCAGCGCTTCATTAACCGGCGTTCCTCTCACCACCGTGAACACGTCGAGCGTGCTGTCCGGCGCGCGGGCGGACATTGATAACGCCAACGCCGGAGTGGCTTCAGCAGAACGTGCATCTGAAGCCGCGCAGGCCGCGCTGCGGCAAGCCGAAGCAAACGACCTAAAGGCTCAAGATGACGTTACGCGGTACAAGCCACTGGCCGCGAAAGACGAGGTCCCTCAGCAACTTTACACTCAGTCGGTCGACAGCCAGAAAGCCACGGCCGCCGCCGTCGAGGCCGCCCGGGCGTCAGCCGCGGGCGCTGAACAAGTGGTCGAACAGGCACGAGCGAAACTTGCACAAGTTCAAGCCCAACTTCAGTACGCCCTGACCCGGCCGCAGCAAATCTCCGTGCAGCAAGCCCGAGCGCGTGCGGCACAGGCCGAAGCCGAACGCGCCACGGCGCTGTTCGTGCAGGCGCAACTGAACCTCGAGTACACAACCATCGTGGCCCCCGTCAGCGGGGTAGTCGGACAGCGATCGGTCCAGCCGGGCCAGAACGTTTCGCCAGGCCAGCAATTGATGACCATCGTGCCTCTGGACAGCCAAAACATCTGGGTGACAGCCAATTTCAAAGAAACGCAGCTCAGGCATATGCGCTCCGGCCAACCTGCCAGGATTTCGGTGGACACCTACGGCCGCACTTACGACGGACACATCTTGAACATCGCCGCCGCTACCGGAGCGCTTTACAGCCTGCTGCCACCTGAAAATGCGACGGGGAATTACGTAAAGGTGGTGCAGCGGATACCCGTCAAGATAGTGTTCGATAAAGGGCAGGACCCGCAACATCTCCTGAGGCCCGGAATGTCGGTAGAACCGAACGTCAGAGTGCGATAGGAGTCGCACTGGGACGAACCAATTCGACGCGATCATCATTGGCGCCGGGCAGTCTGTGGCCTACATCCGGCGGCGACGAGGCGATCCACTGCATTTTGGACATCATGAACGCCCGTGTTCCCTACGAAGTACTTCAGCATGCCATGCACATCCATCCCACCGTCTCGGAACTTATTCCCACGGTCCTCGGCGACCTTCGCCCTATTGATTCGTAGGCGCGATCCATGCGTGCCACTGCTATCCAAGCGATCGCGCATGCCCGTCCGCTGACACGCGCCCAGAAACCATGAAGCAACCGGGAGCGCGGGCATCCTGCCCGCAGCGTGCGTCCAACTGCGGCGCGAAGGGCGGGCAGGATGCCCGCGCTCCCGGGCATTTTCAGAGGAGAGCCTCGAAGCGACGGTTTAAGGGTGGGATGATATACTGTTTGGGTGGGACATAATGTCGGTGTTCCCGGGCTCCTTCTCTCGGGTATCACGGCTCGCCTGGCAGGTGTACGCCTGCCCGGTCCTCGCGAGTCGTTCTACGGGGTAAGAATTTTGAGCGAACTGACGAATACTGCGACGCATCTTCGTGCGCTTGGAGGAAGAGATGGGCATTAGCAATTACGTCACAGAACATCTCGAGGGCGCAGAGGCAAAAGGATGGCGCGATCGGGATGCCCCGCCGCCAAAAAGAGCTCTTATCTGGGGCCGAGCAGACTCCGGACTGGCTGGCCAAAGCCGGGCCCTGGCGGAGGTTTTGGCGCAGGTTGAGATGGTGGCCCCGACGGACTCTACGGTTCTGATTGTGGGCGAGACCGGCACGGGCAAAGAGTTGCTGGCGCGCGCGCTTCACAACTTAAGCTCCCGTCGCGAGCAGCCGTTCGTCAAGGTTAACTGTGCCGCCATACCCAGCGGGCTGCTTGAAAGCGAGCTATTCGGGCACGAGCGCGGCGCTTTCACCAGCGCCGTCTCGCAGCGGATCGGCCGCTTCGAACTCGCGCACCCGGGCACGCTGTTTCTGGATGAGGTGGGTGATATCCCGCTTGAATTACAGCCGAAGCTTTTGCGCGTTTTGCAGGAGCAGGAATTCGAGCGGCTCGGCAGCGCGCGCACACTTCATGTGGATGTCCGAGTGGTCGCAGCCACCAATCGCGACCTGGTGCGGATGGTAGAAAACCACGAGTTCCGCGGTGACCTCTATTATCGCCTGAACGTCTTTCCGATGATGGTTCCGCCGCTGCGCGACCGCCGCGAAGACATTTCTTTCCTCGCATGGCACTTCGTCAGGAAATACTCGCAGCGAATGAACAGGTCTATCGATCACATTCCCGAGCAGACAATGCAGGCGCTCACTCGCTATCAGTGGCCCGGCAACATTCGAGAATTACAGAACGTCATGGAACGCGCCGTGATCCTGACCCAAGGAAACACTTTGAATCTGCCGGCCGAAAAACTGGAGAGGGCTCCTGCTATCAATCATCCGAACCGCTCCCTGACGTTAAGAGAAGCCGAACGGGAACACATCCTTCGGACGCTCGACGAGACTGAATGGGTGATCGGCGGCGCACACGGCGCAGCGGCGCGGTTGGGGGTGCCACGCACCAGCTTGATTTACCGTATGCAAAAGCTCGGTATTCCGGGACGGCGGGATATGTGCCTCGCCTGCGCGCAGTCGCGTGAAATGGCCCGCCTGGGACCAAGGGCCTGAAGGCCCAACGGGTCAGGTTCCCGGAGGCGGCGGGACTGAAGAGTCCGTGTGAGAACTTCCTTTGCATGTCATCCCGAGGAGTTGTCATGGGCCTCCAGCCCACCCTAGGCAATGAAAATCGGCGTCGTCCCCGCGAAAGCGGGGACCCATTGTGGCGTCGGGAACAAGATGGATTCCCGCTTTCGCGGGAATGACGTGGCCCTCGAGTAGGGGCGGTTCGCGAACCGCCCCTACCAGCCCGATTCGCGGGATTGACGTGATTTCCGGGAGAGCCGAAGGCGACGAGGAATCTCGCACTGCCTTGCTGAATCGGATGCCCAGGCTCTTTCGTTCGATACGAGCAATTAAAGTCTTATCAGCGCTCCAACCCTTGCCCCAGACTCTCAATGCGCTTTAAGAATCTTCTTGGCATCCTTGACTTAGTAGCCATTGCACTAACCCGACATCGAATTAAAAAATGCTTGACAAGGGCCATCCTGGGTGATATGGCGCGCTCTTGGTAGTCATAGTTATGGGCACCTTCTGCCCAGGGCCACTAAACCGGTCCAGCACCACTTGCCAATACTTAACGTCGGGTCAAAGTTCCAGGTAGTCGCAACAACCTAAGAAAGTCGATTGGTGTTGTTCGGGGGTTACCTCGGCTCTGAGGGGGAGTTGTGTGGCGGCCTGCTGCTCTTCCCTGAGCGTTGACCAAACGAATATTCAAAAGAGGAGGACGCAATGAAACGGAGTTTCATCTTGCTGGCGGCGGCCCTCCTGGCCGTCTGCTTAAGTGCTTTGGCGCAAGACACGGCGCGCATTAACGGTTCAGTAACCGACCAAACCGGCGCGGTGATTCCTAACGTGAAGGTCACGATCGAAAACCCCGCCAGGGGCTTCAAACAAGTGATGAAGAGCGATTCAGCCGGGTTCTTCGCACTCCAGGCTGTCCCCATCGGCGATTACGTAATTACGGCGGAAGCACCAGGCTTTCAAAAACTGGTGCGCTCCGGCATCACCCTTGAAGTAGGACAGATCCAGCGCGTGGACTTACAGATGACCGTAGGCCAGATGACGCAGGAAGTCACGGTGAGCGGCAACGTTCCTAAAGTGCAAACCGAGACCGCCGCCGTTTCCAGCGTGGTCACCAACACTCAGATCCAAAACCTTGATTTGAACGGACGCAACTGGGTGTCGCTGGCCCTGCTCGTTCCCGGCGCCGCACCCGACAACGGTCTGGACGCAGTGCACGTCGGCGTGGCGGGGAACAACAGCATTTCCTTCAATGGCAATCGCCTCCAGTATGCCAACTGGGAAATTGACGGCGGCAACAACACCGACGAAGGTTCGGGCTCCACGTTCAACACCTACCCCAACCTCGATACTATTGCCGAATTCCGCATTTCGACTTCCAACTACGGCGCGGAAATGGGCAAGCACGCGGGTGCCAACATCGAACTCGCCACCAAGGGCGGCACCAGGGACTTCCATGGTGATGCGTTCGAATACGTCCGAAATGACAAGTTTGACGCCAACAACTTCTTCATCAACCGCGGCACCATCGGCTCCATTGCGCCCAAGACCGCACTCAAGTGGAATGACTTTGGCTACACCCTGGGCGGGCCGATCTACATCCCCGGCCACTGGAACACCAGCAAGACGAAATCGTTTTTCTATTGGTCCGAGGACTGGCGACGCTACAGGCAAGGAAATCCGCTTAGTAATGGCGTTGCGACCACGCTTGAGCGGGCGGGCGACTTCTCCGAGTGTGATCCGACCTCCAGCAACTATAACAGTATAGTCGCCACCGGTTGCACACTGCCCACCCTGAACGGCGTTACGTACGATACCGTGCAATCCATGCCGGGCTTCGATCAGCAGGCTTTCACGAACGGCCAGGACATTGTGAATGCTCTGATCCCGTTGCCCAACAGCGGCCCTCCAGGGCACGAAAACAACTGGGTACTGGCCTCCTCCAACAACACGAATTGGCGCCAGGAGCAGATCCGAATTGACCAGAACATCACGGATAAAACCCAGGCCTTCTTCCGTTACACGCAAGATACGTGGAATACCCTGTCCGTGCCCGCGCTTTGGACGGGATCGAGCTACGACACCATTAAGACGCCCTTTGGCGGCCCTGGCGAGAGCGCAGTCTTCCACGTAACGCACACCTTCAAGCCGACTTTGACCAACGAGTTCGTTGCGGCCTACACGACAGACCACATCCTGCTTTACAACCAGGCGGCCGATTCCGTGGCAGGCTCCATCAACCGTCCCAGCAACTTCGTGATGGCTCACCTCTTCGCCAATAACGACGGCAATCCGCTGCTGCCTACGCTCTCGATAAGCGGGGGCCTCGACTTTAGCGCCTACGAAGATGCCGGCAACCATCCCTGGTTTAACTCCAATCCGATCATTACCTGGAAGGATAACGTTGCCTGGGTGCACGGCAACCACACCACCAAGTTTGGCTTCTACTTGGAGAATTACCGCAAAAACGAGCAGTTCGGCACCGACACGCAAGGAATCGTCACGGTTGACGGCGGCGGCTCCGTGACCACCCAGAACGGCTTGGCGGATCTATTCCTTGGGCGCCTTCACACGTATACGGAGGGCACGGAGGTATTTAACGGCATCGCGGTGGGGGGCTATGCCAAGGGCCATTGGCAAATGACTGACCTTGAGCCTTACATCCAGGACGACTGGAAGGTCACTCGTAAACTCACCCTGAACCTTGGCTTGCGCTACTACATCTACACTCGTATTCACGACGTATCACGCCCGACCATCGATTCCGGGTTCATCCCCAGCCAGTACTCGCAGGCTGCCGAGGACCCGCTCAACGCGGATGGAAGCTTCCTCTACCCAGCCACAGGCGCCACGCCCGGCAACTACGGAAATGGCTTGGTGGAGTGCGGCCACAATGGCATTCCCAACGGCTGCCAGCTCCGCAACACCGCGGGGAACATCGCTCCCCGCGTTGGCTTCGCCTGGGATCCCTTTGGAACGGGGAAGACTTCGATCCGTGGCGGTTATGGGATCTACTACGAATCCGGCAACGGCAACGAAGCTCAGACTGAAGGCGGCGAAGGCAATCCGCCATCGGCACCCGGTGTCAGCGCCAACAACCTCTACAGCACCTCAACGGCCGCGGGCTACGGCGTCATTGCTCCTTCAGGATTGCTAGTTCCAGATCCTGCGGGTTTCACCTCCATCCCATATAGTGAGAAATGGCCCAGCGTACAGCAGTACAGCTTGACGGTCGAGCATGAGTTCCAGGGGAACAACTTGTTGAGTGTGGCGTACGTCGGCGGCTTGGGACGACACTTGGCGCGCTCCCAAGACATCAACGAGGTCAACCCCGCGATCGTCGGGAACGGCGGAACGATAAATGTGCCGGTCCTGGCAGGACTCACTGGAACCAAGACTGCAACCTTGGGTACTCCAGGCGACAACAATCAGACGCTCTGTGATTCGTCCGGGAAATGCAACGTTCAGAACATCTTGATGTACGGTGAGGAGCCAAGCACCTTCTTCAGTCCTTACGTCGGCTACACAGCTATCTACGAAAAGCAGAACACCGCGGTCTCAACCTACAACGCTCTGCAGGGCAGCTTCCGGCACAACTTCGCCCACGGCCTGACCCTGCAGGCGGCTTACACCTGGTCGCACGCCATCGACAACTCCACCAGTACTTACCAGGAAACCTCCGGAGCTATCGACGACTACAACCTGTCGCGCTGGAAGGGTACGGGCGACCTGAACCGCACGCAGGTAGTGCAGCTTAACTACATATATGCCATGCCGTTCTTCAAGAACTCGACCAATGCTTTGGCACGGCAGACGCTCGGCGGCTGGCAGCTCAGCGGCATCAGCAGCTTCTTCACCGGTGAGCCCACTGACTTCAACTGCGGAGTTAACGGGATAAGCAGCGGCCTGGGAGGCGGATATCGCTGCGATGTGGTCGGCAAGGTACAGATAAAGAAGGGTGTCTTCGATGACCCCACGTACGGACCCACGCGCACTTGGTGGGATCCGAGCACGGTTGCGCAGCCGCAGTTCAGCGAGCTCTTTGCTAACGGCGAGTCGAACATGTTCGGCAACATGGGGCGGAATATCCTAGCCGGTCCCGGGCGCAACAACTGGGACTTGGCGCTGGAAAAGAACGTCAGCACCCCCTGGTTCCGCGGGGAGCACGCCACCGTCCAGTTCCGCCTTGAAACCTTTAACACCTTCAACCACACGCAATACCAGTACGCTAATACTGGGTGCAGCGGGAAAACACCGTTTGGCGGCGTCTGCACCGAGAACAACAACTCCCCAGGCGAATTCAACACCGCTTGGGACCCGCGTGAAATGCAATTGGGCCTGAAGTTTATCTTCTAGGCTTGTGTTGCTAACGGGTCTTGGGTAATTGTGGGCGCAACGAGAGAGTCTCCGATTCTTTCGTTGCGCCCTGTTTTTTGTAGGGGCAACCCTTGTGGTTGCCCGGGCGGCCACAAAGGCCGCTGTTACAACTCGATTAGCAAGCGCTGTCATTCTGAGCGAAGCGAAGAATCTCTGCAGTTGCCGTTCGGGTTTGTGAGCGTGCAACGAACTGCGGCGATTCTTCGCTTCGCTCAGAATGACAGCTCGATTAAAGGTGGGGATGAGTGTGGTATTCTACGCCTGCGTTGTAGGGGCGGTTCGCGAACCGCCCCTGTACCACGTCGGCAAGGTGAATGAATGGATGAAACAACGCTTTAAGGTGTGCCGGCCAGTAAAGGAAATGGTGGTTGCGGTTCTGCTGTCTCTTCTTCTCGCGGTTCCCGCGCCAGCGGCGCAAAACGCCGGCTCGGGCAATCCTCCCCAACGCTTGACGGAACAGGACCTTCGCTCCGCGTTCGAGCGTGCTCAACAGGCGCTTGCCGCCCAGAATTACCCCGCCGCCGAGCGGGGATTCAAAGAGTTTCTGAAGCTCGACCCGAATTCGGCTGCCGCTTACACGAACCTGGGTGTGGTTTACATGCGGACGGGAAAATCGGGACGAAGCGATACGAGCCTTTGAGAAAGCCAAGAGCTCGACCCGGGCATGGTGGGCGTTGACCTGAATCTCGGCCTGCTTTACTACCGGAAGCAAGACTTCAAGAGCGCCGTTCCTCATTTCGAGCGCGTGGTCAGAGCCCAGCCGGACAGCGTGCAGGCGCATTACCTGCTCGGCATGTCGCACTTCATGCTCAGGAATTACCGCTCCGCAGTGGCCGCTCTCGAACCGATCCGCGATCAAGAGAAGGACGATCTCGACCTCCTTTACATGCTCGGCATCGCCTATGGGCAGATGAAACGTAACGATGAATCGAAGCAGACCTTCGCGATGCGTGTGCGCGCGGGCGACGCT
>CAWIUZ010000384.1:0-19119 GCA_963838915.1 uncultured Acidobacteriota bacterium
CTCTTCGGGCGGCTAATTTGGACTGCCATGGGCAAGCCCTACCCGTACATCGTTAGTGTTGCGAAGGATTCACTCAGCGTCGGCAGGTGTCGCTACTTAGAGAGGAGCGGGCGGCGGAGCGCTTTCTTCAATCGTCAATCGACAATCGCCAATCGACGCTCACTCGCGCACTTCGGCGTCCAGGAAGGCGCGTAGCTTGCGGCTGCGCGAGGGGTGGCGCAGTTTGCGCAGGGCCTTGGCCTCGATCTGCCGGATGCGTTCGCGGGTCACCGCAAAACTCTGCCCCACTTCCTCGAGCGTGTGTTCGCTGCCGTCGTCGAGGCCGAAGCGCATCTTGATGACCTTCTCTTCGCGCGGCGTTAAGGTCTTCAGCACCGACTCCGTCTGCTCTTTCAGGTTGATGTTGATGACGGCCTCGGCCGGCGAGATCACGCCGCGGTCCTCGATGAAATCGCCCAGATGGGAATCTTCCTCCTCGCCGATGGGGGTTTCGAGCGAGATGGGCTCCTGGGCAATCTTCAGCACCTTGCGGACTTTGATGACGGGAATCTCCATCCGCTTGGCGATCTCTTCCGAGGTCGGCTCCCGCCCGTATTCCTGCACCAGCAAGCGCGAGGTGCGAATCAGCTTGTTGATGGTCTCGATCATGTGCACGGGAATGCGGATGGTGCGCGCCTGGTCGGCGATGGCGCGCGTAATCGCCTGGCGAATCCACCAGGTGGCGTAGGTGGAAAACTTATAGCCGCGGCGGTATTCGAACTTGTCCACGGCTTTCATCAATCCGATATTACCTTCCTGGATGAGGTCAAGAAACTGAAGGCCGCGATTCGTATATTTCTTGGCGATCGACACCACGAGGCGCAGGTTGGCCTCGATAAGGTCGCGCTTGGCCGCTTCCGCCTGCTCTTCGCCGCTCAGGATGTTCTGACAACTGCGGCGCAGCTCGACAGCAGGAGACTGGGTCCGGTGCTCGAAGTCCGCGAGGCGCTGGCGGAGTTGCCGCAGGTCCTTCCTCAGATCTTTGTTGCCGTTGGTGCGCGCGCCTTCGGCTTTCTTTTCCGCCTTGTTCAACTCGCGCTCCAGCGGGCGCAGTTCGTCGATGGCCTGCCGGAGCTTCTCGATCAGCGCGTTCTTCATGCTGTGCGTGAAGAGAACGGAGCGAAAGAGCACCGAGATCAAAACCCGGTGCCGGGCCACGGCCCAGTTGTAGCGCCGGAAATCCCTGGGGCGGCGGGTGCGGGGAATCGCGTCCCGCTTGGTGCGAAGCTGCAACAACTTCTTGTAGAGCCGTTCGACCTCATCGATGCAGGCAATGACATCCTTGGTGCGTTCCGTCACTTTCTCTTCCGTGAGCTCGTCGTCGTCGAAAACCACCACTTCCTTAATGGTCCGGTCGCCGCTCTTCAGCTCTTCGCGCACCGCGAAAAGCGCCTGAATAACAATCGGCGAGCGCGAAAGCGTTTTCAGCACGTTGAGCTGCCCGCGCTCGATGCGCTTGGCAATCTCAACCTCGCCCTCGCGAGTGAGCAGAGGCACGGTTCCCATTTCGCGCAGATACATGCGCACCGGGTCGTTGGTCTTGTCGAGGGCGCCCGGAGTCAGATCGAGTTCGACGTCCTCCCCAAGCTCGTCCCCCTTGAGCTCGTCAACTTTTTCGAGGCCCAGGCCGCTCTCGGCCGATTTCACTTTGGGGGAATCCAGCACTTCGATGCCGGCGTTGTCGAACATGGAGAGGAGGTCGTCGAGATCTTCCGCCGAGTGCACGTCGGAGGGCAGAAGTTCGTTGACCTCATCGTAGAGGAGGTAGCCCTTCTCTTTGCCTATTGAAATCAGCTTGCTGACCTGATCAAACTTGTCGTCGAACGCCAAGGCACCCGCCTCCCTGCTGAGGAAGAAACATTAATTGAATGTTAAAACAAGTATGGCGACACCCCCGCCATTGCTCGGGCGGTGCCGCCTCGCGTAACTCCGTCGTAATTATGACAAGCCGTCAAACCGCACCGGCTCCATCGTATTAGATGTAATATACACGATTTCGTTTGTCAGTGGGATGATATTTTTGCACCTTCGCTGAGTCCGCGCAGTTCGTTCTGCAGGTTCAGCTTAACTCGTTCAAGCTCTCGAAGCCTTTCCCGGTCCTCCGTCTGTAGGGCCTCCTGGATTTCGACGCGCACGGCATCGAGTTGGCGGCGCGCGCGGCGCGCGCGTAACGATTGAAGGTGTCGGTCAATACGTCCCCTATCTGGCGGCTCTACCGCCCAAAAGAGACTCTCATAAAGCACTTGGCGCGCCTCCGCGTTCAGCGGTTCTTCCAAAGCCGATGGTTCAGCCTTCTCACCTTTCCGCAGTAAATCCAAGAAGCGCTTGAAGATCGGCTCCGTCACCACCCCCTCCAGCATGCCCTGTTCCATCATCTGGGGCAGCAGTTCGTCCGCAAGCTCCTGGTTTTCGACAAACGCCCGTAGTAGTTCCTTCTCTGCCACCGTAACTTTGGGAGTGGCCGCCCCGGGCTGGAGTCGCACGTCCGAGCGGGCCGGCCCTGCCACGCGACGCAGTTCGTCGCGCAACAGGCGCTGATCCAAGCGCAGTCGTTCCGCCAAACGGCCCGCCAACTCCACCCGCAGCATGGGGTTGGGAACCTTGGCAAGGTAAGGCAGCACGGCATTGGCCGCGCCGACCTTGCCTTCAGGCGTGGTGAGGTTATGTGTGCTGACGGCCCGATCGGTCAAATAGTCGATATAGCTAGGCGCGCTTGAAAGCAGCTCGCGGTACCGGCCGCTCCCTTCTTTCCGAATGAAGGAATCGGGGTCGAGCTTCCCGGGCAGCGCCAGCACCTTGGCTTCGAAGCCTTCCTCAAGCAACAGCGCCAGCGAGCGCTCCGTAGCCGCCACGCCGGCCGAGTCCGGATCGTAGTTAACCACGATGCGGCGGGAATAGCGGGCCAGCAAGCGAATCTGCCCCTCCGTCAGGCTCGTCCCACAGGAAGCGACCACGTTTTCGATGCCGATCGAGGCCACCGCGATGCAGTCCATGTAGCCTTCGACCAGAATGGCATAGTCGAGCTTGCGGATGGCTTGGGCGGCGCGGTCGAGGTGGTAAAGCACTCGCCCTTTTGTATAGATGGGGGTTTCCGGCGAATTGAGGTACTTGGGCTGCTCGTCTCCTAAGGCTCGACCTGCGAAAGCCACGACTTTGCCGCTATCGTTGGCTATCGGGAAGATGACACGGCGGCGGAAGCGGTCGTAGTAGCGGTTTCTTTCCGCGTCGTGGCCGACCAATCCGCTCTTCTCGAGCAATTCGGACATATTGCCAGAGTCGCCCTGGCCCGCCTCTCCCATCGCGCCGCTCAGGTGCCGGATCAGCGTCTGGCCGACGCCCGGCGCATATCCCAATCGGAAACGGCCTACGGCCTCGTCGTTAAGGCCCCGGTCCTCGAGATAGGCCCGCGCCATGCGCCCCTCCGCCGTGCCGGTCAGTTGGCCGGCAAAGAACTTGGCAGCAGCCTCGTGCATCTTGTAAAGCGCTGCACGGACTCGCGCGTTCGGATCGTAGGTGGCCTCGCCGAAAGACTCCGAGATTGCGACGCCCACCTTCTCTGCCACCCGGCGCAGCGCCTCAGGAAAAGTAAGACTGTCGATCATCATCACGAACTTGAAGACGTCGCCGCCGACGCCGCAGCCGAAGCAATGAAAAATCTGCTTGGCGGGGTGGACGGCAAACGAGGGAGTCTTCTCCTGATGGAACGGACAGAGGCCCATGTAATTCGCGCCGGCTTTGCGCAGCTTCACGTAATCGCCCACGATCTTGACGATGTCAGCAGCCGTCCGTACTTCGTCCACCTGGCTCATCTCGGATTACCGTTCTCCCGTGCGATCCTTTGTTTTCTTAGACATTCTCGCTTTGTTCCGCCATTTCTTGTAGCGCCGACCTTCAGGTCGGCACTTTATGTTGGCACGTCCCGAGCATGCTGACCTAAAGGTCAGTGCTACGTCTTGCTTGGGCAGTCTCTAGCAATTCCCTTTTGTTTTCATAGACATTCTCGCTTTGTTCCGCCAGTTTTCAATATCACCATCCCGGTTTCACGCCAAGGCGCAAAGTACGCGAAGGTCGCAAAGTCGCACCACCCCCAATCCCTCCTCATCCGAGGAGGGGAGCCCGAGTCGGCAGCATTCGGCGTGAGCATGAACGTTGGAGCAAGGCGGAACAGGAGGGCACAAATAAAGCAGCGCGGACCTTCAGATGACACTCTACAATTCTAGCCTATATGACCGCAGATGTCAAGAGACAACGAGTCCGATTTCAAAGATTTCGAGGTCGTTAGAGTATTCGGAAAGAAGCTCGACTCGAACGGAGCAAACGACCCCTCACCCGTCCCGCTCCGGCTGATGAGAACGCCGGCAGCGGGACACCCTCTCCCTAAGGGAGAGGGCAGTTAATTCACGGGCCGCGCCCGCCGCCCAACTGCCAACCGCAAACCGCCTACTGCCTACTGCCCACCTGCCTACTTTTCTCCTCCTCGGTTCTCTCGAGCTTAGCCCCGTAGAACGCCCTTCCTTTGTCCTGGGCGGGACGGCGCCACATGATGCGAGCCGGGATATCGCGCTGTTCATCGGGGCGATCCAATCCCACTCGCACATAGAGCCGTTCTCCGACTTGCAGTTCAAAATTGCAAGCAAAGCAGAGGCCGGTTTTGGAGATATTCTCGGTCGTGCTGGTTTCCTCGCTCCCATCCGGAAGCCGGATTCCCAGCGGCAGCTTTACTCCGAGGCGCTTTTCCTGCCGCCGTTCGGCTTCGCGCTGCGCGGCCAGGTCCGAAATGGAAGTGGCGGGGAGAGTGGGGGAGGGCCTTTCAGGTCCATTATCGACGACCGCAAACGTCCAATCCCGGGGAAAGTCACATCTTGGACAGGGACGCGCCACGGACGAATAAGACACCAGCCTGCGATACTGTTCCACCGTGAGCGCGGTCATCTCCCGGTAGGAACAATCGCGGCACTCGAGCAAAACTCGGATAAGGCCTTCTTGTGCGGGTTCCTCCGATTTGTCTTGGAAGTGGACGCCCCAGATTTCAATATCGGGGTCCAGGCACTTTACTCCCCATTCCGGAGTGCCGCTCAACGACCTTGCCGAGCGCATCACCACCTGGAAAAAGCAGAAGACCTGGTTGTTGAGGTTGGTAATCCTGATTACGGCGCCGGGCAGCATCAGGCGCGAGACGACAATCAATCCTCCGGATTGGTTGACTACCAGCGTGTAGGTCAGCTCGTCGAACGGATCACCTTGGGTATCCTTACCCTCAACACGGATCGGAATCCGCAGCAGTACTCGTTCGCTTCGTCTCGCCGGTGTGTCATAAGCTTGATTTGGCATCTTGCGTCAGTTCCAGCATTCAGGGTCCGGGATTCAGGTTTCCGACCCCAAACCCACGAGTTCGAAATTATAGGGGAGGATGCCGGAAATTCAAATAACAAAAGGTAAACCAGAATTCGGGATTGGGGATTCAGAGCTTTCAGACTGCGACGGTCAGATTCGAGGTAAGGCGTCACGAAATTCCAAATGCCAGATGGAAAACCATTTGAAATTTGCCTTTTGCCATTTGCCATTTGACTTGCTCGTCCTTAAGACAGCGGGTGGGACTCAAGCATAGTCAAAGCAGCCGCCACGTAGCCAAGCGTGTGCGCCATCCCCGCGTGCCAGGGAGCGGCACAGCTCATCTGGGGTGTGTGGTCGGGGATGACCACTCCCTCGAAAGCATTGCGCTTTAGAATCGACAGGACCCGAATCATATCGACATCGCCTTCGTCAATGAAGGTTTCCCGGTAGTGCGGCACTTTTCCAGTCACGTTGCGGAGATGGAGGTAAGCGATTTTGCCTTGCCGGCTGTATTGGTCGATGGCCTCGTAGATGTTTCCTTCCGTCATCTCCGCCAGGGTTCCGACGCAAAGTTCCAAGGCGTTGCTTTTGCTGGGGACGAGGTCGAGCAACCGTTGATACAGGTAGGGCTGGTAGACGAGGCGAGGCTGCCCGCGCAGGGTCGGTAGAGGAGGATCGTCGGGGTGCGCGGCGAGACGCACGCCCACTTGCTCGGCCACAGGTACAATCTCCTCCAGGAATCTTTGCAGCCTGCGCCACAATTCATCGCTGGTTACCGGTGAAACCGTTCCCGAAGGCGCAGCCCGATCGTAAACCATGTTCCACACCACGCCGTTGGGAATGGGTTCGTCGACCGGGCCATCCATGCCCACTGAAACCGCGCCGCCACGGCCAGTGGGTCCGCTGACGCGGCCGCTGACCCCCGCCAGGCTGAAGTTGTATCCCAAGACGGGAATGCCGGCTTCGCCCATGCGGCGAACAATGGTCTTTACGTTCTCGATGTGGGGTTCTCGTTGTGGTCCGTCCAGAAGGACATCGTGCCAGTGGGCAGGATCGAGGTTCTCGATCGCGGCCAGAACCAGACCGGCGTCTTCTATCTCTCGGCGAATTCTGCGCAACTCCTCGAGGCTCCAGAGCCTCTCAGGATTGCCGGCTTCTCCCCAAGGCTCGAGCTTACCGCCCGTGGGTTGATTGTCGCGGGGGTTGGCCGGCCCTTGATTGAAGTAATCCACCAGGTGGATGACGACGTGCGTGCAACCCGCCTGGCGCGCGAAGGCGTAGTTCTCCCGCGTCAGCATGTGGCGGTAGAGTCCCAGGCCAAGCTTCATAAGGGTCACTCGCGTTCGTAAACAAAAAAGAACAAGTCAAAAGGCAAAGGGCAAATCGCAAAAGGCACAAGTGAAGATTCGGAACAACAAATCAGGCGGCAACTCGCCGGATGTTCGCGATTTTGCCATTTGCCTTTTGCGTTTTGCCTTTTGACTTGCTCTTCGGGTTCTTATTTCGGTGCGCCCAGCCCTGCGCCCTGAAACGCCATGCCGCCGGCGGGGACGAGCAGGCCGCCGTCCACGGCGTACGCACCGCCGGTTACGAATGAGGCCAGATCGCTGGCCAGGAAGACAATCACCCGCGCCACTTCCTCCGGCAATCCCAGCGTGCCTCGAATGTGAAGGCCCGCACAACCGGCCAGTACTTTCTCCGGATGGGTGTCGCGCGAGGCCGCCCAGCGCAGCAGGGGCGTATCGATCGCTCCCGGCAGCACGCAATTCGCCCGGATATTCTGCTTTCCGAAATCGAGCGCAATGCACCTCGTGAGGCCCAGGAGCCCATGCTTGCTCGTAACGTAGGCGACTGAGTTTTGCTGGGCCGTCACCGACTGTACGGAGCCTGTCATGACGATGGCGCCTCCTCCCCGCTTGATGATTTCGGGGATCGCAAACTTGGACATCAGGAAGGCGCCTTTCAGGTTGACGTTCATGACCTCGTCCCACTCTTGCTCGGTGGTCGTGGTGGCGCTGCCGTAGCGCTGAATCCCGGCGTTATTGACCAGCACGTCGATACCGCCGAATTGCGCTACGACCAGGGGGATCAGCCGCTCGACCTCGACGCGAGAGCCCACATCGGCCTGGAAATATCTAAGCGTGGCGCCCTTCTGCCGAAGTTCCGCGACAGTCTGTTCCCCCGCTCCGGCCTTCAAATCCACCATCGCTACGGCCGCATGCCGAGCGGCGAACTCCTGCACGCAAGCCTCGCCAATGCCGGATGCTGCGCCTGTTACCACCACGACTTTGCCAGTGAAGTCCATCGTTTTTGTCCTTTGTAGGGGCAACCTTTGTGGTTGCCCGTGGGCGGCCACAACGGCCGCTCCTACGAGCGTTGAACAACCGGGGCACAGAGGAATATTAGAAGCTGTATCAAAGCCGCCCGGCAGAAGAGAGATGAGCGAGTGCCGCCCAGGATCAACGGCATCGCGCGAGCCCTCAGCCCCGCAGGGGATGGACATGAGTAGCCGAGGGCAACGCCCCCGGAAACCTCGCCCCCTCACCCCATTTCCCCTCTCCCCGCCTGCGGGGAGAGGGGTGCCGAAGGCGGGGTGTGGGGTCGGGTCCAGGAGTTTCACCCCCGGCTACTCAATTTGCTCCCCTCCCGGGAGCACGGATTCGCGCGTAATCGACCACCCCTTTGCAATCGCTTACAGAGGGTCTTGAAACTGCTTCTAGTCAGCTTCTCTGTGCCTCTGTGTCTCAGCGGTTAACCGCTTTGTATTAGCTTGCTGCGAGCGCCCAATTAAATTATAGGTTATTCGAGCGACTTGTGGAAGCGCAGGACGCTGACGGTCAGCAGGACGACTGCCAGGCCGGCCATGGCGGCGATGTTTGGCCACAGAACGTCAAGCCCCACGCCTTTGAGGTAGACGCTGCGCAGAAGGACCATGACGTGCGTCATAGGGTTGATGAAGCTGAGCCTCTGGAAAAACATCGGCATGCTGCTGATCGGGTTGCCGAAGCCGGAGAGCGTGATCATGGGCATATTAAAAAAGAAGGAGGCGAGCATGGCTTGCTGCTGGGTGGCGGAGATGGTGGAGAGGAGGAGTCCAAGCCCCAGCGCCGCGACGATGAACGTCGCGAGCCCGAGCGCCAGCACGGCGACTTTGCCGCGGAAGGGAACGCTGAACCAGAGCGTGCCGACGATGGCGATCATAGTCGAGTCGAAGGCTCCGATGAGGAAAAAGGGAAGGGTCTTGCCGAGGATAAACTCCCAGCGGCGAATGGGCGTAACCATCACCTGCTCGAGCGTGCCGATCTCCCGCTCGCGTACCACCGCGAAGGCCGTCAGCATCATGACCATGATCAGCATCAGGTTGCCGATCACGCCGGGAACGAAGTACCACTGGCTGTTGAGGCTTTCGTTGAACCAGGGGCGGGTCTCGAGCTGGACCTGGGGCACGAAGGCGGCCAGTTGCGGCGCCGTGCGGCGCATCTGGTCGGTCTCGTAGTCGCGCGCGAATTGAGCGCCAATCTGGTTGAGATAACCGAGCGCCACGAGCGCCGTATTCGAGTCGGAGGAGTCCGCCACCACCTGCACGGAGGCGCCTTGGCCGTTGCGCAAGCGCTGGGCGAAGCCGGAATGGATTTCCAGCGCTACCAGAAAATCGCCGCGGTCGATGCCTTCGCGAAGGTCATCCCGCTGTGCGGCATATTGCTTAATGTCGAAATAGCGGCTGGCGGAGAAGTGCGACACCAGTTCGCGGCTCTCCTGCGTATTGTCCTGGTCGAGCACGGCGAGCGCCACGTGCTTCACTTCCATCGTGGCCGCATACCCGAACACCAGCATCTGGATGATCGGCGGGCCGATGAGCACGAACCGCGTGTGGGGATCGCGCAGCGTTTGGATGAACTCCTTCCGCAGCATGTGCCCGACCCGCGCGAAGGATTGAAGAATTTTCATTCCAGCCTCAAGTTGTTGTAGGGGTGGCCCTTGTGGCCGCCCCATAGGCGCGTACCTAATGACGCGAGCCGCGGAGCGGCGCCAGAAAGTAGCCCACGGCGTAAGCCGTGGGACCCCGTACGGTGTTCATATCCGCAGCCCCGGAGGGGCGAAAGAGACGGTGCCGGGGGATCTGTCGCCCCTCCGGGGCTTATACAACCCGGGGCCGCTCCTCGATCCCACGGCTTACGCCATGGGCTACTCTCTCGCGGCCCTCCGGGCCTCGGGAAGCGGTCAATGAGTGCTACGTAGCGCGAATTGAGCCATTAGCGCCTATGTGTGGCCGCCCGGGGCAACCTCAAGGACTGCCCCTACACGTTCATTCCAGCCTCTTGTGAAAGGCGCGCGTGGAGAGCGTGACCAGCACCACCGCAATAATCGCCAAAGCGAAGAGCTGTCCGGCCATTAACCGGATCACTGTGCCTTTCAGGAACACGTTGCGCAGAATGGCAACGTAATAGCGCGCCGGCAGCACGCGCGTGATCCACTGCACCACCACCGGCATCTGCTCGATGGGAAAAATGAATCCCGACAATAGAAATGTCGGAAGGAACGTGGCCAACAGGGCTATCTGGCTCGCGCCGAGTTGCGACTTGGCCGTAACTGAAATGAAGTAGCCGAGCGACAGCACCACCACCAGAAACAGCATCGAGCAGCCGAACAAAACCGTCCAACTGCCGCGAAAGGGAACGTCGAACCACCACACGGCCACGCCCGCGCAAACCGCCGTGTCCATAATACCGATCAGGAAATAAGGCGTGAGCTTGCCGATCTGGATCTCGAGCTTGGCGATCGGCGTGGAAATGAGCTGCTCCATGGTGCCGCGCTCCCACTCGCGTGCGATAGTCAGCGAAGTGAGAAACGCGCCCACCACTGCCATCACCATGGCCACCACGCCCGGCACGATATTCGACATGCTCTCAAGGTCTTCGTTGAACCAGGTCCGGGGCTCGAAGGTGACATCGGCGGGAGCACGGGCGAGGCCGTGGCTCTCGCGCCAATCGATCTGCACCTGCGCCGAATAGGCCTGCACGATATTGAGCGCGTAACCCATACCGATGTTCGCCGTATTGCTGTCGCTCGCGTCGAGCAGCGCCTGCACGCTGGCATGGCCATCGGAGCGCAACCGCTCGGCGAATTGCGGCGGCACGACTACCGCCACCGTGCAGACGCCGTAGTCAATGTTCCGCACCACGTCGGTGTAACTTTCCGACAGATGAACGATCTTGAAATAGTCGGTGGCCTGAAAGCGCTTGAGCAGGTCCTGGCTGGTTTGCGTCCCGTCACGGTCGTACACGCAAAGCGGAATGTGCTTCACGTCCAGGTTCACCGCGTAGCCGAAGATCAGGAGTTGGATGATCGGCATGGCGATGATGATCATCAGGCTCAGGGGATCGCGCCGGATCTGAATGATTTCCTTGCGCGTCATGGCCAGGATGCGACGCCCACTCATGCGGATTTCTCCTGTTTGGGTTGGCGCGCTGCGGTGAGCGAAACAAACACGTCTTCGAGGCTGGGTGGAATCTGTTCCAGCCGTCCCACACGCAGGCCCCGAGCCTCGAGCGAGTCCCGAACCTTGGGCAAGGCAGCTTGGGCATCGGCGACGACCGCATGCAGGCTGCTTCCGAAGACCGCCGCATCGAGGACGCCGGGAGTTTCCCCCAGCGCTTCGAGGCCCGGCCCCAGCGGTTCGCACTCGACCAGCAATAGTTCCCCTATCATGTAACGGCTCTTCAGTTCCGTGGGAGTGCCCATCGCCACGATGCGCCCGCGATCGATCATCACCAGGCGGTTGCAGTATTCCGCTTCGGCCATATAGTGCGTGGTGACGAACACCGTGATGCCTTCGTCGACCATCTGGTGGATCAAATCCCAGAACTGCCGCCGCGAGACGGGATCCACGCCCGAGGTCGGCTCGTCGAGGAAAACGATGGGAGGGCGGTGCAGGACAGCGCAGCCGAGCGCCAGGCGCTGCTTCCAGCCCACGGCAAGGGCGCGTGTGGGAGATTGCTCTCGTCCCTCGAGCCCCGCCATGCGCAGCGCCCACGCCAGGCGCTCCGGCAGGTCGCGAGCCGGAACGCTGTACATCCCCGCAAAGAACCGCAGGTTCTCGATAACTCGCAGGTCGTTGTAGAGCGAGAACTTTTGTGACATGTAACCGATCTGCTGGCGCACCGCTTCAGGGGCTGCCGCCACGTCGATGCCCGCCACCAGCGCCTTGCCGGAGGTAGGGCGCAGCAGGCCGCACAGGATGCGGATGGTGGTGGATTTGCCGGCGCCGTTGGGGCCAAGAAAACCGAAAATCTCGCCCCGGCGGGCCTCGAAGCTGATGCGGTCTACCGCCGTAAACGCCCCGAACCGCTTAGTGAGGTTCTCGACCAACACCGATGTGTCGTTTTGGACCATCAGGGTTCCGTTCCTACGGCCGCGCAACTCGACAACTTAACCCTCTCCCTTGGGGAGAGGGTGCCCCGCGACGGCGCCGTCATCAGCCGCCGCGGGACGGGTGAGGGGTTAGTTCCGTTTCCCAATTCCTGACTCGCCTTCCAGCGCCGAAACGAACAGGTCTTCGATGCTCGGCGCTACCGACTGAATGGAATCGTAAGGCGTCGAGGTCGACTCGAGGCAGGCGCGCAATTCCGGAAACCGCCGCTCTGCACTGTCCACAAACAGATGGACGCGATCACCCACCAGCAGCGCGCTGCGCACCGCATCCGCCTTTGCGAGCAAATCGCGCACGCGCCCCGGCTCCGGCGCATGAACGGCCAGAATCTCGCCGGGGAATTTCTTCTTCAGTGCGGCGGGCTGGTCGCAAAAGAGCAACCGCCCCTGGTGCAAGAGGCCAACGCGATGGCAGCGCTCGGCCTCGTCTAGATAAGAAGTCGAGGTGAGGATGGCCACTCCCCCGGCGAGCAGAGAATACAGAATTCGCCAGAAATCGCGTCGCGACACCGGATCCACACCATTGGTCGGCTCGTCGAGAAGGATCACTTTGGGGGTGTGAATCAACGCGCAGACCAACCCCAGCTTCTGCTTCATCCCGCCTGAGAGATTCCCGGCCAGGCGCCTGCGGAAATCGCTCAGACCCGCCGCCGCCAGCAGCTCCGCGGAGCGCGGCTCGCGCTTCTTGCGGGTGACGCCGAAGAGATCCGCATAAAACCGAATGTTCTCGTCCACCGTCAGGTCTTCGTAAAGGCCAAAGCGCTGCGACATGTAGCTGAGGTGGTGTTTCGCGCCCTCGGGGTCGCGCACCACGTCGTAGCCGGCTACGGTCGCCGAGCCCGAATCCGCGTCCAACACTCCGGCGAGCATGCGCATCGCCGTCGTCTTCCCCGCCCCATCCGGCCCCACCAGGCCAAAGATTTCTCCCGGATGCACGTCGAAGCTGAGCTGGTCGACGGCGCGCACTTCACCGAAGCGCTTACTGAGTGCGGAAACGATGATGGCTGGGGTCGTATTCATATTGGCACTTCAATATTAATCTGCCACTTCGACCGCAGCGCCCGACAGCGGACGCCGGCTACTTGGCTGAGTCCTACCATCCGAGCAACCGCGGATATCCATACTCAATATGCCTGAGAATAGTGATGTCCCTTACCATCTTTGTGGTCGGAGAGACAATAATGAGGTGTATGGTTTCGTCGGGAGGCGGGTGGCCGAAAAATCCCAGAATCCATGCAAGCGGGTTTTCCTGTGGAACGCTCGAATCCACGAGCACTGCCAAAATAGGCAAGGTGGCATTCCAGCCAAACCGTCTGATGCTCCAGCCGGGATCGAGACTGCGACTCCACACGACTGTACTCACTTGCCCCTGCTTCGCCATGATGTCGGTGATGTCTCGCATCCCGTAATCAGTGTGAGTTGAATAACATCTAGCAAGATATGTCCCATCGCGATATTCCGCTGTCGGTTCGTCCATGCAACCAGGCATTTCTCCAGTGCTATAGGAGAGAGTTTTCTGGGCTGCCATCTTTGGCGGTAGTTCAGTTTCTGTCAAGAACCCGCCTGCCAGGGTTATGTCTATGGTCCAATACTTGTCGCTGCCAGCGGTTTCCACATCGACGTGCACTATGCCTGGAATCCCCGGATCGGGCGGAAAGTGCCGGACCACGGTGTGATTGCAGCTGCATCCGAGTGTCACTAAACATAAAAGGCTTGCTAATCCGGGTCTCATGTCGCGTTATCCTCGGGCAAGGGGGGGTTCTCAATCGAGAACCGGCAATCTGCAGGCAGTCCTTGCTACTTCACCTTGATAAATGCATCCGCCGGCATTCCTGGCTTAAGCTCGTAGTTCGGGTTCTCGACATCCACCTTGACGCGATAGACCAGCGTGACGCGCTCCTTCTCCGTCTGCACGCTCTTAGGAGTGAATTCCGCCTCGGAGGAAATCAAGGAAATTCGGCCGTGATAAATCTTGTCAGGATAGGTATCGGACCGCACGTCAACGCACTGACCCCAGTGCACCTTGCCGAGATCGGTTTCCGGCACATAGACGCGCAGCCAGAGGTGGTCGAGGTCAGCCAGAGTTACGATGGGCGTGCCGGGGGAAACCACTTCGCCCATCTCAGCCTGCCGCACCAGCACCACTCCGTTGAAGGGCGCGCGCAGCACGGTGTAAGACAGCCGGATGCGCGAGAGGTGGAGGCTCTGGTCCGCCTGATGAACGTTGGCTTGGTCCACCTCGAGTTCCTCTTTGCGCGTGCCCTCGATGAGCTCGTTGTAGATCTGTTGCGTTCGGTCGTAGGCAGCCTGCGCGCGGGTCACACTGGTGGCCGCCTGATCGCGGGTTTGCGTGGGTATTTCGTCTTTCTCGGCAAGCGCCTGGTAGCGCGCGTAATCCTTCTTCCGCTGCTCGAGGTCGGCCTGAGCGTCGAGCGTGGCCTGGCGGGCTGCCTCGATCTCCTGCTGACGGCTGCCCGCTAAGCCCAGCGAGAGTTGGCGATCGCGCACGCCTGCGACGGCTTCGTCCACCACGACTTGCTGGCGATAGTCGTCATTATCCAGCCGCGCCAGCAGGTCTCCGCATTTGATGGTCATGCCCTCATCCACCGGCAAGGCGACGATGCGGCCCGTCACCTTGAAGCTGACCAGGCTTTCGTGGGCTTCGATGTTGCCGGAGAGCTTCAGCAGATTCGAGGGCGGGCGTTTGCCGAAATACTTGGGATAATATCGAACTGCCGCCGCTGCCGCAGCCGCCAGCAGCAGAATGGGAATAATGCGTTTCATGGATGTTTTACCTCTCCACCGCGAAGCGGTGAACCGTGAGTAGCCGTGGGCGCCAGCCCACGGTTGGCATTCCTCTGAGAGGACGCCCAACCCCGCGAGGGGTTGTCCAAGGCTGTTCGGCCCCTTCAGGGCCGGATGACGCTCGATGCCATCCGATCCGTGGGTTCCACCCACGGCTACCCAAGGTGCTCCCCTTTGGGGAGCAAAGCCACATGCTCACGGTTCGCCAAGGTACGTCTGGTAGTTCTTCTCGGTATTCCCCAGCGCGCGCGCCAGGGCCATTCCAGCATCAATGTGGCGCGCCAACGCCGTGATGCGTTCATCTTGGGAGCTCGCCAGCGTGTCCTGCGCCGTCACAACTTCGATGTTGTCCGTCACGCCGTTGCGGAAACGGTCCTGGGCGAGCGTCAGTTCGCGCTCCGCGAGCGTGAGCGCAGATTCCGTGACGCTCACCTGACTGGTGGTGGAGTCGAGGTCGAGCAACGCCTTTCGCAGGTCCTGGTCGATTCCGCGCGTGAGATCGTCAATCTGCTCGTCTAAGCGCCGCACTCGGCTCTCCAGTTCCCTTCTCTGCCCGGTGCGGTCCCAGTCGAACAGGCTGATGCTGATCGTGCCTTGGATTTCGCCGATCCCCGCCATGGTCTGAGCGGTGCCCAGGGCGCCGTAATCGCCATTCACCGAAAGCTTTGGGAAGTAGCGCGCTCGCGCGGCCTTCTCCTGCTCGACGAGGGACTGGCGGTCGGCGAGGAGCGAGCGATAATCGGAGCGCGCCTCGAGCGCCGTGCGCAGCGCTTCGTCAATGGGGGGCGCCGGCACCGGGTGAAACTCCATGTGCCCGGCCAGTTCCAGCGGCGTTCCGGGGCTCAGTCCCAGGAAGCGCGCCAGGGCGAAAAGCGACGTCTGGTAAGCGTCGCGCGCCACCAGCAGGGTCTGGCGGTCGCGCGCCAACTGCACCTGGGCGCGAACCAAATCCACCGCCGTCGCCAACCCCTGGTCGTGCTGGTCGCGCGCCAACTTTTCAAGCGCCTGCGAGGTGGTGACTCGGGATTCCGCTGTTTCGATCTCTGCAAGGCCCACTTCCGAATCCAGATAGAGCCCTGCCGTTTCCCGCACCACCAGGTCGCGCGTGTCCTGATAACTGAGCTTCGAGGCCTGCTCCTGTTTCTCGGTAGCCTTCAGGTTGTGGTAAGCCTCGCGGTCGATGAGAGGTTGGCTCGCGAGAATGCGCGAATCGTAATGATTGAAAGCCGGAATGACCGTGGGGATGGGGATGTTGGGAATAGAAGTGAACCCCAGGGCGCCCAGGTTGACGTTCTGCCGGTTCGCCAGTAAGCTCCCGGATACGTGCGGGAGCAGCGAGGCCTCGCGCCGCTCGCGCGTCCCCTCGAGTTCGTCCACTTGCGTCCTGGCCACCCGCACGCTGAGGTTGTTCTTGAGCGCCAGGGCAATCGCTTCTTTCAAGGTCAGCCGTTGCGGACTTGCCTGTTGGGCGAGCACAAAGTTTCCGCAAACGAGCGCGAGCATCGTCAGGAACGCGGCCCATCCCCAATGAAGCTTCATGAGTGTTCTCCTCGTTTCCGCAGGCCATGCAGCACGAACTCCATGTGCGCCGTCATGAAGGCATGCAGGTTGAGTTGGTTTCGGTCACCGAAGACCAGACGCCAGATAGTGGCCAGGACCCCAGGGGCAACCACAATCTGCGGAAAATCCTTGACGCGGCTTTTTCGAAACTCGCCGGATGCCTCGCCTTTTGCGAGCACCTGGCGCATCGCCGCCACGCCCGGGCCGATGATCTCGCGATGGAAGATGTCTGCAAGTTGCGGGAACTTCCCGCTCTCTGCAATCAGCAGGCGGAGAATAGCGCGCGCCTTTTCGTTGCTGACCACGTGGGCGTAATGGCGACCCAGCAACTCGCAAAGAAGTTCTTCAGCAGAGCCGGGGAACGCCGCAATGAACGGAGCAAGATTCTCGAACACAGGCTGAATCATGCTGCGCACCACAGCCCGAAAAAGACCTTCCTTATCCTTGAAGTAGAGGTAGATCGTCCCTTTCGCAATTCCCCCGCGCGCGGCGACGTCCTCAAGGCGAGCGGCCGCATATCCGTTGGCGGCAAATTCCTCGAAGGCGGCCGCCAGGATCTCCTGAGGGCGTCCCTCTTTGGGCTTCCGCCCCCGCCGAAGTGTTTTCTTTGGACTGCGCCGGGTTGGACGTTTCTGACTCATGGGTCGACTCGTGTTTTTACTGACTGAACGGTCAGTCATTAATTAAACGTGGGAGTTTACCCGGCACAAGAGTGTTTGTCAAGACAATTCCGAAGCGCCCAATCCATCGATAACTGCGGGGAGAACGGTAGGGGTGGGGCTTGCCCTACCCTTGTCGGCGCCAACAGAAATGCGGGGACGGCAAGCCGTCCCCCTACAGCGTGCCGGTCGTCGACGCATTGGGAGAAGCTTTAGTGTGCCGCGGCGGGCAGGGTGATGCGGCCCACGGTCTTTACATCGATCTCGACCTGGTTGCCCACGCGCATGAGCATGCCGCCGGGATTTCTCATCCCCCAATCCACGTAAGGAATCAGGAAATGAGCGGTGGCGGTCAGTTGGTCACCGTTCCGGGTCGCCGTGACTGCGATGTTGAAATCGTGTTCGATTCCGTGCAGCTTGAACGTGCCACTCAACTGCAGCGCCGACTCTCCTTCGGCTTCCAGGCGCCCGTCGACGTGGGCGGGGACGAACATGGCTTCAGGGAACTTGCGGGTGTCCAAGACTTCTCCCTGGATTTTACGATCCATCGAAGTGTTATCACTCTCCTCGCTTGTCATGTCGACAACTACCGAGCCGTCGGCTTTTCCCGTAGCAGGGTTGAAGCGGATCGTCCCGCTTTTCAATTTGAAGGTCCCGTGAACCGCGCGAATAACGCCAGGCAGGGTGAATTGAATCTGCGTCTGCGCCGGGTCGAGTTCGAAGACCGCTTCCTGCGCAGACAAGGAGAGGGGCAGGGCAAATGCAAAAACGAGTGCAACCCAAATGAGAGTGTATCGTGATCTCAAATCTAACCTATTACGGCTAACGAGTCTGTGGACGGATGTGGTGCGGGCGTCCCGCCCACAGTCGCGGGCAGCATGCCCGCGCCTCCGCGGGCGAGGCGCCCCACGATTTTCAGACCAGGGCGCGGTTCCTCGTCGCCTGCCTGCCGGCCGAAGCCCTTCGGTAGGAGTAGGCCTGCGACTCCCCCGAAAATCACACCCTCTGTGTCATTCCCGCGAAGGCGGGCTGGTAGGGCGGTTCGCGAACCGCCCCTACTCGAGGGTCACGTCATTCCCGCCAAAGATGGACTCTAAAAGCATATCAAGCCTGCATTGCTTCGGGACGCTATGACCAGCGGAGCAAAACGAGTTCCGAGCAGAAGCCGGGCCCCATTGCTCCCAGCAAGCCGAACGTTCCCGGAGCGGGGCGACGGTGGTTCATCACTTCCTCGAGCACCAGAAGAACCGATACAGAGGAGATATTGCCCACCCTTCGCAGGCATTCCCAGGAGGCCTCGATGGCCTGGTCAGGAAGTTTCAGCGTAGCCGCCATCGCAGAAAGCACTTTGGGACCTCCAGTGTGCAAAATCCAGCTCCCGATATCTTTTCGGGACAAGCCATTGTCGCTCAGAAACTCATCCACATCGTGCGCCCAGTGACGTTCCACCATGGCCGGCACTTCGGGCGACAAGACGATGGTGAAACCCTTCTCGGAAATGTCCCAGCCCATCACGTGCTCCGTATGGGGATAGAAGACCGACCGAGTGGCCAGGATTTCCGGCCCTGCCGCCTCCCTGTCCGATCCGGCCACAAGCACCGCCGCCGCCCCATCGCCAAACAAGGCGGCGGAAATCAGATTGGCGATCGAGATGTCGTCGCGCTGTATGGTGAGCGAACACAACTCGACCGCGAGCAGCGCCGCAACCTGGCCGGGGTAGGCGCGGACGTAGTCGGCGGCGCGAGAGATGCCCGCAGCGCCCGCCACGCACCCTAGACCGAACAAGGGGCTTGAAAACGCCATCCTCGTACTTTGCAGTGATAGTCATGGTTTTCCTTACCGAACCCTGTGCCCAATTACCTTCGCCAGCACCGGGTTCGGTTTCATGTTATCACCAGAGTTTGATCGGGATTCCGCCCTTCTCTCCACTCACACCCGCAATCAAGCTGAACGGGCCGCTGTAGATCCTGAGCAGCCGCCTTGCGCACCATGTAGTGCTGTTCCGGCACTGCGGAGCCGGCCGCTATTTCCTGCTTCTGACATTCTGACCAATCAGAACGATTTATGACGAGAGTTCTAGTATTCGGCGTCTGTCAGGTCGGGTGGCTCGGATTCGCCGGATTGGGTCTCGGCCGCTTGCTCAGGCTCGGCGGCGGTGTCGCCTTCTCCGGCCTTCCCCTTCAATCGCACCACGGAAATCTCGGCGAAGCCCTCTTCGAACTTCGGCGGACGCAGCTTGGCCGCCATGCGCTGCATAACATCTTCCGGTACGTTGCGCTCGCGGCGACGATTG
>CAWIUZ010000385.1:0-4464 GCA_963838915.1 uncultured Acidobacteriota bacterium
GCCTTTCCGCAAGGCACGGCGGCAAAGCCGCACATGGGAAGCTGCGAAAATGCAGAGAATTCGGGGGCGGCCACAACGGCCGCCCCTACGGAGCTATGACCTCATCCAGCGCCTCTTCCAAGACCTGAATGGACTCCCGCAATGCATCTTCGGGGATGCTCAACGGCGGCGCGATTTTGATGCATTCTCCGGATGCACCCACGGGCGCGAACATCAGCAGGCCTTTTTGCAGGCAGGCGATGTTGATCTTCAATGCCATTTCGGGGTTGGGAGTCTTCGTGCCCGGATTGACCACTTGAATTCCCGCCACCAGCCCTTTTCCTTGCAGGCACCCCAAGACGCGGGGATGTTTCTGTTGAATGCGCCGCAACTCCAGCATGAGGATCTCTCCCAGCCGCGCGGCGCGTTCCACCAGGCCTTCCTTCTGGATGATTTCGAGACTGGCAATGGCAGCGGCCACCGGCAACGGCGACCCGGAATGCGTGGAAGTCATTGAGCCGGGAGGGTAAAGCCCCATGATGTCTTCCCGGCCGATGACGGCGGAGATCGGCAGCGAGGATGAAATGCCTTTGCCGCAGGCAATCAGGTCAGGCGTCACACCATAATGTTCGTACCCAAACATCTTCCCCGTGCGCCCGAATCCTGCCTGCACTTCGTCATAGCACATCACGATGTCGTGTTCGCGGCAGAGTTTCTCGAGCTTCTGCGCATATTCCACCGGCAGGAAATCCGGCCCGCCGCCCTGATAGGTCTCGGTCATCACGCCGGCGACGTTTTCGGGCGGCACGCCTTTTTCCCGCAGGGTTTTGAGGAAAAGTTCGAACGAGGTGTCTTCATTCTTGTAGCCGTCGGGAAACGGCGCCTGCACGAAGCTCGGGTCGCGATCGACCATCCACCGTTTTTGTTTTTGCATGCCACCGGCAAGCTGCGCGCCCATAGTGCGTCCGTGGAACGCGTATTCGAAAGTCACGAAATACTTCTTGTGCGGCCCGTGTTTTTCGAGGCCATAGGTTTTCGCCAGCTTGATGCAGTTCTCGGTCGCCTCGCTGCCGGTGCTCATCAGGAAGACCCGGTAGTTCTCGGGATCAGGGGAAAGGTTGCGGAGCATTTGCGTCAGGCGCGCGCGCTGCTCGTGGACGAACACATAGGAAGCCAAGAGGCCCCGGTCGATCACTTCCCGCAGTGCGGCGCGGATCTCCTCGCGCCCGTGCCCGGCGTTGGTGATGAGCACGCCGGACGACCAGTCAATCCAGCGATTCCCCCACGGGTCACTGACGATGAAGTCTTCCGCTTTGTCCCACACGATGGGCGGCTGCCCGGCCATGGAACGCGGCTCCGATTGCGCCAGCGATTCAAAAATGGGCAGCGATTCGGGAACCGGTAGCTTGGTTTTGATGCGGCGGTATTTCGTTTCCACCGCGGGGACTTCGACAGGTGTTAGATCGTAAACAGCCATGTTGCTCCTTTGATCATCCGTGCTCGACTGTGTGGATTCCGGAAGCGGCTCTGCCGCCCCGCCTTGCGGAAAGGCTGCGCCTTTCCGGAGCAGCCCTCGGACTTCTTCCTAGGTTGAGACTGCGCCTCAACCGGCGAGGCATAGCCCCGCCGAGAAACCAGGGATTGGGTATAGCGAAGGCCCGGAAAGGCAGAGCCTTTCCGCAAGACAGAGCGGCGGAGCCGCAAGAGCTAATTACACAAATACAGAAACCCCGATTGCCTTCGCGCAGATCTGGTGTTACTCGATGTGCGGGTGTTCGCCGTAAACGATGCGGACGGGCGTCGCGCTGTGGGTGATGGACTTGCGCGCGGCCTCCACCACCAACTCGTTGATGGAGCTATTGGCAGGCGTGGCGATCAGGCCTCGCGCATCCACCTCACGCAGGAATTGCCTGCGCCTCTCCAAGGCCGCCTCGGGCCCCATCCCCGCCGTCTCTTTGGCCATGCGCTGCACGCTCTCTGTGATGCCCGCCACGGATTCATACCCGTATCCGATCGGTTTATAGCCCGGGCCCTCCCAGGGGACGAATCGAAAGAAATCCGGGCTCACGTAATTGTATTTCGATCCTCCCGGGCCGATGCCTTCGAGATAGGAGTAAGCCGCGCCACGGTTGTGATCGTCGTGAAAGATGAGCCCGGTCTGGTCGTTCCCCTCGCAGTACATGATCAATCCCTGGTCGTTGCTGCCCGCGGCGGCGTCAGGATAGCCGAGGCCGTTGACCACGGAGAGCAGGGCGCCGTTCTCCCAGGTCACCCGCCCGTGCGACCACAGGTAAGCTTCGTTCCCGTTGGGGAATTTTCCTTTGACGCCCTGAACGGAGACTTCCACCGGCTTCAGCCCGGTAATGAAGTAAACAAGGTCAACATAATGACAACCGATATAAGTGAAAGGGTCAGTATTATTAGAGGTAAACCAGTTCTGAAAATTCGAGTGGCGATAATAGTAGGGCTCGATCAGCTTGGCCTCGCCCATAACGAACGTCCCGAACTGCCCCAGGCCATAGCTCCGCCGCGCCACCAGCGAGCGGCGGTCAAAGCGTTTGTGATACTCGATGCCCACCAGGCGTCCCTTTTCGGCCGCCAACTTCTCGATTTCGACCGCCTGTTCGTGTTTGAGAACCAGCGGTTTTACACACAGTACGTTCTGATCGCAATCGAGGGCGTGCCGCACCACTTCGTTATGAAGATGATCGGGCATCGCCACCACCACCATGTTGCCCGGCGCCATCGAGGCGACGACCTCTTTATAAAGCTCGGGAAACTTCTTCTCCGGCAGTTCCGCCAGTGATGGATGGGGTGTGAAACCCTGCCCCGGAAAAGCTTCCTTAAAATCCGCGCTCTCCGCCAAGGCCTTTAACGGAGAGCTGTCCAGAGCGCAGATGTCGATCTTGCGGACGACGCCCGTTCTTTCGAGCTGGTACAAGGACGGGAGGAGCAAATCATAAGTGATCATTCCCCCGCCCACGATTGTAACATCAAGGTTATTACCGGATTGTGGAGTCACGCACTCCTCCTGTGATTGGCGCCAGGCTCTTGGTTACCGAACCCGCCCCGGCCCTGGGGATTCCTTTCCTCTGCCTTCGCCGCTGGCCCCCACTTGCCGTGCGGCGTTTATCAAGACTCGCAAGGCCTGATTCACCGATTCCGAGTCGTGGAACACAGCAGCCACATCGGGATCAAGCAGCACAACATTGCTTCGCTCCATGTACTGCTTGTAGTACTTGCCGCGCACGCCCCCTCGAAGATCGTACTCAGGCCTCATTTCGTCTTCCTGTCCAGCATTATTCTCCGGACTCATACTGTTTCCTCTCCGCGGGCGTGACCTCCCTCGCATTGATGATCCTTAATCGCTTCGCCCGCTCCATATGCGCGACAATGATCAGCCGCCGCCCTTTTGATAGACCTGTGGTCAAGAGTCGCTCCTCATCGTCCGAGTGATCCGGATCATGAATTGTGACGGCCAACGGATCCCCGAACACGGTTATTGCCTCGTCAAACGAGACCCCGTGCTTAGCGAGGTTTTTATGCGCCTTGTCCACATCCCATTCGAAAAACACACCTCCAGACTACCACAACAATGTGCTTAGGTGCGTCGAGGTACAATCCGCGATGGCGCGGCATGGTTGTGGTCGTCTCAGGGAGGAAGAACGGTACTACAAGCGAGACCAGCGCCGGGACTCAATATCTCTTGACACGGCAGCATGAGTAGCCTGGAATAGCTCTCATGACCGACGAAATCGAGTGCGCCCTGCTTGGCATCGACGTGGGAACCAGCGGAGTGCGCGCGGTTGCCGCGAGTCCTACCGGAGGCCTCGTGGCGGAGGCCGAGGCGCCGATCCGGCACGACCATCGCGCTGCGGGAGGAATCCACGAGCAGGACCCCGATGAATGGTGGCAAGCTGTCTCGTCGGTTGCACAGAGGATTGTACAGAAACTGAAAGAGGCATCGGGCAAGCCAGAATTGCGCGGTGTGGCGGTGACCTCCACTTCCGGGACTCTGGTTGTGACGGACGCCGAAGGCCGGCCCTTGCGTCCCGCGATTCTTTACGACGACGGCCGGGGAATGGAGATTGCGGAGGAACTGAACCGACAAGGCGGCGCACGGAGCGTCCGCCTGGGGCCATCATTTTCGCTGGTGAAGGCTGCGTGGGTCGAGCGGCACGAAGCGAAGTTATGGGAAAAGACGCGATATGTTCTGAGCCCGGCGGATTGGCTTTCCGGAAAGCTGAGCGGAGAGTTCGGGATTTCTGACTTCACCAACGCCTTGAAGCTCGGGTACGACCCGGAGAGCGCTTCCTGGATTGATGCCGTTCGTGCCGTGGGCTTGCCCGCTGACCGCCTGCCCGTGGTTCGCCGCCCCGGAGAGCTTGTCGGGCGCGTGTCCGGCGTGGCTGCCAGCGAAACGGGCCTGCCGGCACGCACTCCTGTCCTGGCGGGCGCCACCGACGGGATGGCCAGCGTGGTTGC
>CAWIUZ010000386.1:0-13489 GCA_963838915.1 uncultured Acidobacteriota bacterium
GAGGCCGTGCTCGGGAATACGGCAATTATGAGCTTCATCTCAAATTGCCTTTCGTATCGAGCGACGATATCAATCTTCATAAGAAACAGGACGAGCTCATCATCCGGGTGGGCGGAGTGAAGCGGCATGTGTCGTTGCCGCAGAGGATCGCCCACTGCGAACCTTTGAGCGCCCGTGTCCAGGAAGGTGAGCTGGTGGTAGTCCTGGGGAGGAACAATGCCGAACGCGAAACGAAACCGCAGAACCCGCAGCCGGCGTGAGCCGGAAAGCACGGGGATTCCAACCTGCGCCGTTTGGATGTTGCGAGAACTCGGCCCGATCCTGAGCAGGCTCAAACCGCCGCGCACACGGTCGGCAAAGCACCTGCGCAACGCCGCGATCGAATTCCTGGAGGCCATGCGCGTGCTGCTTGACGAAACCATTGCATGGCTTCGCAAGGAAGGCCGATCCGAGGCGGAGTTGAAGCGGATTCACGTCACATGAACTTCCTCATCAGCGGCTCCAGCGGGCTGATTGGGCAGGCGCTCATTCCAGCACTGAAGAGCGGCGGGCATAGTGTGGCTTCTTTGGTGAGATTCAAGCCGCAACCAGGGGCGCCCCTGGTGTACTGGAACCCGGCGGGTGGCGAAGTCGACAGCTCGCGGCTGGAAGGATTCGACGCGGTCGTCCACCTGGCGGGAGAATCTGTCTCCGGCCGATGGACTCCCGCCAAAAAGCAGGCGATCCGCGAGAGCAGAGTGCAAGGCACACGGCTCCTGTGTGAAGCACTCGCAAAGCTTTCCCAGCGGCCTCGCGTGCTGGTAGCGGCATCGGCCAGCGGTTACTATGGGGATCGCGGCGATGAGGTGCTGAGAGAAGACAGTTCCGCGGGATCCTCGTTTTTATCTCAGGTGTGCCAGGAATGGGAAGCGGCGACGAAGCCGGCACTTGAGCGCGGCATTCGGGTCGTGAACCTCAGGACCGGCTTCGTCCTGAGTCGCGCCGGTGGGGGGCTGGCGAAGATGCTTCCCGCGTTCACGATGGGCGTCGGTGGGAAGATTGGATCCGGAAAGCAGTACATGAGCTGGATTGACATCGATGACCTGGTCCAGATCATTTTGTTCGCGACGAGTACAGCGACGCTCAGAGGCCCGGCGAACGCAGCCGCTCCCAATCCGACCAGGAACTTGGAATTCACCAAAACGCTGGGCCGGGTTCTCGGCCGCCCCACCGTCATCCCCATGCCCGCCTTCGCGGTTCGCCTGGCGTTCGGCGAAATGGGGGAGGAACTGCTGCTCGCGAGCACCCGCATGGAACCTACGCGACTCCTGAGCGCGGGATATCAGTTCCGCTTTCCGCAACTCGAGGGAGCACTGCGGCATTTGCTGCGGAGCGCATAGCCGGGATTCTTGACCACGCTAGCGGGTTCGGACTCGGCGCAAGCAGGGGCGGCCTTTAATGGTCGCGGAACAATTTTTGACGACTGTCATTCTGAGCGAAGCGAAGAATCTCGGCAGTTGTAATTTCGACGAACTGCGGAGATCCTTCCTTCGTTGCCTGCGGCTCTCCCGAAAATCACGCCCGGACTCGTCATTCCCGCGAAAGCGGGAATCCATCGTATTCCGGTCCAACAATGGACCCCCGCTTTCGCGGGGGTGACGACGCTTATTTTCATTGCGTCGGGTGGGCCGGAGACCCATGGAAACTCTTCAGGATGACAGGTGCAGACGTTTTTTTCTGCAACCTGTTTAGCCCCGCCTTTCCTACTGCCCACTGCCTACTGCCTACTGCCTACCGCCTACTGCCTACCGCCTACTGCACTTCTATTACTCCGCCTCTGTGGGCAGGTTCGAGTATCAGCGCCAGGACCAGCCCCGTCACGAAACCTCCCACATGAGCCCACCAAGCCACCCCGCCACCGGTCGCGGATTGAATTGACAGCGTTGCGTAGCCTGTCACGAACTGAATCAGGAACCAGTAGCCGAGGATCAGAACGGCAGGCAGTTCGACTCTCCAGAAGAAGAAGATCAGGAAGAAGAGCGTGGTAATTCGGGCGCGTGGAAAGCAGATGAAGTAGGCGCCGAGCACTCCCGCGATCGCGCCGCTCGCACCGATGCTCGGCAGACGCGACCCGGCGTTGAGGACAATATGCAAGGCTGCGCCCGCGAAGCCTGAGAGGAAGTAAAGAAGCAGGAATTTAACGTGGCCATAGCGGTCTTCCACGCTGCGTCCGAAAACAAACAGGAAAAGCATGTTCCCGAGAAGGTGCAGCCACCCTCCGTGCAAAAACATGGAGGCGAGGACGGGAACGAAAAAGCCGCCCGGGGTCAGGTTCTTGAATCCATGAAGACCGACGTATCGCGCCGGGACAATTCCGTAGACGAAAACCAGGCGGTTAATGCCCCGGCCCTGCGCCAGTTCGAACAAGAAGACCCACACATTCGCGATGATGAGCGCAAGAGTAACGGTCCAGAAACTCCGCCGCCGGATGTGGTCGGTGAGGGGGAGGGGAACCATAAGAAAAGCAGTTCAAATGGCAAAAGGCAAATTGCAAATGGCAAATTCAAAACCATTTGAACTTTGCCATTTGCCTTTTGCCATTTGAAATCGCCTTCCAACGCACGGTCGGTGCTTGAGGAAAAGGAAGGGACGCCAGGAGGCTAAGTTGTCTGCTTGGCTTTCGTCTTCTCCAACTCCAGTTCCATTTCCTTCATCTTTTCTTGATGGGCCATCTCTCTGGTCCGTATCTCCTGCTGGATCCGGAGTTCATGTTCACGAAACTTAAACCAACCGGCAATCGCCACCACCGCGATGATCATCACCCACATACCGTTGTTGCCGAGAACGGAAATGATATCGTGCATCTTGCCCTCTCTGCTGAACGACTGCACTGTCTGTTGGAGCCGTCGTGATTGCCCGCCATGCCGACCCACTGAAGCTGGTCAGCACCACCGGTACGAGGTTTGCCACAGGACGCTCGAAGCACATGCTAGCATGCCCCGGAAGCCCCGGTCGAGCGAATTATATGCCGCCCGTTAACCTACTGAGGGTTGCAGAATTACGTAACATCACCCCTTCATCCCCTGACCCCCCATAAGCGCGTCCCTAGGGTCCCGAAGGGACCCTAGATCATTAGCCGTAGGTGAAACCTACGGGCGGGCGCGGCAACAAAACAGTATCCGACCCTGAAAGGGTCGAACATTCGACCCCTGCGGGGTCGGAGAAGATCAAAAGGTGGGGCTTCATCTCCGTAGGTTTCACCTACGGCTAATGATATTAATGCCCTTCGGGCATTCAGGATCAACCGCTTCAAGTCGAACGGACTTTTTAAACTGGGCAGATTAAGGGGCGATTTCGGGCAAGGCTTTTGGGGGGCATATAAAGACGATTGGCGGGCCGTACGAACGGCCCGCCAAGTCAGTCGCCAACCTTCAGCGGAGAGAATCAGCCTGATGTATTACTTACTGAAAACCAGAACTTTGTTCGAGGCGGCAAGACGAATCTCGACCAGGGACATCGTTCCATCTGGAGCGGTGTCATAGACCACGGTAAGGGGGTCGGAGACGTTGGCTCCCTCAGACGCCCTGTCTTGGGTTGCCAGCGTCATGCTGCGATAATTGCCCTTGCGCGTCAGAACCGTGCCATCCGTGGAGAGGACAACCTTGCGGTGCTGCGAAAACTCCACCGTTGCCGCAGGGCTGTGAGCATTCCATTGAACCGTATAGTGTCCGGCCGGAAGAGTGGTCCCATTCACAACTACATCATGACTAAAGGTAACACCCTCCGAGTTCTTAGCTAAACACGAAACCCCGGCGGCCAGAATCAGCGCCACCGGCAGAACCGACGTTCCGAGATACTTTGTGAAGTTCATCTTTGTTCTCCTCTCCATTTTTAACTCAGTTTTTTGCGATGCAGCCCGGGCTGCCTCCGACCGAGCGCGTCATCCGATGCGGTCTCACCGGTCTTCCGGCCGCCCCGTCCATCGACCTATGCCGTCTCGCTGATCGAGCCCTGTCTTATGCAACCACTTTCGCATTGCTCCGCCGCAACATCAATGGACGGGGAATGAACTCTCGCTGAACTGTGCATGAACCGGTAATCGCGCTGTCGGGGGACGGCTTACCGTCCCCGCATTTCGGCTGGTCCCGACGAAGGTAGGGCAAGCCCAATAAGCGTTCACTTAAGGTGCAGCCACTTCCAGAGCCGCGGAGCGGCGGCAGAAAGTAGCCCACGGCGTGAGCCGTGGGGCCCCCTGGCGCGTCGATATTCACAGCCCCGGAAGGGGCGACAGACTTGACGCAAGAAGCTCTGCCGCCCCTCCGGGGCTCAGATAACCACGGGTCGCCCCCTGGTCCCACGGCTCACGCCGTGGGCTACTTTCTGACGGCCCTCCGGGCCTGTATCAGCGGTTATCGGGACGTACATCGCTACTGGCGGTGTTAAATAAACGCCTCTGAGGGCAAGCCCTACCCCTACGCCGTGCAGGCCCGGCGGCTTGGCGTAGCGGCGGCTTTACGACGCCATCGGGCGAGGTAAGCTCGTCGTTACTGCGCGAACTTTCCTTTCACCGAGAAACTTGTTAGAGTTGTAGCGAGGTCCATGGACAAGGGAACAATCCGCACCAACGAAGTTCGCTTCGCCGCGTTCGAAGTGGACCTTCAATCAGGTGAATTGCGCAAACACGGAGCCAAGGTCAGGCTCCAGGAACAGCCCTTTCAAATTCTCTCGGCGCTGCTCGAGCGGCCACGCGAAGTTGTGACGCGAGAGGAGTTGCGGAAAAAACTGTGGCCAGGCGACACGTTTGTGGACTTCGAGCGGAGCCTGGCCACCGCGGTCAAGAAGCTCCGCCGCGCCTTAGGCGACTCAGCCGAGCGCCCTCAATTCATTGAAACTCTGCCGCGGCGCGGCTATCGCTTCCTGGGAAGCCTGGAAGCAAAGCCCGACGCGGGCAAACCGATTGTGGCCGTGCTGCCCTTTGAGAACCAGACCGGCGATGCCGGGCAGGAATACGTCAGCGACGGCATGACTGAGGAGATCATCGCGCGGCTGGGGCGTTTGAACCCGCAGCGGCTGGGCGTCATCGCGCGGGCCTCGGCAATTCGCTACAAGCATACCGACAAGGACGTCGACCAGATCGGTCAGGAGCTGGGCGCGGATTATCTTCTTAAAGGCAGCGTGCGCGGGGCGGGCAAACGGCTGCAGGTGGCCGCGGAGCTCATCCAAGTCAAGGACCGAACCCATCTGTGGGCCGATCATTTCGAAGGCGACTTCGATAACGTTCCGGTTTTCCACGCCGCCATTGCCCGCCACATCGCCCGCTCTCTCGAGATCGAAGCGCCCCCCGCCAAGCGCCTGTTTGCGACCGGGACTTCGACCGTAACCCCGGAGGCGCAGGGAGCGTTCCTGAGAGGCCGGTACTGTTTGAACAAAGGGACCGCCGAAGGGATCAAGAACGCCATCGCTTACTTTGAGGAGGCCACGGCCCAAGACTCCGGGTACGCTGTCGCACACGCGGGATTAGCGGTCGCCCTGAACCTGGCAGACCACTTTCGAATCCTTCCGGGAAACCGCGCCTTCCCTCGAGCCAAGGCGGCGGCCATGAACGCCCTCGAGCTTAACGATTCGCTTCCCGAAGCGCACAACGCCTTGGCTTTCGCCACCCATTCCTACGATTGGGATTGGGACGGCGCCGAACGGGAATATCAGCGGGCCATAGCGCTTAACCCGAACTTTGCCACGGCCCGCCACTGGCATGGGTTCTATCTGGGAATACTGGGGCGCGTTGACGAGGCTATGGCGGAGTTGCGGCGTGCACAAGAGCTGAACCCGTTGTCGATGATCATCCGAACTCACCTGGGGCTAATGCTGTATCGAGGAGGACGGTACGACGAGGCCATTGCGCAACTCGCGCAAACCCTCGATATGGAGCCTTACTTCGCCGCGGCGCACTACTTCCTTGCTTTGTGTTTTCAACAAAAGGGGAAGTGCGAGGAAGCGGTTGAGCGCCTGGAAAGGGCGCTGAAGATTTCGCCGGGAAGCCCGGATCTTGTGGGAGCGCTCGGCCACGCGCACGCGACGTTCAAGAAAAAATCCGAGGCGCGCAAGGCGCTCAAGGAACTCTACGAGTTGGACGAACAGAGGTTTGTGTCGGCCTTCGATTTTGCGATGGTCTACTCCGGCCTGGGTGAGACCGACCAGGCGTTCGAGTGGTTGGAAAAAGCGCGTGCGGAACGTTCCTTCTCCCTGCTGCTATGTCTCAAGGCGGAACCGCGCCTGGACCCTCTGCGTGCGGACATTCGTTTTCAGGATTTGCTTCGCCAGGTAGGATTGCCGCTTTAGAGCCCCTGCGCAAACCTCCTTTGGACTGTAGAGCGTCGTGGAGTGCGGCAGCGAAGCTGCCGCCGTGGAATGCGAAGAGACGGCGGTAGCTGGCGCTACCGCACTCCAAGGTATGCACCTTGCGGCGCGAAATGTTATTCGCTGAAAACCAGCACCTGGCTTGACCCTGCGAACCGAATTTCGCTGATGGAGTTGGATCCATCCGGGCTGGTGGCGTAGATCACCGTGCTGGAATCGTACTTCTTCCCGCGATCCTCGAACTTGCACTGAGCGGAAGCCACGACTTTCTTGTCTCTCACAAATTGGACGCTGGCTTGGGCGCTCTGAGCCTCCCAGCGCACAGCGTATTGACCGGCCGGAAGAGTCGTGCCGCTCACAACAACCGGGTGTTCGATAGCCACATTCCGGGAGTTCTTTGCAAAGCCAGAGATTCCACACAATAGAAGCAATAACGCGGATGCGACGAATATGCCAAGATACCTTCTAACAGACATAGAGTTCCCCCTTGGAAGATGATTGGTCTGCCTGGCAGTGTCCTCATTTGACCGGTAGCGCCGACCTTTAGGTCGGCAGATGCTGGCCTGAAGGCCAGCGCTACTCCGAAACTAGGACGCAGCCGGCTGCCTCTTGCATTTCAGTTGCAAGTACTTCTAAAATCAAATGGGGTTAAATGAAGGGCCGGGGCCACACGACTCCCCCGGCCTTTCCGTGGGGATTCTCTTCGCCCAGGCCCCTAAACCTACAGCGACGAGAATCCGTTTAACCCCATCTGTTTCTTTCTCGCTACCATTCTCCTAGACGAGCGGAGCCTCCTCCGAGTTACTGGACTCCCTGCGGCCCGCGGCTCCGGTTCGTTTATCTTAGACGCCCACGCGGCATTTTAGTTAGCTCTTCCCTCAGCTTCGAGCGCCACTAATCGAACACCAGGACCTTGTTCGAGTTAGCGAAGCGGATCTCAATAACAAACAGAGATCCATCGGGCGCGGTGTCATAAACGACCGAATTCTGTTCGTATATTCTGGTGCGCCGCTCGACCCTGCCCTCTGCGAAGAGCGCAACCTTGAAGCGCTGCGAGAATTGTACGGTCGCCTCGGGGCTATGAGTCTTCCACTCCACCATGTACGTGCCTGCCCGCAGAGTTTTTCCATGCACGGCCGCGTCGTGGAGAAGGGTTATAGTTCCTGAGTTCTTGGCCAAGGCGGGAGCGCCCGCAGCCAAGAGCAGTCCCAATACCAGGATCACAGTTTCGAAATCCTTTCTGAAATTCCTCTTCAAGTGCTCCTCCCCTCTGGTCTGATTTTCTCTGCATGACCTTGATTGATCCGGCTTGTACGAGCCGTCGACTGGCCGCACTACATTCGGGCGCCCGCAAAGCGGGCAGAGTGGATCGAGTGGTCCAACCGTGCGGCGAAACTCACGTTGTGCCTCTCCCTGTCAGTGATTGAAAACGAGAACTTTGTTGGAACCGGCGAAACGAATCTCAAGGAGGGTCAGCGACCCGTCCGGCATGGTTTCGTAGAGGACGGAGTCGCAGGAATTCGTCCTGTCGCGGAGCTCGAGTCTGCCCTCCGTGGAGACGACGAGCTTATGCTCCTGCGAGAGATGCACAGTTGCCTCGGGGCTGTGGGTCTGCCACTCGACCTTATACCAGCCGGCGGGCACTTTCTTGCCCTGTAGGACAATCGCGTGTTCAAGATCGATCCTCCGCGATTCCTTCGCCGAAGCGGGAATGCCGGCGGCTAGCAGCAGCCCTAATGACAGAGCTCCTGTTCCAAACCATTTTCTTGTTATCCTCTTCATCTTCTCCTCCTCTTCTGTTTTCTCTTACGCTTGTTTAACTCCGTTACTAAGCCTTCCGAGCCGTCGGAGGCTATGGTCATTTCATTTGCCCGTCGATTGAGTCAAGGGCTTCTTGAGAATCCCCAGCGCCGGCGTTTTGCGCTTGGTTTTGCTGCTCCGAGTTCAGCTCAGACACCTCAGCACGCATGCGTTTGGACTGCTCGTCGGTGAAAAAAAGATACGCTCTGGCAATGGTGTACAACTCCTCCTGGTGCCAATGGGCGCGCATAATTCCATTGACACTGTGGGAGCGCGCACCTAGCAGCAGGTGGCCGATTTCATGTGCCAAGGCGTGGCCCAGGAGTTGAGATTCGCTCACATCCCCGTCTCTTGCCAGTTCCCGAACCTCGCGATAGAAGACGTACGCAGAGCATCCGCTGTGATCGCCCATACACTCGAGAGCCTGGCCCAAATCATCGCGATGCATGGCGATTAGCTGAGCCTCTGCCGCGCTGAGGATCTTGATTGTGAATTCCGCGCTGCCCATGTCGTTCCGACACGCGGGATACGATGCGGATTCTTCTGAGCTGAGAGGGCAATCGACCCAGCCGGCCTCGAGTCCGGCGTGGTTTAAGATGGCCGTGGCCTCGCGTTCAGCCCTCACCAAAAGAGCATGTGAAACGCTGTGGTTGTACATTCGCAGTGTGATCATGGGTTTGGCTCGCTCAGCGGCGGGTGAAAGGACTTGCGCAGGGGCTTGCTGGCTCACGCCCATGACGGTCACGATCAGGGTTAGTCCCCACGGCAAATCGCGCCGTCTCCTGCCTGCCACCGGCTTGGACCGTCGCCCGCTCGTATCGGCCTCCGTTTCGTTCGTCGGCTGATCTTTGCTGCGGTACCGCGCTTCCGAAACCACCCCGAACTGTCCAGTTGCGACCTTTAAGCCGCGTCTTTAGAGACACTTATAGCGCCTGCTTCTCAGCCTCATTCAGCCCCATTCAAGGGCGAGGCTAAGTTTCGAATCTCTCTTGCATTTCTTTTGTGAAAGCCCTTACAATCAGGTGGGGTTAAATGAAAATGCCGGGACCGAAAGGTCCCCAAGCGTTTTCCCCGGGATTCTCTTCGCCCAGGCCGCCAAACCTTCAGCGGAGAGAATCCATTTAACCCCTTACCTTCTTGCCGCTTCTTCCCCCGATACGCCCGTTAGACGCACAGACCCGCGTCCGAGTTAGCCAGCCGGAAGTAACATCTTTGTAACAACGTTGTCATCGGCTTATTAAGCCCTCTCCACGATCTCTAAGACGTCTGCGCGAGGTTTTTGTTAGCCACCATTTGTAAATACGGAGATGCCCTGCGCGAAGTTCCAAAAAGGCTCGGAATATCCGCGGTACTGCGAACGAGGCAATTCGAATCCGTCTCTGCACCCTGCCCACCACTTGCTGCTTTTTGCAGCACCACTTTTTTGGGCAATTCTTGTGCCATTCGAGCATTGCGGCCAAGGAACTGAATCCATAGGTTATTGGCCGCGAATTCAATAAACTGTATGGCTGCGGAGTGTCCGCTTTTGAGACGCTGTTTCCCAAGATCGAACAGTTACGATATACTCAGTTTGAGGGGCCAATCGATTGCTTATCGCCGGGTGAGGTTGTTGTTCCCCTGTGCGCTCATGCAATTACAAGTCTCCCGCCGGGATCCTAGTCCATGAAGCTCGCCGCTTTGGTCCGCGAACTCGAGAAAATCTTGGGACGCGAGGCTGTACTGTGGCGGCCTAATGACGTCATGCTCTATGAGTATGACGGCCTTTCCTCACTGCGCCCACCAGATGTGGTGGTTTTCCCACGAAATACGCTGGACGTCGTCCGCATCGTGAAATTTGCTGCGCAACATAAGCTCTTGGTTGTTCCTCGGGGCGCGGGAACTGGTCTGAGCGGAGGCTCGGTTCCTTGGCAAGGGGGCATCCTGATTGGTTTCGCGCGCATGAAAGAAATCGTTGAAATCGACCTCGAGAATCAGCGTGCCAGGGTACAGCCTGGCGTGGTCAATCTCGATCTTTCGGTTGCGGTTTCGGACGCCGGGTACTACTACGCGCCCGATCCTTCCAGCCAGAAGGCCTGCACCTTGGGCGGAAACGTTGCCGAGAACGCGGGCGGGCCGCACACTCTATTGCACGGTGTAACGACCAATCACGTCTTAGGACTCGAAATTGTATTGCCGAGTGGAGAGGTGATTCATACCGGCGGCAAATCTCTGGACCGTCCCGGTTACGATTTCACCGGTCTCTTCGTGGGTTCGGAGGGTACGCTCGGAATCGTCACCGAAATAACCGTCCGCTTGATGCGCAAGGCGGAGGCCGTGGCCACATTGCTGGCCGTCTACGACCGGATCGTCGACGCCACACGCACCGTGGCGGCCATCACCGCGCGCGGCATCACTCCTGCCGCCTTGGAAATGATCGACGGTTTCACGCTGCGCGCCATCGAGGAAGCTACGCACGCGGGCTATCCGATGGATTCCGCCGCCGTTCTCTTGATCGAGATTGAAGGGCTAAAGGAAGCCGTGGAAGAGAACTCCCAGCACATTGAATCCGTGTGTCAGGAAAATCAGGTGCGCCAGGTGCGGCGGGCAAAGTCGGCAGAGGAACGCGAACTTTTCTGGAAGGGAAGGAAGAACGCCTTCGGAGCCCTGGGGCGAATCAGCCCCAGCTATTACGTCCAGGACGGAGTGATTCCCCGCACCCGTCTGCCTGAAATGCTGGAATTTATCGGACAGATGGAAATCAAGTACGCTGTCAAGATAGGGAATATTTTCCATGCCGGCGACGGCAACCTTCATCCCATCATTCTCTTTGATCGGCGCGACGAGAACCAGTCCAAACGGGTTCGCGAGGCCGCCGCGGAAATCCTCTCGCGATGTATTGACATGGGCGGGTCAATAACCGGCGAGCACGGCGTGGGAATCGAGAAGATTAACCTGATGCCGTATCTTTTCTCCGCAGACGACCTGGACATGATGCGAAAGATCAAAGAGGTCTTCAATCCGGAAGGGCGCTTCAACCCTGGCAAGGTGCTTCCAACCAGTAAGATGTGCGGCGAACTTCGAGCCGAGGCAAGTGTGGGAGGCATATTGTGACGGTGGCTGCGGATTCCGCACAAATGGCGCTGGCCGCAATCCTGGGTGAATCTCAGGTGGTTTCAGAACCTGCTGCCTGCGCGGCATGGGCGGTGGGAGGCAAGATTCCCAAGTATGGCGTGGAGCCGCCAACCGCGGAATGCGTTGCCGCAATCTTGAAGGTCGCCGCTGACCATGATCTCGCCGTGGTCCCTCGCGGCAACGGGACTCAACTCGACCTAGGCAGCCCGCCCAGCCGCTATGATCTTTCGGTGTCGCTCCGGAAATTGAATCGAGTTCGGCATTATGAACCCGCCGATTTGACGATCGGCGTGGAAGCGGGAATGAAACTGGGGGAGCTGCAGGATTTCCTGGGCCGCGACGGGCTTTGGCTTCCGCTCGATCCCCGAGGCGGCGCGACTGCGACGATCGGCGGCATTTTGGCTACGAATTCCGCGGGCCCGTTGCGGCTCCGGTTTGGCTCCGCGCGCGACATGGTGTTGGGCATCAAAGTTGCCACCACGGAAGGGAAACTGATCAAGAGTGGCGGGCGCGTGGTGAAAAATGTGGCGGGCTACGACCTTTCGAAGCTATTCGTAGGATCGTTCGGGACGCTGGGGCTGATTGTGGAAGCCAGCTTTAAGCTGTTTCCCCGACCCGCTTCACGCGCCACGTGGGTGCTCGAACCGGGGACGCTCGGGCGGGCTCGCGATTTACGCGGACGAATCTTGAACTCGCCTCTAGAGCCTTTGCGCATGGTCCTTCTCGACAGCGGGGCAACGGGCCTGTTCCGCCAGCGGACGCACCCGGGAGACGAGCCGGAACTCTGGATCGAAGCCGGCGGCTCGCCGAAAATCCTCGAGAGGCACGCCAAGGACCTGGCTGAAATCGGGCAATCCATGGGTGTTGCGAGCCACCAGATGGACGAGCCGGCGGAACAGCAGTTATGGGATCAGTTAATAAACTTTGAACGATCGCTTGCGGCCGTTCACTCTGAAGTGATGGTTATGAAGGCTGCATTGCCCATTGCCTGCAGCGAGCAGTTTCTCAGCCTCGCGCGGCAGGCGGCTGAGGGCGATGGAGTTAATATCGCCGGTATTGCCCAGCCGGGAGTCGGCATCGTGCATTTGGGAGTGTGGGGCGAGAAGCTCGGGGAAGTTGCGGCGCCCCTGGTTACGAATGCCCGCAAGTCGGCTGAGAGCCTTGGCGGCGCCCTGGTGGTCGAGCAGTATCCGGCGGGCTTCGAGGGTGAACGCGATGTGTGGGGCGCGCCGGGCGACCTTCTGCATTCCATGCGAGGACTGAAAGCTGTGTGGGATCCTCGCGGCATCCTTTCGCCCGGGAGGTTTGTGGGAGGGATTTAGAAAGTAGAAATCAGAAATCAGAAAGCAGAAAGCAGAAGGCAGAAAGCAATACAACCTGTCATTCCGAGCGAAGACTCCATGATCCTTAGGATCACCACTTGTCGTAGAAATGCCCTCTCCCCCTTGGGGGAGAGGGTGGCCCGGGACGGCGCTGTCATCAGCCGGCGCGGGTCGGGTGAGGGGGTCCGGGTTCGCTATTTTCATAGCAGCCGCTCATACCTGTGGGCTGACGGGCAACCGGAAACCAGTTTTCCTCTGTTATCTGCTTGTAGGGGGACGGCTTGCCGTCCCCTGATGAAGCGGGTAGGGCAAGCCCTACCCCTACACCTTTTCGGAACGGCGAGGAATCTCTCGGAGCGAGATTCCTCGTCCTGCGGCCCAAAGCCTTCGGGCGACGGGTCGCTACGCTCGGAATGACACCTGATCGGGTACCGCCTTGGGCACAATGGATTCGTCACCAAAAGTCGAGCCCCGGCGCAGCGGATACGGCCCGGGCGAAGCACCCCGCTGGGCGGATTATTCGCGGTGTATCCGCTGCGGCCTTTGTTTGAACGCCTGCCCGACTTATCGCGAGCTTGGCATGGAAATGGATTCGCCGCGCGGGCGCATCTACCAGATAATCCAGGTGGAAAGCGGCCGCCTGTCTCTGGGTGAAAGCTTCGTGCGGCACATTGACCTCTGCCTGGACTGTCGCGCCTGCGAAACTGCGTGCCCGTCGGGTGTCGAGTACGGAAAGCTGGTAGAAGCCGCGCGGGGGCAGATCGAAAGGTATTACAAAAGGCCGCCTGTCGCAGGGCTTCTGCGGAAACTCTTCTTCCGCGAGATCCTTCCTCACCGCCAACGCCTGGAAGTGGCGGGGAAAATTTTGCGTTTCTATCAACATTCCGGCCTGGAGAAGCTGGTCCTCGCCTCCCGGCTGC
>CAWIUZ010000387.1:0-4394 GCA_963838915.1 uncultured Acidobacteriota bacterium
ATCTCGTGCGCAATCCATAAACGAATAGCCCTCTCCCTTGGGGAGAGGGTGTCCTGCTGCCGGCGTTTTCATCAGCCGGAGCGGGACGGGTGAGGGGTTTGTTCGGAGCGGGGTGGACCGAAGTTGCTGCCATCCATACACCCCTAAATCGACCGCACCGGCATGTTGACGAGGTCGTCCACGGCGGCAATCTCTCGAGTGATGAACGGCTCACCGTAGCGCACGCCGATCATGTCGCCGAAGTGACGGGCTTGGGCCGCCAGGCGTTCGCGGCAGTCGGCGCGTGAGGGAAACAGGTTCTGCCAATCCTGCCGAGGTGAGAATTGCGAACCATAACAAAGCACGGCCTTGACCTTCCGCTCGAATTGCTCGGTGATGTCAACCACGAAGGTGGGTAGCACGGCAGGCACATACAGCGATGAGTAAATGATCTTCCGTGGACGATGCGGAATTCCCTCGAGCGGCAACTTGGCCAACCCGGCAAGGAAGCAGGCTTCGTAGCCGATTTGGCCGGCCGTGTAGTGGTCCGGATGGCGGCCTTCCCAGAAGGGCAAAATCACGGTGCGCGGCTGGAGGGTTCGGATACGCTGTGCAAGCTTCAGCTTATAATCGCGGCGATGCTCGACCCCGGCATCGGGCAGGCCCAGGTTCTCGCGATGAACGATGCCCATCACCTTCGAGGCGCGAGCCGACTCCTTCTGGCGAAGCGCGACACTTCCGCGCGTGGCGGTCTCACCACAGGTCAGATCCAGAATCCCCACTTTGTAGCCGGCGTCGGCCATCTTGATAACTGCGCCGCCGCAAGTCAATTCGATGTCGTCCGGGTGCGCGGCGATGGCCAGCAGGTCGAGTTTTATTGGACGCGGCATCTGACCTCCGAAGAAGTATCTCTCCTACCCTAGCTTTTTGAGGAATTGCTCCTCATTCAAGTAATACTTGAAGGCCTGCTTCCCGTTGATGAAAACCACCGGAATCTCTTCCTTGAACTTCTGATAGGCCTCGGGATCTTCGAGGATGTTAACTACTCGCAACTCAAAGGCGTGGTGCACGCGCAACACTTCAAGTTGTTCTTTAACATCGTCGCACAGGCAGCAGCCCGGTTTGGAATAAACCACCACCTCAGCCATATTCTAAATCTTAGTAAACGGGTGTGGTAGCGTCAACAGATTAGGAATGTGCGGCTCTGCCGCCCTGTCTTGCGGAAAGGCTTTGCCTTTCCGACCCTTGGCCTTTTAATTCTAAGTTTGTCGGCGAGGCTGTGCCTCGCCGGTTGAGGCGCAGCCTCAACCTAACAATAGTTGGCGCCATGCCCGGAAAGGCAAAGCCTTTCCGCAAGACAGAGCGGCAGAGCCGCTGGTCAGGCCGTAGCACAGAAACGACAGCATCGCACAAGTGGCGTAATTACCTTGCGTGCGCTAAGCTAAATGCGAATTCTTCCTTGGGGACTCTCATGCCGATACGTACGATTATCGAGCCATTCAGGATCAAGACCGTGGAGCCGATACGCTGGACCACACGCGAGGAGCGGGCGCAACTGCTTCGCGCCGCCCATTACAACCTGTTCCTGCTTCCGGCGGAAGATGTGCTGATTGACTTCCTGACGGATTCCGGCACAGGGGCAATGTCGACTCACCAATGGGCGGCGATAATGGAGGGTGACGAGAGCTACGCAGGCAGCAGGAGTTTCGAGCGCTTTCGGCGATCCGTGCAGGGGATCTTCGGCTACAAGCACGTTATTCCGGCCCACCAGGGGCGGGCGGCAGAGCGCATCCTGTTTAGTGTAATGTGCAAGAAGGGAGACGTAGTGCCCAACAACACGCATTTTGACACGACGCGCGCCAATGTCGAATTCGTGGGTGCGGAGGCCGTGGACTTGCCCGCGCCGGAAGGCAAGCAGCCCTCAGTTCCCTTCCCTTTCAAAGGCAATATGGATGTGGAGGGACTGGAGCGCCTGATCGAGCGCGTGGGCAGGAATCGCGTGCCGCTCGCGATGTTGACAATTACCAACAACTCCGGGGGCGGACAACCCGCCTCGCTCGAAAACATTCGGGCCGTGCGCGCGGTCTGTTTGAAGCACTGTATCCCGCTCTATTTTGATGCCTGCCGTTTTGCGGAAAACTCCTATTTCATCAAGCTGCGCGAAGCGGGTTATGAATCGAAGACTCCGAAGCAGATTGCGCAGGAGATCTTCAGTCTGGGTGACGGCTGCACCATGTCCGCTAAGAAGGACGGACTCGCGAACATCGGTGGCTTCCTTTGCACCAATGACGACGCGCTCGCCCAGCAGGAGAAGAACCTGCTGATTCTCACCGAAGGCTACCCGACTTACGGCGGTTTGGCGGGGCGGGATTTGGAAGCGATTGCCGTGGGAGTCGAGGAAGTGCTCGAGGAGGATTATCTGCGCTACCGAATCGTCTCCACGGGATACCTTGGCAAACACATCTCAGACCAGGGCGTGCCGATCGTGCAGCCGCCGGGCGGACACGCCGTGTATGTGGACGCTCGGGCCTTCCTGCCGCACATCCCTCTCGAACAGTTTCCCGGGGTCGCGCTCGCCTGCGAGCTTTACCTCGAAGGTGGAATCAGGTCGGTGGAAATCGGCACGCTCATGTTCGGGGGCGCGGCCAAAATGGATTTGGTCCGACTCGCAATCCCGCGCCGCGTCTACACCCAGAGTCACGTCGATTACGTCATCGAGATCATTCTGGAAGTGTGGAAGAGGCGGGAGGAGATTCGCGGATTGAAGTTGACCTACGAAGCTCCCTTCCTGCGGCACTTCACGGCCTGGCTCGAACCGGCGTAAGGAACTTCTTTAACCACAGAGACACTGAGGCACTGAGAGGAAGGGCAGATCGCTTTGGTGTTCTCCGTGCCTCTGCGCCTCCGTGGTGGAGAACACAATGAATCGTCCACTTCAGAATCAAGTCGCCTTGGTTACCGGCGCCGGCCGGCGCATCGGGCGCGTCATCGCGTTGACTCTGGCGCGCGCGGGCGCCGACGTTGTTGTTCATTACAACGAATCAAAGCAGGGCGCGCTCTCGACGGCGCGCGAGATTGAGAGCTTGGGGAGCCAAGCCATGACGGCGCGCGCGGACCTATCCCGGCCGAAGCAGGTTGCGACGCTATTCCGGTCGGTCGAAAAACGCTTCGGGCGCCTCGACCTGCTGGTCAACAACGCCGGGATCTTCTTCCCGGTGAAGTGGGACCAGCTGCGCGAAGAGGATTGGGACAGGATTCTGGGCATCAACCTGAAGGCAGCGTTTTTCTGTGCGCAGGCAGCCGCACGCATCATGCAGCGCCAGGGGAGCGGGCGGATCGTTATCATATCTTCGCTGGGAGGGCTTCAGGCCTGGCCGGAGTACATTCACTATTGCGCCTCGAAGGCGGGCGCGATTTCACTCACACGGTCGCTGGCGAAGGCGCTCGCCCCGAACATCCAGGTGAACAGTGTAGCCCCGGGAACGATTCTCTTCCCTGGCGATCCGCGCGACGCGAAGACCGAGAGAATCATCCAAGCTATTCCGCTCAAAAAGGCCGGCCGGCCCGAAGACATTGCGGAGACGGTCCTCTTTCTGGCCACTCGCAGCGACTTCATCACTGGTCAGGTGTTTGTGGTGGACGGCGGGAAATCGATTCCGTAGCTCTGACCGTGTGAGAGATTTCAGAATTTGTCATCCTGAGCGAAGCGAAGGATCTCTGCAGTTGTTCGTAAGTCGGCGAACCGTAAGGAACTGCCGGGATCCTTCGCTTCGCTCAGGATGACATGCGTTGGTGGAACCGTTAGCTCTTGGTTACAAGCGAAATTGTAGGGGCGGCACGCGAGCCGCCCCTACGGGGTGGATTATTCGAGGACGAATTCTGCGGTGCGTATAGGGGTCACCCCACCCATTGAATTCCGCGCCCGGACCTCCAGCCGGTATTCTCCAGCCTGCAGGCTCTCCAGGGGAATGAGCTGCACAAAGGGTATCAACGGGTCACCCGTTTTAGCAAAACTATCCACAAGTATGGTGTTTGAGGAATACACTTGCTGGTTGGTCTTGGAATTCACGATATTGAAGAGCACTCCCACGCGCGGCACCATGGCGGTTTGCATCTTGGGCTCAAACACTTCCACGTAGAAAGCCACCTTGTCGCCGTGTTGGAAATGGTTGCCGGGTTGAGGGAACACTTCGTTGCCCTGGAAAACCAGCGGAGTCTGATCCTCAAGGAGTTCCGAGTCCAGGCTAGCCACAAGCTGGTTCACCGGTCGGATATCGTCGCTGAGTGCGGGTCCGCTGATCTCGATCTGCTTGGCGTCGAAAGGAGCAATCACCAAGGGTTTCTCGTATTTTGCGAATTTTTCCCCTCCCGAGCTGAGAACCAGTTTCAGCGTGTACTCTCCCGGCGCGATATTG
>CAWIUZ010000388.1:0-12609 GCA_963838915.1 uncultured Acidobacteriota bacterium
GAACGAAGATACCGAATTCGGTCTCATCACCTCTCCCTCGAAGCTGCCTGGCGATCAGCGCAGCGCCGGAACATCTTAGCATGAAAGCTGTAGCAGCGGCGTTACGCCGCCATCCAGAATCTCTATGTATCTGTGGTCCAAACTCCTCCCGCCCCGCTTGCTTACGCCCGCTGTAGCCACCTGCGAGGTTGACAACCGGGCTGATGCAACGCAATCCGTTGATAACCCCCGCCGTAGGGGGACGGCTTGCCGTCCCCGCGTTTCCGCTGGCCCCGACGAGGGTAGGGCAAGCCCTACCCCTACACAGACCGGGTCCAGCCGCGTGCGGCATCGAGGCGCAAGGCCATGGGTCCTAACGTCCTCGCCCCTCGTTTATCGAGGGATTGGGGATCCAACGGTCCAGTGGATCGACTGCACTCCAATCGGGTACACTTGTGTTGTATGAAGAAAGTGACGCTGAGCGCGGATGCAAGCCTGATCAAGCTCGCGCGGGCCGTGGCGCGCACCCAACACAAAACCCTCAACGGGGCTTTTCGCGAGTGGCTGCAACAATACGCGGCGGAGGCGGGAAGCGCCCAGGAACTAGACTCTCTGATGGAGCGGCTCAGTCACGTTCGCGCCGGTCGTCACTTCACGCGGGCCGAAATGAATGAACGCCGCTCGGACGATCACAAGGGCGGGCGTCGATAACCGCCCAGAGCCTTCTCGATTATTGAAGCCGCTGCCAGCGCAACATCCTCGCGCCACGGCCGCGCCACAACCTGCACGCCAATCGGCAAGCCGTCTCGGGAAGTTCCGGCCCGCACCACCGCCGCGGGCCAGCCCGTCAGGTTATGCGTCATGGTGTAACTGAATGCCGGGAGGCAGTCGTAGGTCGACCCGTGCGCCATGCCCGTGAACGAGCACACCGGGCACACGAGGACGTCATACTCCTCCATGAAGGAAAGGAGAGAGCGGCGGAACGCATCCCATTGGCCTGTCAAGTTGACGAAAGCCGCCATCGACTTGGCGTGCGTGCGTTGCAGCTCCAGGACGCGTTGCATAAGCGGATGGACTTCTTTCGTCCCGGCGGTTTCGAGCAGTTCGCGAAGAGCCACTCCGCCGTCGGCAGTGAAGAGCCCGAAATAGATATCGTAGGTTTGCTCGATATCGGGCGGTCGAGCCTCCTCGATGGCGGCGACGGGCGTTTCGAGGGCTTTCGCTGCGGCCAACACAGCGGCGACGGTCTCTTGACTGGGCAGCTCGATTCCATTATTGGTGTGAAACGCCACGCGCAGCGACTTGAGGTTGACCTTTGCCGCATCGCCCAGCGGCATAGGGACTGCGGAGGGATCGTTCCAGTCCACGCCGGCAATGATGGGCAGAATTGCGTTAAGGTCTTCAACGCTTCGCGCCAGCGGGCCGATCTGCCAGAGCGCATCGAGCGTTCCGCCGGGGCCGGGGAAGTGGCCAGTGCGCGGAACGCGGCCGGAAGTCGGCTTGATAGCTGCGATTCCGGTACAATGGGCGGGGAATCGCACGCTCCCACCCGCGTCGCTTCCCAGGCCGAACGGCGAGCCCCCCGCTGCAATGATGGCGGATTCACCGCCGCTGCTGCCGCCCGGGGACAGCGACAGTTCCCAAGGGTTATTCGTTCGGCCGTAAATGAGGTTGTCGCTCTCCCACGCCCAGCCGAATTCTGGGCAGTTCGTCTTGCCGAGAAGAATGCCTCCGGCGGACCGCAGACGCTTCACCACCGTGGCGTCTTCCTTAGGCACATAGTTCGCGCGGCCCAGCGTGCCTCCTGTGCAGATCACGCCTTCCGCTTCGATGGCGTCCTTCAACGTAAACGGAACGCCGTGCAACGGCCCGCTGATTTCGCCGTGGGCGAGAGCCCTGTCAGCCGCGCGGGCTTCGGCCAATGCCGTTTCAGCGGGTAGCTGCACGACCGCGTTCAGCTTAGGGTTGACCTCTGCGATTCGCTTGAGACAGGCTTGCGTAAGCTCTTCCGACGTGATTTGCTTTTCCCGAATCGCTCTGGCTTGCTCGGTCGCTGACGCAAAAATCAGTTCCATGGCGGTCCACTTTATAGTCCGATCATAGCATGAGCGGCACGAGCTTTTTGGTTCGCGATGCAGGAAACGCCTTGGAATCCGATTCGGATTCGCCGAAATCACATGCCATCAGCGACCCTCCGGACAATGAAAGAATGTGATTGAATTTAATCAAGTTTGGAATATAATCGAGCAGAACTGATCATGCTTGGCAAGCCTAGCAAACTGCAGCGATGCTTCGCTCCGCTCGGCATGGCAGGAACCGCATTTGAGGTAAAAGGTTGAAGTCCAGCAAGCCCAAGGAGCTCGCACCGAAACGGCTCGAGCGGCTGCGGGAAATCCTGCGCATCGATCATGTCGTGAGCGTCGAGGAGCTGTCCCGCCAACTCGCGGTCTCGGCGGCCACGGTGCGTCGTGACTTGGCTCAGCTCGAGAGTCTGGGCGAAGTGCGGCGCGTGCACGGGGGCGCAGTAGGTACCGAAAGCCGGCTCGAGGAGCCGCTCTTCGACGACAAGACCTCCATCGCCGCGAGAGAAAAGCAACGCATCGCGCAGGCGGCGCTCAGATTCATCCAGCCAAACGACACGATTTTTCTGGATGGGGGAAGCACTGTCCTGGAATTGGCGCGGTTGATCCGCGACCGCTCTAACCTTACCGTGGTTACCAATTCCTTGCGCGCCGCCATTGAGTTGGCAGCGCAGGGACCGCGTGTGATTCTGATCGGCGGGGAGTTCCGCCGCCTCAGCCAGACGCTGGTGGGCCCTCTCACGCGTCATACCCTGGACGAGGTGCACGTGGATAAAGCGTTCATGGGAACGATCGGACTCACGCTTGAAGAAGGCCTTACCACCACCGATCCGAGCGAAGCCTACACCAAGGAACTCGTCATGCAACACGCGCGGCAGGTTTTTCTCCTGGCGGATCACAGCAAGGTGGGCAAGGTTTCATTTGCCTGCGCCGGGCAACTGGGTCGAGTTCAAGTGTTGATCACGGACAAGCAGATCGACCGAAAGTTCTCGAGCCAACTCCGTAAGGATGGTGTGGAGGTGGTAAGGACGTAAGGAGTTTCACTGGGTAAACATCGATTAACTTGTTGACCGGCCCCCTCACCTGTCCCGATCAGATCGGGCCACCCTCTCCCCCAAGGGGGGAGAGGGGAGAGTTGATTTGGGGTTTATTTCCCTCTCCCCCTTGGGGGAGAGGGTGGCCCGTGGCGGCGCTTTCATCAGCCGCTACGGGTCGGGTGAGGGGGTTCTGAGGCTAGAACCGAACGGCCGTCTTACGATGCCGTAGAAGGAGTACGAATTTGGCAAGCACAAAGACCAGCGTAAGTTACCTGAGCGATTTAAGGCCTGACTTCCGGCCCTTCGAAATCGATTGCGGGAAGATTCCGGGCTATCGGTTCAAGGGCGACCTGCGGAGTGAACTCGAGGCAGGCCGCATTGACGCGAAGACAGCCGTCGCTCTTCTCGAGGACATGCTGATGATCCGCGAAATGGAAGAGATGATCGTGAAGCTGCGCTCCGGCGCCTACGAGCCGATCAAGGATTTCAATTACCGCGGGCCCACGCACGTCTCGATTGGCCAGGAAGGCGCCTCCGTGGGCGCGTCGAGCGCCCTGAACCTGAAGGATTACATCACCAGCACGCACCGCGGCCACGGCGACAGCCTGGCGCGTGGCTGCCAGGCCATCCGGGCCATGGATGACGAGCGGCTGCGCAGGCGAGTGCATGAATCGAAAGCCGCGACGCGCGCGGAACTTCTCGAGGTGGCTCTCGAGGACCACGTGTATCGCACTCTTGCCGAGCTTTTCGGGAAAGAAGACGGTTACTGCAAAGGCCGCGGCGGCAGCATGCACATTGCCGACTTCACGGTCGGCCACTTGGGAGCGAATGCCATCGTGGGCGGAAGCGTTCCCATCGCCACCGGAGCGGCGGTCGGAAGCCGCTACCTGCGCAACGGCGGCGTGGTTTGCTGCTTCGCAGGCGATGGCGCCTACGCGAACGGCGTGGTGCTTGAGTCGCTGAACTTCGCGGCGCAAGTTCAGTTCACCAACGAACTGGCGGAAGATTGCCGTTTCGGCCCACCCATCGTCTTTTTCGTGCTTAACAACCACTATGGCATGACGGGCCGCGCCGATAACGAAGTGATGGGCGTGGCGCACCTGGCGAGGCGCGCGGCGGGCTTTTCCGACTGCAACATGCACGCCGAGGTGGTGAACGGCATGGACGTGCTGGCCGTACGCGACGCCATGTTGCGTGCCGCGGAAATGTGCCGTAACGGCAAAGGGCCGGTTTTCCTGGATGTGAATACCTATCGCTACTATGGCCACTCCTTGAGCGACCCGCGCAACGAGTACCGTACGCGCGAGGAAGAAACGGCCTGGAAAGCGGTGGATCCGATCACGAGCTTCGCGACGCAACTTCGTGAGTGCGCCGTTCTCGACGAAGCGGGTGCGGCTGAAGTCGAGTCGCGCGTCCGCGAGCGTAATGCGCGCGCCGCCCGTCGCGCGGCAGATGCCGCCGACCCCCGCCCCGAGGACGTGATCAAGTACATGTACACGGACACCCGCGTGGATGTTGTCCCGCCCGAATATCGCAACGTGAAGATCATCGAATCGCCCGCACCGATCAAAAGGACCAACGGTGAGATTACTTATCGCGACGCCATCAAGGAAGCGTTGATCGAGGAGATGAAACGCGATTCGCGCGTCATCTTCTATGGCGAAGATGTGGCTGAATACGGCGGAGCCTTCAAGCTCTCGAAAGGCCTGCTTGAGACTTTTGGGCGCGAGCGCGTCTTCAACACGCCCATTTCAGAAGCTGCAATTTGCGGGACGGCGGTGGGCGCCGCCATGATCGGGCTGCGGCCCGTGGCCGAACTCATGTACATGGACTTCCTCTTGATGGCCGGCGATCAGGTGTGCAACCAGGCGGCCAAGTGGCATTACATGTCGGGCGCGCAGGTTGAAGTCCCGCTGGTCATTCGCGCCTCGGTCGGAGGCGGCAAAGGCTACGGCGGGCAGCATTCGCAAACCCTGGAGTCGAGCGTGGCGAATATTCCGGGTATGTATGTGGCGTATCCGGCCACGCCCTACGATGCCAAGGGAATGCTGAAATCAGCCATTCGCGACAATAACCCGGTGCTGTTCCTCGAATCTCAACTTCTCTACGGCGTCAAAGGCGTGGTGCCGGAGGATGAGTACCTGGTGCCGCTGGGCGTCGCGGACGTAAAGCGTGCGGGCAACGACATCACGCTGGTCGGTTGGGGCCCGGCGATTCAGGATGCGCTCAAGGCCGCCGAAAGGCTGCATTCGGAATCAGGCGTGAGCGCCGAGGTGGTGGACATTCGCAGCCTGATTCCGCTCGATAAGGAAACCATCCTCGCTTCAGTCCAGAAGACGGGGCGCTGTGTGGTGGTGAGTCAGTCGGTGACCATCGGCAGCTTTATGGGCGAAATTGTTTCCACGATTCAGGAAAATGTCTTCGATTACCTCGATGCGCCCATCATGCGCGTAGGGGCTAAGGACGGCATTGCGCCGCAATCGCACGTTCTCGAGGCGGTGTTCTTGCCCAACGCCAACGACATTTTCCAGGCGGCGAAAGCCATACTGTAATTCGCTGAGCAACTGACGAAGCTTGTCATTCCGAGCGAAGCGAGGAATCTCGCACTGGATCGCCGTGGGCGGGTAGGAACCGCAGAGCAAGATTCCTAGCTTCGCTCGGAATGACAGGTTACCGAAGCAATCGGAGCACACTGTTAGAAGGGATCACGACCATGGTTCGACCGATCACTATGCCCAAGCTGGGGCAATCCGAGGAAGTGGGCACGCTGGTTCGCTGGCGAAAGAAGGTGGGAGACACCGTCGCCAAAGGCGACATCCTCTTCGAGATCGAGACGGACAAAGCCATCCTCGAGGTCGAGAGCTTCTTCGAGGGCACGCTGCTGAAGACTGTAGTGCAAGAAGGAGCCACGGTCCCCATTAACACTACAGTTGGTTTTGTGGGTGATCCGGGCGAAGCGATTCCGGAAGTGGCGGTCCCGCCGCCCGGGTTTCGAAAGCCGGAGCCGCCTGCCGCCTCAACGCAGGGCCCGCGTCCAGCCACACCGCCACCCACGAGAGGAATGATCGAACCGCGCTTGGAGCGGCCCGCTGCGCAAGTAGGGGCGGTTCGCGAACCGCCCCTACATCCCACGCCCAGCGCGATCGCGGCCACGGAAGTATTCCGCATCAGCCCGCGCGCCGCAAAGCTGGCCAGGGAGTCCGCCATTAACCCAGCGCCGATCGTTGGGACCGGCCCTTTCGGCAGGGTTGTGGAACGCGATGTGAAGAATTATCTCGATTCCAAGGGATACTATCAGCTTCAAATTACACCGGCAGCGAAGCGATTGGCGGCGAAGGAAGGCGTCGACGTGTTGTCACTGGACGGCGGCCATGGCCGGATCACCGTAACTCGGGTTGAACGAGCTATCTCGGAAAAGCCCCAGACCATGAGCCGCATGCGCCAGACGATTGCCTCGCGGCTGACCGAGAGTTTTACCACCACGCCGCACTTCTTCGTGACCGTGGCCGTGGATATGACTGAGCTGGTGAATTACCGCATCGAGCTGAAAGCTCAAGGCGCGTCTTACACCGTGACCGATTTCATTTTGAAGGCTGTGGCACTGAGCCTTGTTGAGTTCCCGATTGTGAACAGTACGACGGACGGCAGGAACATTCGTTGGCACGGCAAGGTCCACTTGGGCCTGGCAGTGAACCTCGATCAGGGGTTGGTGGTGCCGGTAATCCGCGACGCCGAGGAGTTGAGCCTGGCTGAGCTTCACGACGCCGGTACGGAGCTGATCGCCAAGGCGCGCGCCGGCAGGCTCACTCCGGATGAGATGGGCGGCAGTACTTTCACAATTTCGAATATGGGGATGATGGATATCGAGAACTTCACCGCCATCATCAATCCCGGTGAGAGCGCCATTCTCGCCGTGTCGAGCACGCTGAAACAACCGGCGGTCAGGGGCGATCAGATCGTTGTCCGGGACATTATGAAAATGACGCTTTCTTCCGATCACCGCATTATAGACGGCGCAACGGCGGCCAGATTCGCGAACGCAATCAAACAAAAACTCGAGGAGATATCACTGTGGAAACGTTTGGCGTAGTGGTAATCGGCGCAGGGCCGGGAGGCTACCCGGCAGCGATTCGAGCCGCGCAATTGGGTGCTTCCGTAGCTCTGGTCGAGCGCGAGTTCTTGGGCGGGACGTGTCTGAATTACGGCTGCATTCCCTCCAAGGCATTAATCCACACTTCCGACCTTTACGCGCAGATGAAGTCGTCGGCAAGCTTGGGTCTCAAGTCCGAATCGGCCTCTTTCGATTACTCAGCAATGGCCGAGCGCAAAGATCAAGTGGTCCGCGGCCTGCGCAATGGCGTAAGGCAATTGCTGGCAGGAAACGGTGTGAAGGTCTTCGACGGAACTGCTTCGTTCGAGAGCCGCAAGCGCATTGTGGTGAATTCAAGTGCGGGGAGCACGGTGATCGGGGCCGAGAAGACCATTATCGCCACCGGCGCTACGTCTTCCATGCCCGGTTTCCTGCCGCGGCACGCGCGGGTGGTCGAGAGCCGCGCGTTCCTCGACTTGAAATCGGCTCCTGCGAGCGCCCTCGTTCTTGGCGGCGGAGTCATCGGCTGCGAGTTTGCCTGCATGTTGGCCCAATTGGGAGTTCGGGTCACAATCGTCGAGATTCTTGAGGATATCGTGGCATTCCTGGACGCCGACGTGCGGCGCGAACTGCGTCGACAGATGGAGAAAACGCTCGGCATTCGCATCCTTACCGCCACGAGTCTCGAGAACATCACCGCAGACGAACATGCCGTGCGGGGAAACGCGGGGGGAGAAGCGCTCGAGGCGGATCTGCTTCTGGCCGCTTTAGGGCGTAAGCCGGTGACGACGGAACTCCATCTCGAGAACGCAGGACTCAAGACCAATCAACACGGTTTCATCGAAGTTGATGAGTACGGCGCAACTCAAGTTTCAACCATCTATGCGATTGGAGACGTCACGGGAGGCCCGCAATTGGCGCACGCCGCCACGGCTCAAGGCTTGGTTGCTGCGGAGAACGCCTGCACGCGGCAACGGCGCAAGAATGAGAAGCTCATTCCCTATTGCATCTTCACGTCGCCTGAAGTCGGCACAGTCGGGCTGACGGAGCAGGATGCGGTGAAGCAAGGCAGGGAAGTCAGGACGGGCAAATTCAACTTCGGGGCATTAGGAAAGGCTCTGGCCATCGGACATCCGAGCGGCTTCGTCAAATGGATTGCGGATGCCAAAACGGAACAGTTGCTGGGCGCACAAGCGATCGGAATCCAGGCCACTGACCTCATCGCGGAGGCCACCACCGCCATCCGCGCCGAACTTACCCCCACCGAACTCGCTCAAACCATCCACTGCCACCCCACTCTCTCCGAAGCCTGGATGGAAGCCGCTGATGTGCTGCTCGGCGAACCGATCCACACCATCGCCCGGAAAAGGGGATAGGGACAGGGGGGCTCGGGGCTATTGGCAAGAGCCCCACGGGTCTCCGGTGAGCGTGTCGTGGGCTTGTACCTGCGTTTGCAGCTCACCTCCCTTTTTCGTGTTCGTCCAGCCGGGCAGTTGATATAGTGTAACTACGATGCGGTAACTACGCAGAATGCGCTTTGAGTGGAATGAGGTCAAGAACCGTCGTAATCTCGAGAAGCATAAGATCAGCTTTGAAACCGCTAGACTTGTTTTCGACGATCCGCACTCACGCAGCATTCAAGATCGACTTGTCGACGATGAGGAACGGTGGCAAACCGTCGGGATGATCCAGGGTTTGATTGTTCTGGTGGCTCACACTTATCGCGCCGAGGGCGAAGAGGAAGTAATCCGCATCATTTCCGCGCGAAAGGCCACCCCGGCGGAAAGGAGAGCTTATGAAGGTCACGAAGCGTCAAGCTAGGGAGATCCAGTCCCTTAAGCGATTGAGGGATGAGGAGATCGATCTTACAGACATTCGGCCGCTCACGAACTGGAATAACGCGGTGATTGGAAAGTTCTACCGGCCCATCAAAAAGTCGCTGACCATCCGATTGGACGCCGACGTCCTGGCATGGCTTCGAGGACAGGGAAAAGGATACCAGACGCGGATCAACGCTATGCTGCGAGAGGCCATGGGACGCCTGGCTCCCAGTCCGAATCAAGTTCGAACCACCGCCAAACGGCCAAGGTAGCCGACTTTTCGAAGTGCGGCCACCTGCTCTCTGCTGCCGCTTGGCTCACCTGCGCGACGCGTTCAGTTTGCGGGACCTGCCAGGCGAATCGTTGTATCGACGATCCCAATTTCAACTCGCCGGTTAGTGGCGTGCGCCGAGGCGCTGTCGCCGGGAGCCCTCGGGTCGGATTTGCCGTAGCCTTTGCTGGTGATGATCTTCGGGTCGACGCCCGACTCGACGAGGTAATCGCGCACAGCCTGAGCACGCCTTCCCGAGAGCTTCAGGTTGTAGTCCGCCGTGCCGATGTCATCGGTGTAGCCGTACACGCTGATCGAGTATCCTTCGACGCTCATCAAGACGCCGGCGATGCGGCTTAAGATTTCTCGATATTGCGGTTTGATGTCGGACTTGTCAAAATCGAACCGGATCGAGTTGCTGCCCAGCGTTACGACCAAACCCCCAGCCGTGCGGCGCGTGTCGGCGATGTGGCTCAGCACGTCTTTCAGGTGGGCGAGTTCCTGTTCGCGCTGTTGCCGGTACTGTTGCGCTGTCTGCTCGGCTTGACTTGCCTCCTGCTTGGCAACGGCCGCCTGCTGCTGGGCCTCCTGGGCCTCGGTTTGCGATTCGGCACGAGCCGCGTCAGCTTGGTCTCTTTGGTGAGCGGCCGCTTGGGCGCTTTGTGCTGCCTGTGCCGCCTGCTGCGCCTCGGTTTGCGAACGCTGTTCGACCTGGCTCAGCCGCCGGTTCATTTCTTCGGTGTGCTGGTTCAATTGCGCGACCTCGATCCGCACCTGCCTGAGGGCGCGCACGAAGAAAAACACCAGCACGGCCATCAACACCAGAAGCAACCAGCCCCAAAGCTGGGACCTGCCTTCTGGCCGCCTCGCTTGCACGTCGGACGGCGGTTGGCGCGATATGTCCGGATCCAGATTGAACAATGCCATACACTTCGATTTTACCTGTCTATTGGGCTGAGTGCGAGTCCTGTCGTGTCAAATATAAGAACTCATACCCTCCTTTGAAAACGCGCTGTCATTCTGAGCGAAGCGAAGAATCTCGCTCTGGTCCGTGATGAAGCGAGAACGAAAAGATCAGAGCGAGATTCTTCGCTTGGCTCAGAATGACAGGATTTTCATGGTTTCTGGGCGGCCCGTCACACGGCGGGCATGAGCGACTGCAGAAAAGGAATCAATTGTTCCCGCGTGCAAGCGAACCTATCCTTGGGTCTTTTCCGGAGCAGCCGTCAGGCCTTGCGGAGAAGGCAAGTTCGCCTGGCCTGCCAGAACCTTGGTCAGCGTAGCGGCCAGACCATCAATCGAGCTGCCGCCGCCGACCGTCAGAATTTGCGGCATAAACTGGGCTCCCTTTTCGGCCAAAACCGTGGCGATGTTCACAAGGGTGGTGCTCGTGGCGCCAATGGCCTCATTCTGCGCGCTGAAACCTTCCGCCTTGGCGAGCCCTTGGGCGCGAATCACGTCGGCCTGGGCGGTGCCGGTCTGCTTGATATACTCTGACTCGCCGCGCGCCTGTTGCACGCGCGCATCCGCATTGTTCTTGTTGATGTCGATGCCTATCGATGACTTGGCCAGATCCCGCTGCATATCGGCTTTGCCGGTAGTGGCTTCCGTCGCGACGCGCTGCTCCTGTGCCTTTTGCTGCATGATGAACGTCTCGATTTCCTGGTTGGCGATTTCACGTCGTGTCAGCACCACCACAAGTTCCTGCGGCAGAATTACATCCTGAATGTAGACGCCCTTGGTCTCCACTTCGTATTCGGCGAGTTGTTCGGTGATGTGCTTGGTGGCGTCCTCTTGCACGGTCTTGCGGCTTTGAATAAAGGTCACTGCCTCCATATTGCCAAGCCGGTTTCGGAAATGGTTTCCCAAAGCTGCCTGAAGGACTTCATTGACGAGGTTCAACATACTACCGACCATCGAAATGACGCGCGGGGCCTTTGTATCCGGAACGTGGATCAACACCTGGAGGTCGAGGGTGAAGATGAAGCCTTCGCGGCTTTTCGCCACAATGGGCTCAAGCCGGGCGTCCAGGCCGTGCGCGCCGGTGACACCCTTGGCCCAATCCAATTTCAAGATAGCCGTGGGTACGATTTCGGCCTGGTAAATCCGGGGGTTGATGGGGTACTTCCCGGTGCGCAAAGGTTCTTCCCAGATGCCCCGATGGCCCGGCTTCACCAGGCTGCCAAACTTGAACTCCGTTCCTGAAGTGTCTTCGGTCGGTAAGCCGACATAAGATTTGATGACGGCCACTTGCCCCTGCTCGACGACCAGCATGGGCATGTGCTCGACCCGGACTAGAAACGGATTCAAGTTGTAAGCGCCATAGAGCAGAGGGTCATGCTGCAATCCGATTCTCCCGCCCTTGTCCAGAAACGCCTGGAAATCCTGGTAGGATTTGTGCTGCTCGTTCTTGTTTCCGAGGATGGTTTCAATCAGTTGAGCATTGGTAGTTGGGAGTTGGCCCGCGGCAGGTGGCACTGCCGCCTTCTCAATGCCCTCGATATCTGCGAAGCCCCCTAACCGGCTGGCGATGTCGCCGGCGGAAAGGGAGTCGCCCTCGAGTGTCGTCACCACGCCGATCATGTCCAGGACGTGTCCGCTTTCAGTTGCCTGCGGCTCGATCCGGGTGACGTCAAGCGCAGTCGCGCCCAAGCCGAACGATTCGAAGGAGAGTTTTCCGGTCCTCATCTGCCAGCGAAGTTCTTCCGAAACCGGCAGGCCATAAACCTGGGGCTTGGTGATAACCAGGAACGCTACGGGATGAATCGGAGCTAGGGTGCCGGGAGAAAGAACCGGGCGCTGCACGCCTTTCTGCCCCTTGATTTTCCTGTCGCCGGCTCCTTCGAGGAAGGCGCGAAGGTCTGTGAAGTTGCCGAAGGCTTCCGAATAGATTGCGGACTTTGCGCCGATCGGCAACGGCTGTCCAATCTGCGCGATGATGATGCCAATCTGCCCGGCGGGCACCTGAACCCAGGGGTACTTGGTCACCGCATAAACGAGGCAGAACTTGAAGCGGAGCCCCGGCATCAGTAGTTCTGCTTGATAGCCTGCTTCGCCACGGAAAGCAATAGGGTTGTCCTCGGGAAGGTTCCCCCCAAACCGCTTGCGAACCAACCCAACTTGAGTGGGGCCGATGCTGTACATTGACTTTCCAAATATTGCTAACACTACGATGACAAGAGCTAGTGATGCCCCGGATATGACGTAATGTTGAAGCATGGTTTCCAACATAGACCCTCCTGCACAGCTTTGCGCGCTCGGGCCACGCAAGGACAGTTTGTTGGCGGCGAGCGGTCAGCCAAGCCGTGCGCATTGTACTTCAAGCGCCTGG
>CAWIUZ010000389.1:0-8541 GCA_963838915.1 uncultured Acidobacteriota bacterium
GCCCGCGAGGCGCGGGTGGCCAGCCGGCTGCGAGCCGTCGAGCACGCCTACCGGATAGCGGACGAGCGCGACGCGGTACCCGGTCCGCCTGAGGTCCCCAGAGCGTTCCGCTCTCCCGAGCACGTGGCCGACAGGGAGATCGAGCTGGAGTAAAGCGCCCAGTCGCGGCGACGGGCACGCTGGTCAGGGGCTTCCCGGACCTGCCGCGGCACTCGCCGCGGCACCATGTCAGGGGCGGCGAGTATCCCGTACACGGTAATAGCGCGACACAACGCGCCCTGCCGATTACGGACGAGGAGCGGCCGAGGGAGACCGCGACGCTCAAACGCGCAGATCATCCTAGATCGTCTGGCTTCACTGAGAAGTGATCAACGGATCATGAGCTTGAGCGCGCCGGCGTATAACCACAGCGGGTCGACCTGCGTGAATGCGAGACGATCACCGCTACCGGCGGCGACCTGGCCGCGGATTTGCCATGATCCGCGACTGAGAGTCCGACGCTGAGGCCGCCGTCGTCGAAGTTACGAGGTCGACGCCCGTCTCCACTGATCGCCCCATTGTAGCTGGAACCGATCTCTCCCGCCTGAACCAGGACGGCGCTGCCGCTGGAAGGACTGGGGCGCGCATCGGGCATGCACAAAGCGCTCAGAGCCAAGCTGATGGCTGGACGCGGTGGTCCTCAACACCCGCGTTCGAGGTAGGTCAAGCCGGTACGTGACGTGGTCACGGGCGACGCTGGGACGCCGTGAATGCTGCCGGACGCTGGTGAATGAACGAAAAGAACCGAGACTAGGCGCGAGACGACGAGCAACTCGCGAACAGTCTTCGAAGTGCGACTGTTCCTACCGGGCAGGGTCGTCGAGGGCGGCGCGTCGCGTCTGGACCGACTCGAGGTGCGGGCGGGTCGTCGAGCGGCGGCGTGCGTCGAAGTTGCCGATCCGTTGGGTGTGGTTGTGTCTGAATGGTGATCCAGCCGGACCCTGAGACAGTGTTACGAGTAGTCTAAGGAGGCGAGGGATGCGAGTAAAATCGACTGTTCAGCCCGGAGCGCGTCCCGGTTCGTGGGTGACGCCTTACGAATTCTTCGATTATTTCAAAGAGATGGTCAACTTGGGTGTTCGCCCCATCAACTCACCTTGGCAAGAATAGCTTGGTAGAATGATGATTATCAGATCGTGACCTTTCTTCAAGGAACTCGTTGCTGAGATGATGTTCAGCGGTGGTTTCCCGCTCCGTTGGTCCGTACGCTGATTTCGGGTCGTACGTCGTAGATCAGGGTGAGATCGGCTAAGCGTTCACCCACCCTTTGAAATACATCCTCCCCCGAACCTGGGTCCTCGTTCTCGTCAAAGTCACAGAAGGAAGCGAGGCAGACGAATCGAGCCTTGAGTCCCAGAGGGATTTCCACTTTTGCGGCAGCGGTGGGCCCGGACTTGGCGCTCAACACCACCCACGCTTTGCTCTGCAGATCTTCGGGACCCAACACAAACGGAATCCCGTGCAGGTCGCGCTTCCCACCGGGAACCCGGATCAGCGAGTCCTTCGCCGAGTCGCCACCATCCATCCCCGCCCTTTCACGAGTTCCGAATTCTCGCGAAGAACAGTTGAAGTAAGTGCTCAGGTCAATGGGAGTGAACTTGAGGCCAGCGGTGGCCGCGGGCGCCATCGGCTCTGACCGAGGCTTCCCGATGGCGCCGCTCTCCATCAAACTCATCGTCGGAGGGGCGGCGCCGACTGTCAGCAAGAATTCCCGACGGGAAAATCCGGTTGTAGAGGCTTCTGTTTTTTTGCGACTCATCCTCATGCTCCTTTTTTGGCCCTGCGTGTGGCAAATTTACTTCCCAGTATGGGGATTGTCAATTACCTTACTTGCCTTCCCTTTGCGGTACGGCGAAGAGCCAGCACACTGAATTGAACGGAATGGAAGAGAAATCTGACGAGGAGCCGTCGCTGCGGGCGGCTGGCTATCGTTGCGACTTAGATCTGCCATCAACGTCTTTCCCAGAGTGCTTCGTGAGGGGCCGAATACAGCGGGGTTCCGTTGGGAGAGATTCAGGCAGAGAGGGCAGCCGAAGCCACGGCTGCGGCTCCCAGCACTCCTGCCGAATATCCAAGGGGGGAGGCCTGCACTCGCAGATGTCGTTGGGGCCACACCGTAACCCGCTTCGAGAGTTCCTCTGTCAGAGCGCTGATCAGAAGGGAGTTATTCTGCGCGAGTCCGCCACCCAGAATCAGCATTTCCGGATCGAGCAGATTCACAACGGACGCGCACCCGATCGCCAGATACCTGGCAAAGACCCGTATGGCGCCTCGCGCAGTTGAGTCTCCGGAGTTTGCCGCAGCGACGATTTCCTCGCAGGATTTGTAATTTCCGTGGCCATAGCGCATCAGGGCCAACGCGTTCGCATACACTTCGAGGCAGCCGGATTTGCCGCAAGTGCAGGGCTCGCCCTCCGGCACAATCGGGATGTGACCCAGCGCGTTGGCAAAAAAATGGCGGCCGCGGTTGAGCCTTCCGCCGATGTAGACGCCGCCTCCTACGCCCGTGCCCAAGGTGATACAAACAAAATCCGAGGCGTCCTTCGCTGCCCCAAAGTGCTTTTCAGCGATCGCGAGCGCGTTGGCGTCGTTTTCGACCGCGACGGGCAAGCCAAACGCCTTCCTGAGATGTGTGGCCGGGTTTGCCCCCGTCCACTCCGGCAGGTTCTCCGTGGCGTAGACAACTTCGCCGGAATTCGGATCGACCCAACCCGCCGTGGCCAAGCCGATTGCCTTCGGTTCCATCCCGCGATCCCCCGCTGCCCCGATGCACGCGGCGACGCATCGTTCCAAATGTTCCAGCAGAGCCTTTCGCCCTGCATTCCAGGGAGTCGGCGATGCCGACTGCCAAAGCAATTCCCCTTGGTTAGTGACGAGGCCGCATTTCGTGTTAGACCCGCCCACGTCGATGCCGATGAAGCTACGTTTGGGATCCATCGAGAGATGCCAGAAGTCGATGGCCGAAACGAGTTTTTGAGTGATTACCTCCGGGCGCGTGATCGCAGCCCCAACGATGACGGCAAATGCCCCGGCGCTGAGCGCCTCGCGAATCTGATCGGCTGTCTCGATGCGCCCCTCGGCAATCACCGGGATATGCGTGGCGCGGACCAGATCTGCAATGAAGCGAGGCTCGAATCCAGTCACTTGCTGAGTCTCCGAAGTATACCCACGCAACGTGGATAGAACCGCATCAGCCCCGGCTTCCGTTGCCTGTAGAGCCTCCTTGATCGTAGCGATATCGGCGAGCACAGGGACCCCAAGTTCTATTCTGATACGCCGAAGCCGATCGTGTGCGGCGTACTTTTGGCCGCGCGCCGTGCAGTCGAGCGCAATCAGCCCTGCCCCGGCTTTCACCAATTCCCTGGCTCCCTCGAGAGATGGAGTGATGAGAATTTCGCCATCGAGCTGCATCTCCTTCCGGATGCCCACGATGGGAACGTCTACAGCCTCGCGGATGGCCCGAATGTCCTCAGGCCCATTGGCTCGAATTCCTCGCGCCCCTCCACCGACTGCGGCTCGGGCAAATCGCGCCATCGAATCAGGCGCACGGAAAGGGCTGGTTTCGAAAGCCTGGCAGGATACGATCAGTCTTCCGCGAAGCTCATCAGGTAATCTCACCAAGGTCTGCATCTTGCCTCCCGGGATAACTGGTAAATCCCACGAACTCGCGACTCCTCTTTCGTCCACTTCTCATGGCCGCGGCGAGGCCGGTCATCGGTGGCGCCCGAGTGATTTCGCGCCGGCAGTTCTCAACCCAGGCTGCCTGCCCAACCCAAGACCCCTATCGAGCACAGCAGGATTGCCAGGCCGGCGGCCATCCAACGGCGAGCTGCGGGCTGGGCGAATTTCCATTCTCCCGCCAGCAGCCCACAGAAGTTGGCTGTCAGCAGGCCGACCGTCAAACTGATCGGCCACCCGATGGCGGGTCCCAGTTTCCCGAGCTTAGGCGCGGCCGAGCCGTAAGCAAAAATGCTCCCGCCCCACAACAGGCCCATGAGAATTGCTAAGGCGAAGAGGGAGCCTCCCTGCGCTTGCCGGAAATTGGACCAGCTCCCGTTCTTATGGAATAAGTACGCGCAGAAGCCCAGGTTCGAGACCGCCCCGCTCGCGAGTACGAGCATCCAGATGACATTCGACCCGGCAAAAGGAGTGTTTCCCGCCTGAACGGCGCTGGCGCTGATTCCGAGCGAGAGGCTATAACCGATATTGAACGCCGCGGAAAGCAATCCCGCGCCCGAACAGAGCAAAAGTCCGGCCCACAGGGGCCGCGCCTCCCCCACCATTTTGCGCGGAGCGCCGGGCAGTTGTTTCTCACTGCGCTCGCGGAGGCTGCCCGCGTAACCGCAGCACCCGATGCCCAGCATGGCAACGGCTGTGCCCAGCATGATGAACTCACCCTGCGGCTTGCCGAGGCGCTCCGGGGCGAGGATCAGCATGGGCAGGAACGACCCCAGCGATGCGCTAATCGCCAGCACCAGCGTGTTCGCCATCGAGATGCCCAGCGCGCTTACTCCTTGTCCGAACATCACTGCGCCGAACCCCCATGCGAACCCCGTAACAACCGCAATCAGTTCAGCCCGCCGGGGCGCGGCGGAGAGCACGGCAAAAGGATGAACCACCGTAGTGAAGAACAACACCAGCGGCATCACCACGCACGCCACGGCGATGAAAACCGTCCAGACGTTCTCCCACGACCACCGCCCCAGGTAACGCATGGGCAGTGTAAACGTGCCGTTCATGAGACCCGAAATGACCGCGAGGGCAATCCCCCAGGTTACTGCGGAGTTTTCCATGTACCCCTTTCCGAAGTCCGCAAACCGGCGTGCGGCGCCGAGTTTGTTTGCGGGCAGAACGCACCCTCTCGAGAACCCGCGCGGATAGTAGCACGCAACGGCTTATTTTCCAACACATGCACCCCGCCACCGGCTGCGCACTTGGACAAGCCTTGCCCCGTATAACGGGAACTCATCGATCATAACAACCAAGGACCCCAATCCGTCGATAAGGGAGGTCGAGGGCGGTAGGGCCCATGGCCTCGCGCCTCTATGCCGCAGGCGGCCGGACCCGGGCGGTGTAGGGGTAGGGCTTGCCCTACCCTCGTCAGGACCAGCAGAAACGCGGGGACGGCAAGCCGCCCCCTACGGCGGGCCGGTTATCGACGGATTGGGGCCAAGGAAAGTATCTCTTGACAGCAGATTGCCGCTCCTGAGAAACTTTCACCGATTGTTCCGATTTCATTCGTTATCTTTCGTCACATGCAGGGCCGGAGGCGGACTGCCAAGCTCACGGAATAGACCGCAAGACCAGAAGGCGTCAGGAAATTCGGAATGTGTCATCCTGAGCGCAACGAAGGATCTCTGTAGTTGTTTGTAAGTTGCTGAACCACGGGAAACTGCGGGATCCTTCGCTTCGCTCAGGATGACAGGCGGCTGGTTTTTTCACACCTGCTCAGCTTCCAGGCTCCACTGTCGAATCTGAGGATGGAGGGCATTCGCGACTTTTATGAAGAGACGAGTCTTCTTGGAACGAATCGGCACGATCCCTATTCTGGGAGCAACATCCACTTGGGGCACTGAAATCGGGCTGACAGCCACGCAGGCCGCACGCCCACGGACCGCACTCGAGCGGGGACGCTACCACCCGGGACGGATTCCCAACGAATACAACTTGTTTCTTCCGGGCGAGCGAGAAGCGCTCAAGAATTCTCCTCGCGTAGTCGAAATGGGGATCGGCCGGGTTACCTGCCAAGGCGGCAAGCACTTGCAGGTGGGCGAATCGATCGACGGCTGGCGGCTGCTGATCATCCTGCCCTGGCTGAACGGCGAAGCCACCGCGGTGTTTGAAAAGCATGTAACGCATCAAGGCGCCATCGCCTATGTGACGCCCAAAGGCGAGGTGGCGCACATCCCAAAGCGAATTGGCGAACTCTCCTCCATCCGGCCGCGCCCCATCAATACGCCCGACGGAGTCCGCTTCGAGCGTCCGTGGCCTTACGTTCCGGGCCCGGACGTTCGGGGCGAGTACATCCTGAACTCCGCCGAAGATCCGTGCTACGAAAATGTGGCGGCGCTGGGTCTGGAGATGATCGGCTGGACGCTGGTAGGAAACGAAGAAGGAGGGGTGGAGAAATCGCTGTGGCTGGAGGCCGACGGGACATCGAGGCAGATGAATGCGGACCCTCAGCTTGCCTGGGCGCCCGACCACATCGGACGCCTTTTCGATCCCAGCCACTTCGTGCCTGAGCTCTATCGTGGTTACTCGTCCTACCCCGCCCACTACACCTATGAAGCCGGTTACAGCAAGCGCACGCTTCTGGGGGGGTATGCGCCGGCCGCCGATATTGGGGTCTGGAACCCCAACGCGAAGGCGGGTTATGAAATCATGATGGTGATGGCGCCCGGCGCCGAGTCGCGCCCCATCGCGCGGCTTCGGGTCGTGCTTCCCCCTCATCCCCCGAACAATCTTGTCACCAGGTCCGACCACGAAGGGGGCGGCACTCCAGGCGAGCAGGTGGAGAAATACTGGAACGGCTCCGCCGAGGATTTTTTCTCCACCCTGGCCGGTGTCTGGACTAAGTGGCACCACTTTTTCGAGGACCGGATGAAGGTGGAGATTCCCGACGAGTGGCTGCTCGACGCGGCGCGCGCGGGCATTGTTCTTTCGCGTTGCAGTTACCGCGGACTCGAACCCACCTACCAGATTGGCGAAGGCGCTTACACCAAGATACCGGAGCGCAGCCATGCGCTTTTCCCCGTTGCGCATTATGAATTTGTTTGGGCGCATCAACTCTGGAACTTGACCGATGAGGTGGAGCCTTACTTCCAGCATTACCTCGACCACTTCATCCTTCCCGACGGCAATTTCCTCTACAACACGCAGGACCAGGTGGAAGCGCCGTTGAATGTGGGCGTCTTCCTGGAAGACTCCGCTCGCACTTACGACTACAACCGCGACCTCGAGGCGCTGCGAAAGCGCTTGCCGATTCTGCGCAGGATGATCGATTACGTTCTGCGGCGCTGCCGCTACACGAAATCCACGTTCCCAGCGGACGACCCTCGCCACGGGCTGATCTGGGGGTCGGCCGAAGCGGACAACGGAGACCCGGCCGATGATTTCCCGGAATCACATGTTTATTACTATGAAAACGCCTCTTGGATATGGAGAGGGTTGAAGGAACACTCTCGCTGCTTGCAGCGCGCCGGCGCCGAGCACCAGGACAGCGAACTCAGCCGCGAGGGCGCGGAAGTCGCCCAGATTGCCGCCGCCATGCGGACCGACGTGGAGCGCTCATTGAATAAGACTCTTGCGGACCGCAATCCGGAGATGAAGAAAGCCAACATCCCGCCCATCTTCGCGTTTGATACGGACCGTAAGCCAACGGAGCTGACGAGCTACGAAAACCACCGTTACATCTCGGATTGGTGGCTGAGCGACTGGGGAAATCCGGAGATCGACGAAGGCCATTTCAGGCACCGCGCCCTGGCAGGGCTTCAGATTCTCGGCATGAACGTCGTTCAGGATTATCCGATCACCGCGGGCTTCATGGAACACGGCACGCTCGCCGGCCGCATCCGGCAGGATGACTACCGGCCGTTCCTGCTGACACTCTACGGCAACATGTGCTACGCCATGGATTCAGGGAATCGCTACGCGCCGGAGGACTCGTTGATACCTGGCAACTTCCCGGGCGAGGGAAACCCCTACGCCTGGTCGGCGGTGGTCAATAGCGAACTTCAGCCCACCCTGGGATTGCGCTGGCTCCTCTGTTACGAAGAGCACGACCAGGATGTGGTGCACCTGCAAAAAGCCGCGCCGCGACACTGGTTCAACCCCGGCGAGAGAATCAGCGTCCAGGGCTGCCCTACGCGGTTTGGATCGATCAGTTGGGTAACGGAATCCCTGCCCACTTCCCAGTCCCCACGCTGGCGGGTCGAGATCGAGATCGGAGATTTCAAGGGCGCCACGTTGGCAGTTCATATTCACCCCGCCGATGGGCAACCCTTGAAGTCTGCCTCCGTCGGAGAGGTCCGTGCGGACCGCGTGATCTTGACGCCCGAGGCGCTGGCAGGCAAGACGAAGATAACCCTCGAAGTATCGTAGCCCGCTTCGATGGTATGGTGTGACTGAATTCAGAGTGTGTCATCCTGAGGAGCCGAAGGCGACGAAGGATCTGCATTTTCTTGATTCCACGAAGCTCGACGAACTGCAGATCCTTCGCTGTCGCTCAGGATGACAGGTTGGGTGGCTGGGTCTGCATGTCACTGCCACGTAAAACTGAAAAAGTCACACGCGCTCAGGATGACAGCCGATGGGTTTTCTAGCAGTTTCTTGGGTGGATGGTGTTCCACCGCGGCGCATTCATCTTCCCCAAGCGAGAGCTCTACTGGTTAACTTCGAGGGCCTTGAGCATCTGGAGCGTTTTCACGGCTACAGGATCATTCGGATTCAGCTTCGCCGCCTCGTCCAGTTCCTCTGCCCCCTTTTCGATTCTGCCCTGTCGGC
>CAWIUZ010000390.1:0-18861 GCA_963838915.1 uncultured Acidobacteriota bacterium
TGAATGCTATCTTCCGGATTGCAGGTGACGCTGTTTCCATATCTTCGGACGTGTGGTTCTCCGGCCTGCGCGGTGTTCACCCGATTCTGGCCGGGGCTCAGCCGGGCGCCCGGCTGCACTTTGTGGAGAGACGCCAGGAGATGCCCGTCTAGAAGCTGTTTCAAAACCCCAGCCCCAAAGGGGCGAGCTAACGGAGCCCAGGCTAACGGCCCACAGGCGCTAACCTAATGGCTCAGTTCGCGCTACGTAGCACTCACTGGCCGCTTCCAGAGGCCCGGAGGGCCGACAGAGAGTAGCCCATGGCGTAAGCCGTGGGATCGAGGAGCGGCCCCGCGGTTGTATAAGCCCCGGAGGGGCGACAGATCCCCCGGCAACTGTCTCTGTCGCCCCTCCGGGGCTGCGGATATGAACGCCGTACGGGGTCCCACGGCTTACGCCGTGGGCTACTTTCTGGCGCCGCTCCGCGGCTCTCGTAGCCCTCGCGTCTTTAGGTTAACGCTTATAGGCTAGTTACCTGGGTCTCGGGCGGCCATTTACTCATTGGGACGAGCCCTGAACGGGCGCGACAAACCCCGAGATCTCGCCCCTTCAGGGCCCGCCATCCGACTCATCGGCCTCGGAACCCTGGCCGCTGCCCAGGGCTTTGTTGAGCCGCCCCTTCGGGGCTTACGAGTTTTTGAAACCACTTCTACGGTGGAAGGGGGGAACGGCCCACAGCTCAGCCCCGGCTGCGATGATTCTCCCTCGCGGAGACTGCCCCCCTTCTGGCTTAGCTCACTTCCCGACTGCCTTCCCGAGCAACGCATTCAGCAATTCCACAGGGACTGGGAATACCACCGTGGTGTTTTTCTCGGTTCCAATTTCTGCCAGGGTTTGAAGGTAGCGAAGTGTGATGGTGATCGGCTCGCGTGCCAGGACGGCCGCAGCTTCCGCCAACTTCTCGGACGCCTGGAACTCGCCGTCAGCGTTGATGATCTTAGCCCGGCGTTCACGCTCGGCCTCTGCCTGGCGAGCGATGGCGCGCTGCATGTCCTGCGGCAGGTCTACCTGCTTCACTTCCACCTTGGCTACCTTGATGCCCCACGGCTCGGTCTGCTCGTCGAGGATGGTCTGCAGGCGCGCGTTGAGCTTCTCGCGCTGGGAAAGCAGGTCGTCGAGCTCCACTTCGCCCAGCACGGAGCGCAATGTCGTTTGCGCCAACTGTTCGATGGCGTAGCGGTAATTCTCCAGTTCGATGAAAGCCTTTTGGGCGCTGAGGACGCGGAAGTAAACGACGGCGTTTACCTTCACCGAAATGTTATCGCGCGTAATGGTGTCCTGAGGCGGGACGTCCCACGCTATGATGCGCAACGAAACCCTGACCAGCTTGTCGATCGGCCAAAAAATGAAGATGAGCCCCGGCCCTTTGTCCGGGGTTTGTAGCCGCCCCAGACGAAAAACCACAGCTCGTTCGTATTCTCTTAAAACGTGGAGACATGCTGAGATCCACATAAGAACGATGAAACCTGCGACGATCAAAGGCACATCCATAACGCCCTCCCTGACTGATGTGAGATGACCAAACAGTACTGGAATTCCGGGTACAATCTCCCAGCTTCATGCCGTTCCGCTTCGATGGCGTCGCGTGTGACCTTAGGACCCGAGGGGAGGCTGTACCAATGCAATGTTCGCACACGACAAGGCGTCAAGCTCTACCCACCCTTTAGCAGCATCCCTCATCGGAGGTGTGAAGTCTGGTCACATTTGCTCACTTGGCAGACGGTGGGCGGCCATGCCTCTTTTGCATCGCAGGTTCGTGGTCGTGATGCTGCGGAGCGTTGCCACTGCCGGGGGACGTTCAACACCGCCCCACCTCATCCACTTAACTTCGCAAAGGTGCGAGCGGAACCTTGGCAGCGCGGGGGTGTTCCGGTGGGGCTGAGGCCCCTGGCGCGGCGGCGTCTTCCCCAAACGCCGGACCGCGGAAATGCAAGGGATCTCGAAGGGTCTGCAATTCACGGTAGTAAAAGAGTGGAGTGGGGTGTCTCCCCTTAAGCCTGAGTGCCTTGAAGAACTCGATTTCCTCCGCGGTAGTTCCGGCACTGAGTGAAGCCTCTTGAAGGAATTCCCTCAGCCCCCGCTCCTCCTCGCCGGCAGTTTCGGGCTGTTCAACGAACGCAAACTTCTTAACGTGCCCAGGGGCCACTCTGCGGTTCAAAACGACCTCAAGGCTGAAAGTTGCAAGGTCAATGTCCCAGGACTCAATCAGGGGATCCAGGAAAGAGATGCAATTCTCGATCGACACATTGAATACGTCCGTATCCAGGAATTCGAGAATCGCCACCCGCATCTCTTCGTAACTTCGATCGCTAACCCTTCCGACTAAACGCAGCCAACCTTCACTCCCCAGTTCTTGTTTGGCAATTCCCTTGACCACATCCACAAGTTTCTGGGTGACCAGAAGTTCAAGCTCACCGAAAGGCTGTCTTTCGAAAATCGTTCTGACTTGCTTTTGTTTCTCCGGTTTACACTTGCGAAGAACCAGTTCTCGAACTTCCTTAAACAAAGGCGCTGGCGGATCGGCCAGTTTCCACTTCAGCTCTTCCCTGCGCTGCAACTCAACCAGCTTAGTGAGCTCTCCGCGCCGGAACTTCAAGAATTCCTCGATTTTGCCGTAGATATCTGTCCGTTCAGGGGCGGGAGGCGCTTTTTTCCTGGTAAGTAACTGCGAAATATAAGACTCCGTGACTTGGGCAGCAACCGCCAAGTCCCGTTGCTCATGTCCCAGTTGCTCAAGTCGCTGCCTAAGGATTAAAGGTAGATCCATTGAAGCCATCCTTTTTGTTAACTCATTTTAGTTCATTTCCAGTTCATGTTTCAAGTTTCCCACAAATAACTTGACAAGTAAAGTGAATTAACCTAACATAGTTAAGAGCGAGGGCCCCTCTTAGAGTTGCCTTGGTCATTCTGAACTAATTTAGGTTCATCTGGCTATGTAACTGCGACTGGTGAGCACCGCCAGGTTGTGCTAACCACACTTAGAGTTCGGCGAAGAGGAGACGGCACGCAGCAGAAAGAAATGAGGATTCCATTGCTAACGGCAATCATGAAATTGGTTTCTATCGTGGTGTTGCTTTTCGGGTTCTTTGGGAACCTGCCGGTTGGCTCTCAAGAGTGGTCGGTGAGGAACGGCGGCTATCTTGAGCTTTTCAATATGTTGGTTTGTTTGAGCGCCCTTTTGGTTGTTGTAGAGGGGTTCCGCGGACGCAAGTACTTCTGGGCGTCGGGATTTGTCGCGATTGCGCTCCTTTTCAATCCTTTCGTGCCCGTGACGATTCCCCGGAAAATCTTTCTCGGGCTGGATTCTGTCTGCATCCTGACGTTTCTGGTGTCACTGGTTCTTTCGAAAAGGCAACCCATACTCACCGTACCCTCGATGGCCAATGGCAGGCCGCTAAGCAAGGAGCGGTAAAGGCACTCATAGATGGCTAAGCGATGCGCCCCCATCAGCTATGTCATGCAAAGACAGAGCTCGTGGGGTGAAAGGATTCTCGCATGTATATTCAATATGTAGGTTTCGACACTTCCGCCGGTTCCCGCATTTATTCGTTTCATGTGATTGACGCGCTCAAGGAGGCCCGCGATTTCACCATCACGGTTCAGTCTGCGGCGTTTCGCCCGGACGGCCTGAAGTTTCAGGACGGTCCGGACATCTGCTTTGCCCGCTTGGGGCGCGAATTAGAGAAACAAACGCCAGAAATTCGCACCGAGGCCCACTTGAGTATCAGTGAGCTGGATGTCAAGGATTACCTGGATAATCACCATACCCAAAAACCCACGCGAAAAAAGAAGAAAGTAGAGCCTGAGGTGCCGGTGCCGGCGACCAACGAGCCGAGGGAATGGTGGCACCGGAGATGATGCTGGAGAAAGTATAACCTGAAGTCCAAACTAACGGAGCAGGCCCAGAAAGGCCGCTTCAACCTGGAGGAATAGAGAAACACATGGCTACTAAACTTTTTGTAGGCAATTTACCCCATAGCGCTACCGACGCCACGCTCGGCGAATTTGTAACCAACGCGGGCTTTCAAGTAGCTTCCGCAGTGGTGATCCGCGACAAGATGACAGGGACGCCACGCGGGTTCGGTTTTGTCGAACTCGCCGAGGGCGAAGACGTTCAACGGGCAATCGCCGGCTTGAATGGGCAGTCCCTCGAGGGCCGTCCCTTGACCGTCAACGAAGCTCGGCCGCCGCGCACGGACTTCGCGCGTCCCCGAGGGGGCGGTGGCAGCGGCCGCCGGCGAGATTACTGAGGCCGGGACAGTTTCCTTCGGTCCTGACCGAGGACGCCCAAGAAATAAATGTGCTATTTAGCTTGACTTCGGGCCCGGCCGGCCGTACACTCGAGGTCATACTGCACTGCAGTATAAATTGCTCGAAAAGGAGAGTGCGCCATGGTCGCTCAAACCAAGGAGTCATCGAAGGCCTTGTCGCCGGTAAGCCAACTGGCGGATTGGGCTCGGCAAGGAATCGAGAGTTTCGTGGCCGCCCAGAGGATTCTGTTCGATCTCACCGCGCAGCAGAATGCGCTAGTCATGGGGATGGTGCGGAAGGGCCTGCACGAACCCCGTTTGCGCCCGGTCGATACGATCGCCAAAATCGCTGACAGCAGTGTGGAGAACGTTACCGCAGCCGGGAAGATTCTGCTGGACCTGGCTGCCGGCGAGACCGCCTTGGTGGCGGAATGGGCCAAGGAAGTACCACCACTCCCGGCCGCCCGCGCCTTACCCGATGTCGTACGGCACAGGGTGGACACGTTCGTCGAAATGCAGAAGCGGTTGCTGGACCTGGCTAGGGAGCAGACGCACGCGGTCGCCGAATCCTATGGGAAAGGCGAACTGCCGAAAATTGGCGGCAGCGTGGCCGAACTGGCAACCCGGGCAATCGAGGCTTTCGTCGAGACTGAGAAAAAGTTCCTCGACCTGGCCGCCTTCGACGTCGTGGTGGCCAATCAAGTCGGCAAGCAAGAACGGACGGCTGCCCGGAACCAGCTCAAGATCCTAACGCAACTGGCGCGGGAAGGCGTTGAGAAGTACATCGAGGCCCAGCAGAAGCTCCTGAACCTGGCCATCAACCAGATGGAGTCCACCGGTAAAGCCACCGGCGAGCACCTCGAAGCCGTGCGGAAAGAAGTGAGCACGTCTTGGGGTGAACTGACCCAAAAGAGCATTGGGAATTTCGTGGTGGCCCAGAAATCTCTCCGGGACCTCGCGGCCAAGCCTCTGAAGGCAGTGGCCGCGGATAAGACCCGCGAGACTTCCCCTGCCCGGGCACGGGGCAAGAAACAGGCGGTTAGAACGCGCGACGCTGCCTGACCGCGCGCCCCTGTTCCAGTCGGGGTAACGTCAAAGTCGCCAAATGAGCGGCAGAGGCGTGCAGGGCCACGCATGTCAGCGGACACGGAGGGAGTTCCCATGCCCAAGACGACTCCCATTCAGCTCTCGGATCTTCTGGGGTTAAGCCGGCTGGGTGTTGGCGCCACTGAGAAAGTGGCTGACTTAGTCGAGGCGATGCACTCGACCATCGCCAAGACCCCCGGCATCCTCGGCAGGGCCCAGCAAGGGCGCACGAGCGGCACTACGGGTCTTGTTTACGAGGGCGTGCGCGAGTTAACCAGGTTGGTGGGTGGCGGGATGGACAGCGTTTTCGCGCCGCCAATACCCACTCCGGGCGAGAGGCCTTTGTCGCCCGAACGGGAAGCCGTGCTGGCCGCGCTGAACGGCGTGATGGGCGACTACCTGGCGGCGACTGATAACCCGCTCGCCATTCCTATGCGTCTCGGCCGAGACGGCCAGCGCTTAACACTCGAACCGCAGGCTCTGGCCGCCGCGATTCCCGAGGCCGGCAGCAAGCTGCTTGTCCTGGTGCATGGGTTGTGCATGAATGATCTCGAGTGGACGCGAAACGGGCACAACCATGGAAAGGCGCTGAGCCTGGAACTGGGCTACACTGCGGTCCAACTGCACTACAACACCGGTTTGCACGTCTCTGCCAATGGGCGTGAATTTGCTGCTTTGATGGAGGTTCTTGTGCAGCAGTGGCCTCGACCGTTCGAGGAGTTGGCGATCGTTGCCCATAGCATCGGCGGTCTGGTGGCCCGTAGTGCCTATCACTATGGCAAAGCAGCCGCTCACCGGTGGCCGCGGCATTTGCGCCGGCTCGTCTTCCTCGCCACTCCGCACCACGGTTCGCATTTGGAGCGCGGCGGTAACTGGGTGAACATTATGTTGGGCTTGAGCCCCTACAGTGAGCCTCTCGCGCGGTTGGTCAAATTCCGGAGCGCCGGCATCACTGACCTGCGTTACGGCAATCTGCTCGACGAAGACTGGGAAGGAATCGACCGCTTTGAGCCCTCGCGCGACCTGCGCCACCCAGTACCCCTGCCGAGAAGAGTACGGTGTTACACGATTGCCGCGACCACCGGGAAGAAGGGCGGCGACCTTAGTGGCGAGCTTCTTGGGGACGGGCTGGTCGGCCTCAACAGCGCATTGGGCCGCCATAACGATCCCCGACTGAGCTTGTCGTTTGCCAAATCCCGCGAGTGGGTTGGTTATGGCATGAATCACTGGGACCTGCTCAGTCACCCGGCAGTGTACGAACAGATCCGGAACTGGCTCGCGTCTGAGCGCTAGTGTCCTGTCCCAGTGATTCGCAATATAAGTCGAGACGATTCGGGCACGCGTCAGCAGCCCCGTCAGGGGCGCCATGAAGTAGCCCGGGGCGTGAGCCCTGGGTTTGACGGCCCTCACCCCGCCTGCGGCACCCCTCTCCCGCCCGAGCGGGAGAGAGGACGGGGGTGAGGGAGGGCCTCACAATCCGTCGGTTGACGGACTACTCGCTTACGCCCGTCGGCTGACGGGCTGACATGTTCAACGAACTTCTGGGACACGACACTAGCACCTGCCGACAAAAGTCCGCGTCATATTGCGGAATCCTAGGAAGAGCGGGGCTGAAGCCCCGCCCTTCCACAGCACCCCGTTATGACGGCCATTTCCGTCATTAAGTACTAGTTACAGTGCTGGCCCCGGCATGCGGAGCGGCAAGCCGCAGCAGCTTCCGTCATCATTGGCAAAAGAGCCGGCAGAAGTCTCTCACGCAAATTTGGATTTGATCTGCTCCCAAACCCGCCGCATGTGAACCGCGAACGTCTCCGGCTCAGACTGACTCTCGATCCAGAACCGGCGCTGGCTCCAGCAGGCGCGGAGTTTTTCCCAGTAGTGAGCCCTCATTTCCACAACGGCGCCCGCGCGACCAGTGGGGGCGTATTGGCTGTCGACCTTAAACTCGGGCGCAGGATCGGCAGGCAATTCGCTACCGAAGGGGTATCGCATCTGTAAACTGGATGCCGCTGCCTGCCAATAGGCCTGGGCCGTCTCTTCCTCTTTGGCGCGATGCTTGGCGCTCCAGTAGGGACTCTGATCGGCGAAATCCGACGGGGCCTGAGCCTGCAGGTGCATTTGGACGGGCTGGGGAGTCGAGAAAATCTCGCTCCACGGAGTAACCGTCACCACCAGAAATAGCCCTGCCGCCAACGTTAGCATGCCCACCGCCCCTCGGCGGTTCGAAGGAGATCCGTGATCGACGAAAGCCGCGGACTGCTCTGCCGAACGTGGCATGAAGGGCTCGCTGTACGCTTGCGGCGGGGTCACGTATTGGCTTCGAAACCGTCGTTGCTCGGGCTCCACGTACGGGGCGGTCCTCGATGGAATCTGGTTCAGGAGCGTTTTTCCTGTCTCGATCAGGCTGGCCAATTCGCGCTTGCTCTCCGCTAATGTTCGTTCGGAATGGCCGGCTTCTTCCCGCAGTTTCGCCGCCGCTCCCTCGAGGCCCGCCATGGCGTTAGCCGTAGCCTCGTTGAGCGACGCCAGTTTTGCATCCGCCACGCCGGCCAGTTGTTGCTGGTTCTCTGCCAGCGCCCGCCTGAAATTGCCGACTTCTTCCCGCAGTTTCGCCGCCGCTGCCTCCAGGTTCGCCATGGCGTTAGCGGCGGTCCGGTTGACCGACGCCAATCTCGCCTCGGTCAGGCTGGCCAGTTGCTGGCGGTCCTCCGCTAACGACTGCCGCGAATCGCCGACTTCTTCCCGCAGTTTCTCGACCGCCGCCTCGAGGCCTGAGACAGCGCTAGCTTCAGGCTGGTTGCGCGACGCCAGTCTGGCTTCGATCAGGCTGGTCAGTTGCTGCTGGCTCTCCGCTGACAACCGCCGCGAATCGCCGACTTCTTCCCGCAGTTTCGCCATCGCCGCCTCGAGGCTTGAGACAGCGCTAGCTTCAGGCTGGTTGCGCGACGCCAGTCTGGCTTCGATCAGGCTGGTCAGTTGCTGCTGGCTCTCCGCTGACAACCGCCGCGAATCGCCGACTTCTTCCCGCAGTTTCGCCATCGCCGCCTCGAGGCTTGAGACAGCGCTAGCTTCAGGCTGGTTGCGAGACGCCAGTCTGGCTTCGATCAGGCTGGTCAGTTGCTGCTGGCTCTCCGCTGACAACCGCCGCGAATCGCCGACTTCTTCCCGCAGTTTCGCCATCGCCGCCTCGAGGCTTGAGACAGCGCTAGCTTCAGGCTGGTTGCGAGACGCCAGTCTGGCTTCGATCAGGCTGGTCAGTTGCTGCTGGCTCTCCGCTGACAACCGCCGCGAATCGCCGACTTCTTCCCGCAGTTTCGCCATCGCCGCCTGGAGGCTCGCCACAGCGCTAGCTTCAGGTTGGCTGAGTGACGCCGGTTTTGCTTCGGCCAGGCTGGCCAGTTGTTCCCTGCTCTCCGCTAAGGTCAGCGTCGAAACGATGATTTCTTCTCGCAGCTTCTCCACTGCGGCTTCAAGGCTCGCTTCGGCGTTAGCTGCAGCCTGGTTGAATGCCGCCAGTTTTGTTTCGCCCAAGCTGGCCAGTTGTTGCTTGCGCTCCTCGAAAGCCCGGCCCGAATTGGCGGCTTCTTCCCGCAGTTTCCCCAGCATTGCGTCGGCCTGCTTCGCAAATTCCTTGGACCATTGCTCACTCAAAGCGCGCGCGGTCTTTTCGAAATCCTCCGCCGGATTCACGCCGTTTCCCTGCACAGCCGCCGGGCTACCATCGGGCCGTGCCTGGAAGCCCCGAACCAGCGCCCCCGCACGCTCCTCCAGAGAGTCCAAAGTCGTAGACACGCGCGACAGCCTGTCCTCAATGTTAGAGGCGCGCAACTCACGAATGTCAGCGACTCGCGGCAGCGTTGCTTCCTCCGTTGCGGGGAAGTCTTGCTCCGTCCATTCCGGTATTTCCGGATGCTCATCATTAAGGGCCGCATAAAACCTGAGCCAGTAGGAGACGCCAGCGTGTTGAGCAAGCAGGACGGCCTCTTTGTAATAGCCTGGACTGCCGTCGCTGCGGCGGCTGTTGATCACGGTGCCCAGGGCGGCGCCGACAGACAATCGGCCATTAAAAAGCCTGAAGGCCAGGGCCCTCGAGGGGCTCGAGCCCATACTCTGCAGGTCAAGCGGGAAGCCACTCTGAGCTCGGATTGATTGCGCAGGGCTCTCGATCACCCAGACCCTGACTGTGATCAGTCCGTTCTCCAGGTATTTTTCGTGGGCGAATCCGTAGAACCCAAAGTGGTTCCCAAGCGGCCTCCAACTTTCACCTAAATTCGCCGTAACAATAATGGACGCCTTCCCTGAAACGTCCTCGAATCTTACCTCAAGTGGGTTCATCAGACACCTCCCGCTTCAAGGGTGGGGCACTTACCCCGTCTACGAACAACTAAAGCATTTTTCTGGCTTAAAAGGTATTATAGCACCGCTTGAACGCAGTCGCTAAGTTTGTCGTCTGCTCGAGTCGCAATTGCTATGAAAAAGATTGTGCTGGCGGCGCCTTGGAGTGCGGCAGCGCCAGCTGCCGCCGTTCGCACCTATTCCACGGCGGCAACTGGCGCTGCCGCACTCCATGACGCCCCGACGAGCGTAAACTACTGGAGTCTTTGTTCGGGCGCACGACCGGTGTATACTCAAACCCCTGAGTCATCCTTGGAGCTGTCATGCCTGACGCCCTCATCGTTCACCGTCTGCACTTCGCTTTTACAGTCACCTTCCACTACCTCTTCCCGCAACTCACCATGGGGCTGGCGCTGCTGATTCTGATTCTGAAAACTCTGGCGCTGCGGACCGGCGAAGAACACTACAACCGAGCTGCGCGCTTCTGGATGAGGATCTTCGGCATCAACTTTGCCGTGGGAGTGGTGACCGGCATCCCCATGGAATTCCAGTTTGGAACCAATTGGGCGCAATTCTCCAAAGCCGCCGGCGGCGTGATCGGGCAGACGCTGGCAATGGAGGGCATCTTTTCGTTTTTCCTCGAGTCGAGTTTTTTGGGGCTGTTTCTATTCGGCGAAAAACGCCTGGGTCCCAAGGGGCACTGGTTCAGCGCCCTCATGGTGTTTGTGGGGTCGTGGCTCTCGGGGTACCTGATTGTCGCCACCGACGCCTGGATGCAGCGCCCGGTCGCTTACGCGCTGGGGCCCAGCGGCGAAATCAAGCTCACCAGTTTCTGGGGTCTGCTGCTGAACCGCTGGGCGTTATGGCAATACGCTCACAACATGAGCGGCGCGGTGATTACCGCGGCCTTTGTGATGGCCGCGCTTGGGGCATTCTATTTGCTTGTGGGAAGACAGCAAAGCTATGGGCAGACTTTTGTCCGCGTGGGAGTGATCGCCGGCCTCATCGCCACCGTCTTCCAACTGTTCCCAACCGGCGACAGCCAAGGCCGCCTGGTAGCCCACAACCAACCCGTCACCTTGGCTGCCATGGAGGGCCTGTTCCACACGCAAAAAGGAGCGCCCATCGCGGTGATTGGACAGCCTGACGTGGTGAATCAGCGTCTCGATAATCCCCTTCTGGTCCCCCGCACTCTCAGCTTTCTGACCTACCGGCGCTGGTTGTCGGAAGTAAAAGGGCTGGACGCATTCCCGCAGTCTGACTGGCCGGATAACATCCCGCTCGTCTATTACGCCTATCACGTCATGGTAGGGCTCGGCACACTTTTTATTGCCATCATGTTGATCTCGGCTTGGAAGTTGTGGAAAGGGAGTTTGTACTCCTCGCGCGGCATGCTCTGGGTCCTCATGCTCTCGCTTCCCTTTCCTTACATCGCTAATACTGCGGGATGGATGACCGCCGAGGTGGGGCGCCAACCGTGGGTGATCTATGGCTTGATGCGCACTGCGACGGGAGTGTCGCCCCAAGTATCGGCGGGAAACGCCTGGTTCACCCTGATTGGATTCATGGGAATGTACACCGTGCTGGGTATATTGTTTTTGTTCCTGGTCTATCGGGTGATTGAAGAGGGGCCCGAACCTCCACCACTTTTCGTTACGCCGAAGGTGTAGGGGCGGTTCGCCAAGCACCCATGTTTACGGATTTTTGTACCAGCACAAGGTAGACCCGTACCTGTCATTCCGAGCGTAGCGACCCGTCGCCCGAAGGCTTTGGGCCACAGGACGAGGAATCTTGCCCTGGTCTTTTTCTTAAGCAAAGCAGAGCGAGATTCCTCGCTGCGCTCGGAATGACAAGCGCAAAGCAACGCCGCTAGCTGGGCCACCAAAGGAGTTCTCGGCATGGAAACGGCTTGGTTCTGTCTTGTGGCAATCATGATTGCTGCCTACGTAGTGCTCGACGGATTCGACCTCGGCGCGGGCGCGGTGCATTTTCTTGTCGCCAAAACCGACGCGGAGCGTCAGTTGGTTGTGCGCTCGATCGGGCCGGTCTGGGACGGGAATGAAGTGTGGCTGCTGGCCGCCGGCGGCACCCTCTACTTCGCCTTTCCAGCTCTCTATGCCTCCGGGTTCAGCGGCTTTTACTTGCCCCTCATGATGGTGCTCTGGCTGCTGATCCTGCGCGGTATCGCTATCGAGTTTCGCGAAAAGGTCGACAGCCCCGTCTGGGTCACTTTGTGGGACGCGGTCTTTGCCGCCGCCAGCCTGCTTTTGGCGGTCTTTTACGGCGCCGCTCTGGGCAACGTGGTGCGAGGCGTTCCCCTGAATGGCAACGGGTACTTTTTCGAGGCCTTGTGGACTGACTTCCGTTTGGGGACCGAAACAGGCATTCTCGATTGGTATACGATTCTGGTCGGAGTGACGGCGCTGGCCACGCTCTCGCTGCACGGCACGCTATGGCTGGCGCTAAAGACAGAGGGTCCGGTGCACGACCGTTCGCAAAGCTCGGCGCGTGCGATCTGGTGGATCGTGCTGGTGATGACTTTCGTTGTCACCGTCGTTACGTTCCGAGTGCAACCCCAAGTCCTGAACAACCTGTCGGAGCATCCCGCGGGGTTCGTCTTTCCCTTGCTCGCTTTGGCGGGACTCGCCGCCATGGGATGGTTTATCCGGCGCCACGACGACCTCAAGGGTTTCCTTGCCTCCTGCCTTTACCTGGTGGGGATGTTGACCAGCGTAGTTTTTGGATTGTACCCACTCGTCTTGCCTGCCAGCACCGGCCCCGCATATTCATTGACGATCTACAACGCCAAAGCCGCCGATTACGGACTGCGCGTCGGCTTGGTGTGGTGGTTCATCGGCATGGCCCTGGCCACAACGTATTTTATCTACGTCTACCGCAACTTCGCCGGGAAGGTGAAACTCGAAGGGTGATGCAGGTCACCGGGACCGACAACCCGGTTTCACGCAAAGGCGCAAAGCTCGCAAAGTTCGCAAAGAAAAACACGGACTCCGGGTTCCCGTCTCTTTGCGCCTTCGCGTCTTGGCGTGAGCTGTTTTGATGTTTTCACTTGCTGACAACCGACGGCAAATGTGCTGTCACGAAGGGGAAAGCCAGGGCATCGCACCCATAGGCGTTACTCGTGCTAGAGCGCAGTGGCCGCTTCCTGAGGCCCGGAGGGCCGACAGAGAGTAGCCCATGGCGTAAGCCGTGGGATCGAGGAGCGGTCTCAGGTTGTCTCAGCCCCGGAGGGGCGACAGATCCTCCGGTACAATCTCTGTCGCCCCTCCGGGGCTGCCGGTGTGAACGCCGTACGTGGCCCCACGGCTTACGCCGTGGGCTACTTTCTGGCGCCGCTCCGCGGCTCTCGCAGCCCTCGCGTACTTAGCCTGACGCTTATGGGCCTCGCACCCGGCTCGTCACTTGTCACTCATCCCTGCCTTTATTGGTTCGCCATTTTAGCGATGTGGATATCGAAGCCGGTGCCGGGCAGCAGCGTGGTGAGTTCAAAGGCTGTGAATCCGTCGCCCTCGAGCTCCGTGCGACGGAAGAGTCCGGGCTCGCGTTCCACGGTCTCACGCCGCGCCTCGAAATTCTGCAAGAACGTCTGGGCCGTCTTCAAGTCAGGATGACTTGCTGCCGTGGACCGGGTCAGGGCCTCGGCCGCGTAGGAGCGGACCAGCTTGGGCCAGTACTTTTCCAAGAGGGCGGTGCTGGCGAACAGGTCGGCCCAAACTACCTGGTCATTCACCGCCACCACCACGCCCACGGCCTTCCGGTCGCGCAATTCCCGCATGACTTCCTGGTAAGACTGCTCGAGAGGCGCGGCCTCCGCCTCGACGCGTTGCTTTACCTCGTCGTTGCCCATTACGCCCGCGTAGGAAGAAGTCGCCTGGAGCTGAGGAGCGGCAGCAGGAACCAATGCCGCCATCCTCGTTGCCGAAGCTCCAACCTCCGACCACACCTTCCTCTGATCCTGATCGGCCATGGCGCTCTTTCGAACGCTGGGCTGCGCCATCTGCGAATGGAACGACCCGAAGCCGTTCTTAGTCGCAACCCAACGGTGCGGTTCAACGCAGAAGACACCCAGGTCGATGGGGTCGCTCTCCGCCGGAACGATGCGGTCTTTGCCAACCACGCGATCCTGCTTGCCTCCCGTCAGGATCTCGCCTGCCAGCAAAAGCAGCGGACGCTTGGAATTGTTCACCAGAACCAATTGGTTAACTTGTGGCCCCGGCGGCAAGGGTCGCTGGCGGCCTCGGATGAGCGGCTGGATCATTCCGCCTTCGCTCACCACGACCTCGCCGGAACGCAAACCTTCATCGAGCGTCAGGAAATCCTTCGTGTCGTGGGTTCGGTCTGTGACCACCGGGAAGATGGTCAGATTGTTGTGATTGATCGGCTCCAGCACCTTGTAATTTGACCCCGCCTCGCCTGCCGCGCCGAAACCCGGCCCCAGCAGAAGGGCCATAAAACCTGTTACCACCGCAATAATACTCAAACCTAGAAGTTGCTTTCCTCGCATCGCTCGTTCCTCCCCTGGAATTGACCGAGGGCATCAAACCGGTCTACTGGGAGAACGACTCAGGTTATAATTCTTGCATCCAAATGAGAGCCGGAATTCGAAACTCGAAATTCGAAACTCGACTGCGGAGATCTACAGTGAAGTTCTGGTACGATGTCATTCCTGCGAAAGCGGGAATCCATTGGCTTCTGAACTGACCATGGACCCCCGCTTCCGCGGGGGTGACGAATGTTGACTCTCATTTGTTTGGGTGGTCCGCAGGGCAATCACCACCCAGGTTGACAGCGCTGAAAAGCCGATGAGCGCCACCGAACAGAAGGCTGACCGGTCCGCGACGTCCACCATCCCGGAATCGGTGTGCGCCCGGCTCTATCGCCAGGCAGGCGCGGAGCGGTACGGCCTCTCCCCTGGCGATTTCGCGAGCATCCTGCAAGACATCGCTTCGAGGTACCTCCCTCGAGACGCGGGCCAGGCCGAGGTTTTGGAACTCCTCGAAGGTTTGCGAGTTGAGGAACTGGCTCTGGCGCGTGCCTGCGCCCGGGGCAGTCAGGCTGCCTGGGAACTCTTCCTGAACCGCTACCGCGAAAAGCTCTACAACGCCGCGCACTCGATAGCCTCGGAGGATTCGGCTGCCCGGGAGCTTGCCGATTCGCTTTATGCCGACCTCTACGGAACGCGCTCGACCGAAGGCAGGCGAGTCTCGAAGCTCGAGTCGTTCACCGGCCGCGGCTCCCTCGAGGGCTGGCTTCGGGCCGTCCTGGCGCAGGAATACGTGAATCGCTATCGCCGGCAGCAACGCCTCGTCAGCCTGGAGGAGCAGACTGAGGCAGGAGCCCAGTTCCAGGCCGAAGCGCGCGACCCTTCGCAGGCGGTTGACCCGCGTTTGGATGAAGCCACGGACCAGGCCCTCGCCGCTCTGCCGGGGGAAGACAAATTCATTTTGGCCGGTTATTATCTCGATGGACGTACCCTGGCCGAGGTCGCGCGCCTGCTGGGTGTGCACGAATCGACAGTCAGTCGAAGGCTCGAAAAAATCACCACCGCGCTTCGCAAATCCATTCGTGCCCGCCTCGAAAAACATGGCATGAGTTCAAAAGAGGCGCGACAAGCCATGGACGTGGAAGTCACCGAGTTGTCCTTGGATGTTCGCCGCCGCCTGGCGGAGGGCGTAGCAAGCAGAGAAGATGGGGCAAAGAAACTGGCAAAGGATGAAGGTTGAAGGGTAAAGGCTCAAAGTCTTCACTTGGGGGCGAGAGGCTAGCCAGATTGCCGAAAAACGTCGTCTGTCATGCTGAGCGGAGCGAAGCATCTGTAGTGGCTCCGTGAAAACGAGCAAATGCAGATCCTTTGCTCCGCTCAGGATGACAGCTAGGGGACTTTTTCCATGGCCGGGAGAGGCCAAAACATGCAAGAAGGCAGCGAGTGGAGCGTTCCATAAGAAGGGACGGGAACACGGAGTCTACGCTCTCTATTCCCTGTTCCCTAATCGCTGTCCCCTCGGAGGAGTAGACTGGTTCCGCTATGTGGGGAATACCAAAAATCGTGCTCGAGCGGCTTAAAGGAAGAGTCGTCGCCGGTCAGGACAATCGGCAATCGACAGTCGAGAATCGGCCATTCGAACATCCCGACGCCAACCTGCTGACGGCATTCCTCGAAAGAACGCTGACGGAGCGCGAGCGGACCGAGGTTCTGAACCATCTCGCCGGGTGTGCGGAGTGCCGGGAGATTGCGGCCTTAACACTGCCCACCGGAGCCGAGGCGGCCGAACCTGCGAGTTTGCCTGCCCGAAGCGCCTGGAGCGTCCGGCCAGTTTTCCGTTGGGGCGCCCTGGCGGCAGCCTTGGGCGCCGTGGTAGTTGTCGCGGTATTGCGCCAGCATCCGGGGAGCAGGGTGCAAACTGCATCGAACAACGCACCGGCTACCATTGTGGCGAACGCCAAGGAAATCACTCCTCAGGCTCCGAAGTCCTTGCCGCCGCAGCCCACTTCCAAAGCAGCCGTGCGAAGGACTAAAGGAAAGTCGCTCGAGTCCGCGGGCGAGATGGCGGAACTCAAGAAATCTGCCGCTCCACCGCCGGCCCGGCAACTCGCCACACTCTCGGCGGAGCTTGGAGAAAGAGCTCAAACGCCGCACGGTATCCAGCTTCGGGCGCCGGCGCCAGCGGCATCTCCGCCGAGGTATTCCCAATCCGCCGAAATCTCGCCGGGGGCGAACCGCGATTTCATCCGTGCTGCCGCCAAGCCGGGTGCCGCCACGGATCAACCCCCAGTCCCCGTTTACGACGGGAGAGGTGTAGCGGGTGAAGCCGGAGCATCGATGTCCGGGAGCGCGAAAGCCCAGCAGGCCAGGCTCTCCACAGCGCCATTCCGCGGCGAGATGGCGAGTGCGAAAGTCCTGCCAAGCGCGCTTTGGACCATTTCGCCGGACGGCAAAGTCCAGCGCTCGGCCGACGGAGGAAAGAGCTGGGAAAACGTAGGTGTCGACGACAAGGTCGAATTCCGTGTGGTGCAGAGCAACGGCAAGGAAATCTGGGCGGGCGGAACCGGCGGAGCGCTGTATCACTCGAGCGATGGCGGCGCGACTTGGACGCGCGTCAGCCTGGTTTCAGGAGCCGCACCCGTCACGGAAGCCATCGTGTCGATCAATTGCTCCTCATCCGACCCTCAGCACATTACTGTGAAGACTGCCTCCGGCTTGAAGTGGATTTCCGAAGACGGCGGAGAGCATTGGAAGGCAGAGGCGAGTGACGAGTGACGAGTGGGCAGGGCGAAAGGGCCGCTTCATGGTTTGCAGCCCGTGCCACGGGAGAGAAGCAGCCGCCATGGAAGCAACCCCTCACCCGTCCCGCTCCGGCTGATGAAAGCGCCGGCAGCGGGACACCCTCTCCCCGAGGGAGAGGGCAAAACCGATCACCTATCCCTGACGCCTGGCACCCGAAACCTGACACCTGCTGTTACCTGACACCCGACACCTGCTCTTACGACGTCGCCTTGACCTGTTCGGTGAGCCGGACGGCTTTGGGGCGATAACCGCTGCGTGTGCGAACGTGGTAGCCCTTCATGTCCTGACCCAACATTTTCACAGTGATGCTGCGCCAGCCGCGATTAGGGTTAGGCACCGGGTAGTAACTGATCGAATACAAGTGCGCCAGATCATCCCGTATGGAAGCAAATGCATCCTGCTGTTCTTTCCAATTCTTGGCGAAATAGACCTTGCCGCCCGTGGTGGCGCTGACCCGCTCGAACACGGCGGTCGAGACCGGGTCGAGCCGGGCTTCCTGGGTGCTGATCATGTAAATCGGAATCCCTTCCGTCTGCGCCATCTCCCGGATGTCTTCGGGCCCTACGGCACTGGCGTTGTCCGGACCGTTAGAAAAAACCACCACCACCTTTCGGCCGGAAAGCCGGGCGGCATCTCGCAGCGTCATCAGCAGGGAGTTATAGAGTGCGGCATCATCGCCTGCCACGGTGGCGCGTATGGCGCGGATAACGTCCGGGCGCTCAGGAGTGAGTAAAGCGGCTCGCGTGAAGTTCCGGCTATAAGAATAAAACGCCACGCGCGCGGGGTCTTGCAGCGACCGAACGAATTCCTCAATCGCGTCCTGTGCATAAACAAAGCCCCGGTACATGTAATTGCTGGTGTCGAACAGAATGAAGACGTTGGCGCCGGCCACCAGCGAGGCCACCTCGCCGGGCGTAGCCTCCTCGAATCCGCCGTCTTTGTTCCGATGTCCGTGCTTGGGATTCGAAGATGCCGCCAAGGCCGGCTTGCTCTCACCGGGTTTGTAGTCCTCCAACCTTCTCGGCGCTTCGTTCTCTTCACCGAAAGTAGCAATCTTCTGCGGGATACCATCCTCATAAACCGCAAAATCCCAAGGCGTGAGGCGAGTTACATAATTGCCTTTCTTGTCTGTGACCGCCACGTCCAACTGCACCATGTTGACGGTAACTTTAAAGACCGTCACATCCGGACCGCTCTCCTCCTGCGCCGCAACCCATGCGGCGGCGCCCGAGAAAGTGGTCAGCAAAAGCATCGGAACCAAGACTCGCGATTTCGCCATGGTAGACTCCTCAAGCTCCTGGAAGAAGCTCACTTTTGGGTAAGGTGCGGATTTTCCCCTGCCGAAACTCCTCGCCCGTTTCCCGCAAAGCGCGAAGCAGTGCGGGCCAATCCTCCAAATCGGTTGCTGAAATCTTCTCAATCATGCGGTGCGTCAGCTCCGGCACCAGAATGTGGAGCATTTCCGGAGAATAACCGTTTTCGTCTGCCAGGCGCGCCCAGAAAAGGTTGTTGGAATCCCAGGACTCACCCAGAAGGCGGCTCGAGTACCCCATCAAAGTGGGAAAAGGCTTTGTGATCAGCAGTTCGCGCGCATAGGTCTCTTCGAGGGCCGGATGCGGCACGCCAAAATCCGCCGAGAGGCGATCCCAACTGACTAGAGAGGGATCATGTGCACTAAGCTCAGTCAATTCGCGCTCCGCCGGTCCCGAGCCCTGGCCCGGGAATTGCTTCCGGTATTCGACGGCCAGAAAAAGGAGTTCTGCGGGCGCCACATTGGAAATCGCAGCTTCCGGCTGCCCACGACGAAGAGCGAGCAATACGTCTGAACCAATAGGTTACATAAACATA